>VXPO01000151.1 GCA_009839505.1 Gammaproteobacteria bacterium
CGCGGCGAGCGGCTCGTGGGCGACGCGGCCCTGACCTACGACTTCGCCTTCTGGGTCGGCAGCCCGGGGCCTTCCCTCCGCGTCGCGTTCGGCGGCATCAAGAATATCGACCGCGGGACGGCGCACACGGTCGAGACGTTGTTGTTCGAGAACCTTGCGGTCGCGCCGGACGGGACGTTCGCGCGGGGCCAGTCCGGCGCGCGCATCCAGGGCGGCCTCTACGGTCCCGGCCACGCCGAGGCGGCGGGCATCTTCGAGCAGTCCGGCATCGTGGGCGCCTTCGGCGCGACGCGGCAGTAAGCGCACGGTGCCGGTGCCGGCAGGCCGAATCCCGGAGTATCGCGGCATGCACATTGGCAGGTGATGACGGCCCCGCCCGGCAACGGCACGCACAGCTTCCCTGATCTCCGTTCAAGCCGCCTTGGTCCGATCCATCCCGGTCCCGTCGGTTGCGACCGGTTGTCTGACCCTGCTGCTCCGGTCAGAACGAGCGGGAGTAGCCCACGTGAACGCCAATGCCGCGCACGTCGAACCGGTGGTCGATGCGCGGCATCCCGAGCGCCGACCCATCTCCGCCGGTGCGGAACTCAAGATCAGCCGCCGAGTACCGGACCTCCAACCCAAATCGACGCTCCAGGCTCCCCCACTCGACGCCCACTCCGACAACCCATGGCCGCAACGTGTGATCGGCCGCAACCCGGATCGCCTCCCCGCCGATGTCGGAACCGCGCCGCACGGTTGCCCGTTCCCAGTGCGCGCCGGCGACGATATAGACCGATCCACCTTCGCCCAGCAGCCCGACCGGCGCGTACCCCAGTCGGGTGTTCATGCCGAAAGCACCCTTCGTCTTCACGCTCCACGGACCCGGCCACACATCCCGGTCCCCAACGCCTGTTCCCTCCCGCAGGTAACCCGCCGGGCCGTCGCTCCCTTGGAGCGCTGCCTCGAACTCCCCAGAGACGTACAGGCGACCAGCAACGAAGGTCCGGTAGCCGAGCGCCGCCCGTAATGTCCCGACCCCGCGCCGTGCCTCGCTTGTCGCCGTCTCATAGCTCGCGGGCGGGACGTCGAGACCGATTCCCTTGGTGTAGTCGCCGCTGACCCGGTGCCATCCCGCCGCCACTCCGACGTACGGCCCGTCCCCCGCGCCCGCTTCCTGCGCGGCCGCGACCAGCAGAACGCAGGCCGCCAATAGCGCATCCCTGAATCCTTGCATCCGACCATCCCGCTGGCCATGCCGATGCAACCCGGCCGGGATGGCGTCACTCCGCCGACGCGATCTCATCCGGAGCAACGCCTGGGTCATCGCGCTAGTCCCATTCGGTTTCCGGCAAAACCGTCGTGCCCGCAAACACCGCACCGCCGCCGACAGCGGCCCGTCCTGTAGCCGACTGATCGCTCCGTCGCCTCGTAGTACTAAACGGTGTCCGCCATGTCGGTCCCGGCGGTTCGTGCCGTCGCGGTGAGCGCCCTGTCCAACGTGGCGAGCGGCAGCCGGATGCGGTGTGTGGCGAACTTGACTATGTGGCGAAGTCATCCTGATTAACGCGCCACAATCGTGGGAACGCCGGCGACCCCCGCTGCCTCTGACAGCTTCTGGTCGAGCGTGGCCAACGGCAGTCGGCGCCGGCTCGCAACTTCCAAGTAGGCGGCGTCGTAGACGCTCAGAGCATGTTCACGTGCCAGCGCCAGGACCAACGTCTCATCGTGGCGATCGTCAGTCTCGATGCCAAGGGCAGCGCAGTCGGCAAGCGTCTCCGCCACTTGCTGTGCCGTGATCCGGCCGCGACGTTCGTTCGTCAGCAGCGCATTGCGCAATTCATACCACCAATTCACGGGCGCCACGCCGCCGGCATTGACGACACGGCGCACGGCTTCAATTGCGACCGGCTCATCCTCATCAGCCAGAGACCACGCCAGGAACACCGAGCAATCCGCCACGACGGACATCAATAACGGTGTCCCTCGTGGACCGATGTGACGAGATCGGCCAGCGGAATGCGATTCAGGTGCCGGCGGCGTTCCTCGATCCGTGCTGCCGCCTGTTTCGCCAATGTCCGGTCTCCAGCCACTGGGGCAAGGCGGGCGACCGGCTTGCCATGACGCGTGATGGTCAGGCTCTCACCTCGAGCCACTCGATCAAGCAAGCTCGGAAGGTGGGTCTTGGCTTCGTAAGCACCAATGGTCTCCATACATTTTTGCCTCAGCTGCGACCAGTCTAATCGACTGGTCTATTGTATGGAGAGGCTTCAACATGTTGTCAAGGTACGGAACTTATATCGATCATTTGCCAACCTACGCCGCCAGTCTTCGACCCGGTTCACGGGTCACGGGAGTCGGCAAACGCGAACGTCCTCGCCGTGCACGGTACCGAAACTGTTCATGTTCTCGATCGTTGTCTGCTGGCGAGGTGCCTGGGCTTTTCGATGGGAACGGTCGCTGTGCGGTTCGACGCAATCTGCAGAACTTCGTGTTAGCGCCTCGATGCCGGCTCGCCGGCGCGGCAGGACCTCGGCCAAGATCGAGATTTCCTGCCGAGGTTTCGCGCGGAACCGACCGTCTTTGGCGAGCGAGGGGCTGACGGCGTCGCGCAGACTGTCGATGAGAATCTGGACGTTTCCCGCGTCCCGGCGTTGGCCCAGTTCCGGAATCTCGCGGGAGATGACTATTGCGATGGTGCCGGTGGCGTTCTCGCAGAACCCTTATTCCCGGCTCCTTGACAAGCCTCGGGGCACGGAGTTCGGGACACTCACTGGTCTTGGCCCGCGTCTTGAATCCGCGTGCGGAGGTTCGGCGACATAGCGGGACGTTACGAGACCGCAAGGGAGGGGCGGCGGTCCCGCAATTGGGGCGGAAGACCCCGGTGAACCGCTAGGAACGGTCTGTCCGTACCGCCGCGGTGGCGGCGGAAGGATCGCGGTCGATGCGTTCCCTGGGCCAGATCACGTCGCGGGCGCGACCACCAGGTTGTCGCTGGGGCGACCCCACGCCCGTCCGCGTCTCGCGGCATGACTTGCGAGATTCACGCCGTCCCTCTGCACGACGCGGTCCCGCGCTTACGCCGCCGCAAACTTCTCCACCGCAATCTGTTCGGCGCGGTCCCTGGCCTGCCAGAGATCCCAGGCGGTCTGCATCCCGAGCCACGTTTCCGGCGTCGAGCCGAAGGCCTTCGACAGCCTGATCGCCATGTCCACGGAGATTCCCGTGCGTTCATTGATCAGTTCGGACAGCGCCTGCCGCGTGACGCCCAGACCCTCGGCGGCTCGCGTCACCGTAAGGCCCAGCGGTTCGAGGCACTGCCGCTTCACGATGCCGCCCGGATGCGGCGGGTTGTGCATGCTCATCTCCAGCTCTCCTCAGTGGTAATCCACGTAGTCCACATCAGTCGCCGAACCATCCTCGAAACGAAAGGTCACCCGCCAGTTGTACGCCAAGCGCCAATCGCTTGAGCACCGGCTTCAAGCGAATGATCTGGACCACGGTGGAGAGCGTTAGCCGGCCAGCTACCATCCGCCACGGATCTTTCCCATCTCTACCGCGACGAGATATGCATTCCCCTGACGATACGCCCTTGATGTCTTGGCCGCAGACCTTCCCGGATTTACGGGTCCAAGCGCCAAGCGACGTTTCCGGTTACGAAGTAAGGCGACATCCAGACTTGCGAGGCTGCGCTTCGAGTGCGCACAGCGAGTACCTGGCAGCGAGTGCCGATGTTCGCGTAATGCTCGCCGGGGAACCGCGTCGGGGTCGCTGGCGACCCATTCCCGCTTTCGCGGACCACGCCTAGAAGCGCGCCCGCCAGCCCGCCAGGAGGCGGAGCGCCGGGTCCGCTCGGGCATCGTGGCCCGGCTCCCGGGTCCACGTCGCGCCGGCCACCAGTTCACCGCCTGCGGCCAGTTGCCGGGCCCATCGCGCCGACACTTCCAGTTGACGGCCCGACGGGCTGAGATCGGCCTGCAGGGAGGACCGCACCACCTCGCCCTCCGGGGTACGGCCAACGGGAATCGACAGTGTCGCCTCACCGTCCTCCACCCGCAGGGACTGCGAGAGCCCCAGAGTGAGGAGGTCGCGTGCCGAGGTGCGGCGGCTTGCCGCCAGCGTGAACGCACTGGTCGTGAGCCGAGACATTCGGGTCATGAGCCCTTCGCGAACCTGCGGAGCTGCGGCGCCGACCTCCGCGTTGGCGAACAGCTGCCACGAACCCGCCTGGAACGCGGTTTCGATGCCGCCGAACATGGCATCAGTGGCGATGCGCCCGAACGCGCCGCCGGCGGCTGTCCCGAGCATCGTCCGGCGCTCGGCGAGCCAGCCCACGCGGACACCGGAGGGCACGCCCGGGAGCCGGTACGCCAGCGCCAGACCGCGCACCGGTGCCCGACCGGGCGTGCCCGGCGTGGCGAGCGCGGTCGCGTCGAACCCGCCCCGCATGGCCAGCGAGACGGTCATGGCCCCCGGCGCGAGCGACAGATGGCCGCCTCCCGCCGGGGCTGGCGCGCCGAGAAAGCCGAGCTGCAGCGGATGCTGTCCACGGATCAGGTGTGGATCCCACCCCCGGCGCCAATGGTCCCTGGCGAAGACCGCCTGTCCGGTGCGCGGATCGGTCTCGCTGCTCCCGGACAGCAGGCCACGAAGATGTTCCGAGAGCGTCGGACCCATGTCGCGCGCGAGGAAGCCGGACAACCCGAACCAGAACGGCGCTCCCAGACGGTCGAAGGCGACGATCTCCTGATCTGCCAGCGCGCGCGCCAGCCCGTCACCAAGCGCCAGACCGGAGATCATGCCGGTTGCCTGGACGCCCGACCCCGGGGCCTTCACCGTCTGCCCCATGGTCAACACCGCGCGGCCCACCGGCGAGGTCGCAGCACCGAGGTCCATGAGGCCCTGCCCGTAGACGGAGGCGTTGCCGAACGGGCCCTCCTTGCTGGCGGTCTCGTACAGCCGGCCAACGAGTTCCTCGCTGCCGAGCTGGCCGCGGAACAGCTGCTTCATCACGGCGAGGCCGCCCGCCACCATGGGTGCGGCGAACGAGGTGCCGCGCCCCGTACCGATGCCGCGTTGTCCGGCAACGCCCTTGATTCTCCCGTAGATGGCGATCGCCACGTCCTCGCCGGGCGCAGCGATGCACCAGTCCGCCGCGATGCCGCAGCGGTTGGAGAACGACGCGATGTCCGGGTAGCCGTCCCCGTCGCTGTCCTGGCCAACCGCCACGACGGCGAGGGCGTGACCGCGGAGTTCCGGGATCCGGGCGGGCAGCCCGGCCAGGATCTCGGGTGAGACCGCGTTGATCGCACCCTGAACACAGTGGTCCGTGCCGGCGGTGCAGTCCTTGTTGTGGTCGTTGCCCGCGGCCCAGACGAAGATGATCTTTTCCTCCGCATCGGCCTGCGCCATGGCCGCGATCGCGCTGCCGAGGGCGGCGCGCAGGTCCGCCTCCGAATAGTCGTCGATGATCCCCTGGAACCCGAAGCTCAGGTTGGCGATGTCGACGCCCCCGTCCCGCAGCGCGTTCGTGACGTCGTGGAACTCGCGGTCCACGCTGGCGAGGCCCACGAGCGAGATGGGGAGGTACGGCCGAGCGCCGCTCGAGAGCGGAATCGCGAACATCTTGAGGTCGGCGCCCGGCGCGACGCCGCGGAAGCCGTGGCGGCGAAACTCCGGGGGCAGGCCCAGGAAGTCGGCGCCGACGACGCTCGCCACGGCGGTGCCGTGCGAGTTTGTCGTCCCGTCCTCGTCCTGTGCCCCAAGGAGGAAATCCTCCGTCACGCTGCCCGTGAACAGCGGATGCTCGCGATCGATCCCGGTATCCAGGAAGCCGACCGTGACGCCGGCGCCCGGCGCCGTGCCGGCGCCTTCGGCGAGCTCGACGTTGGCGAACGCCCGGGCCGCGTTGATCGCGTCCAGCCCCCACTGGTTCCGGAACGCCGTCTCCTCCGCATAGGGGGCGGCAAATTCCGCCTGCAGCCGCCGGTACTCCGCTTCCTGCGCACAGCCGAAATCGGCGGTCTGGAAACACGGAGGCGGCGGGGGCTCGGACGGAGAGGACCCGCCGCCGCCGCTGCAGCCCGCCGTGGAGAAGAGTGAACAGACGACCAGCAGCCGGAGCAGCGTCGGTCGCCCAATCCGGGAGGTCACCTGCAAAACGATTCAGCTCACGGAGGCGACGGTACGACCGGGTGCAGCCACCGGGTCACGGGAACAGTGTAGTGAGGCGATTCTCGCGTTGCCGAAGGCTAGCCCCGCCGGGGACCTCCTTGCAGCCACTGCCCACATAGACGATGACAGAACCGTTGACGGCGGAACCCGGGAGCGGGGCTCCGCGTGCAGGTCAAGGTACCGCCCCGGATCCGCGAGGCGGGCCGCATCGCGGGGATTCTCGAGGTGGAGGCAGACGCTGTCCGGTGTCTCCGCCGCGGTCTAGCGGGCCAGCGTGGTCTTGCCGACCTGGCGCGGACCGAGGAGTACCACGGCAGACATCTCCTGCAGGTAGTGCAGGACACGTGGCTGGCAACGCCGCTCGAACATCCTCGCTGATTTGACGTCTATCGTTAAGAAAGCAAGGTGTTCTGAGTCCTGCCAAGCGCCGCCACAGGGTACGTCGAGCGGTCACCGGCCGGGCTCCGTGCCGTGGCGCAGGAGATCGTATCTGCCGGCAGCGCCGCGTCGAGGCCAGTCGGACGGGCGGTTTGGGCTGCCGGCGGATCTGAAGCGATTCCCCGATCCCCTGCGGGACCACCCCGGCCCGGCCTGGCGCAATGCGAAACCGTGACCGGCACACCGGCGCTTGCACGCGGCATGGAGGCTTGATAACAATTTGATAACCGTGGTATGGGGGTCAGCCCATGGTGACCATCAACGTGCGACGCCTCGATGAAGACGTGGTGGCGCGCCTCAAGCGGCGCGCCTCGCTCAACAACCGCTCCCTGGAGGGCGAAGCGCGCCACATCCTGCAGTGTGCTGCTGACGACGACATGGCGGCCAAACGCGCCGCGTTTCTGGAGGCCATGGAACGGCTGCGCCCATTGACCGAAGGGCGCAAGCACACCCCGGCGGAGGTGCTGATCCGGGAGGACCGCGACCGCGGCCATCGCGACAGCTTCTGATGCGCCTCGTCGTCGATGCGAGCGTGGCGGTCAAGTGGCTGGTCATCGAGCGGGATGCGGTTGTTGCGCGGGAACTGGCGACCAGCGGTCAGGACTTGCACGCGCCGCGCCTGATGGCCTCCGAGGTCGCCAATGCACTGTGGCGCAAGGCGCAGGCGGGCGAGATCGAACGCCGCACCGCAGGCGTTCTGCTGGCCAACGTTCCGGACATGCCCGTGCACTGGGGCGCCGACGAGAGCGTTGCCGCCGATGCGGCCCGTCTGGCGCTGGCCCTCGACCACCCAGTGTACGACTGCGTCTATCTGGCGCTCGCGCACCGCATCGGCGCTGTCATGCTGACGGCGGACCGGCAATTCGCGGCGGCCGTGGCCCCCACCGAGCACGGCGAGGCCGTCCTGACCCTGGCCGACTATGCCAGGACACGGTGACAAAGTTAGTTTGTGTCACGCTTTCCCGTACGATCAGGTGGGGCCGGGCGTCTTGCTGACGACAACATCACGGCGGGCGGCTTGACCAGTCGCAGGCAGGCAGCTGCAAACGGACTCCCATCGCGGCGCCGCTCCCTCGAGGCTGTCCCATCTGTGGTGCAGATGAGCTCGGTGAAGCCAGTCTCATGTTGCGGAGGATCGTGAGTGCCGGTCGCGCCCTGCGGCCTGCCCCGATCCGAGCCGGGCGCCGGGTTGCGGCATCAGGCCTGACGTCTCCCTCCGGGCAGCGGTGGCCGGGCGCCCCCGGATGGCGCGGCAACGGAGAGATGACATGAGCGATACATCGCGAGGGGACAGCGCGGGTCTGCGCCACGCTGCGGGAATGCTGGTCGCCTGTCTGGCGCTGCTGGCGGCGGGGTGTGCAAGCCGGCCACCCACGGGGCAGGGCAATGTCTGCAGCGTGTTCGAGCAAGAGCCCGAGTGGTACGACTATGCCCGCGCATCCGAGCGGACGTGGGGCATCCCGGTGCCCGTCCTGATGGCGTTCGTGCGCCACGAATCGAGCTATCGAAGAGATGCGCGCCCGGCAAGGGAATGGTTCTGGTTCATCCCGCTGGGCCGCCCGTCCACGGCCCAAGGCTATGCGCAGGCGCAGGATCCCGCGTGGGGAGACTATACCGAGGAACGGGGGTCGCTGTTCCGCAGCCGCTCGGACATGGAGGACGCCCTCGACTTCATCGGCTGGTACAACGACAAGACTCACCGCCAGCTTGGCGTCCGCCGCGACGACGCCTACCGGCTCTACCTGGCCTATCACGAAGGCCGCGGCGGATATCGGCGCGGCACATGGAAGGAGAAGCCGGCGGTCCAGGCCACCGCCCGCCGGGTCTCGGATACTGCTGGGCGCTACCGGGCCCAGCTCGCGCGCTGCGAATCCCGGTTCCGCTGCGACTCCTGGTACCAGATCTGGCCCTTCTGCAGCTGACCGGGGCCTTGCACCGGCGGGTATGCGTCTCTTCCCGCCCCCGGGAATCCGGACCGTCCATCGCGGGAACATTCCCGGAAATGCCGTGGTCGAGATGGCCGGGCAGTCGACAAACGGTGCAGAAGACGAGGCCGCCCGTCGGGCCGTTGCCTCTCCGGTTCGGGAACACCGCCCACCTCGCGCGGCAGTCCCGTCAGGACGGCCCGGGCGGACGGTGGAAAGCGCGTCCAGCGGAGAGATCCCGGGCCCACAAGCAGGCCGCCGCGACCGCCTCACGCCAAGTGATCACGCCTACCAACGAGGGCTGGCGACACGGATTCGCGGGACATGCTCTCCGACGACGGTGAATGCCCCGCCTGCCAATCCTGACTTGAAGCCGTCATCCGTGCGGCCGGTCGTCCGGCGGACTTCCCTGCGCGAGCACACCGGCGAGGACTGCGCAGGGATCGGCCCTGCTGCCCGAAGAGCAGAGCGTGTACTGGTCATTGACCTGGGCGCAGACGATCAACTTTGCCCCGGCCCGATCGTGGAAGCACAATCGAGCCCGTCTGCCGGTCTTGGCTGGCCGCCAATGGCGGCAGCGCGGGCCGAGCGACCCCGACAGCCAACTGACCGGCGCACACACGGCCGGCTTGTTCGCTCAAGCAGGACGCGTGCTTCCGAGATTCTCCGGCAACCTCGTTCGGAAGCAGCCCGTCAGCGAACGGTCAGAACACCCGCACGAAGCTGAGTTCGCCGCCGGTGCGCCGGTAGTCGTAGAGCTGCGCGTTGGTGTCGCGTACTTCGTGTACCACCGACAGCTGCGGACTGAAGCCCTGCCAGGTGAAGGCCCGGTTGTAGAGAGAGAGGCGGAGTGAGCGGGTACGGTCCTTGCGCGCCTCCCCGCCGGTGGTGTGCGGGAACCAGTTCCCCTCGTAGTCCGCCCAGCGGATCTCGGCGCTGCCGCCCACGGTGAACCCCCGGGGCAGGGCCACCGACACGCCCAGCCGGAGCCATTGCCGCTCGTGGCGCCACCGCTCCAGTTCCGGGCGCTCCCGTCCCCAGCCGAGCACGGCATCGGCCCGGACAGTCGAAGTCGCAACCCAGCTGCCGCCCAGGATGATGTCTCCGACCGGGCCGTCGAGATGGGTCTGCGTACGGTAGCTTCGTTCGTGATAGGACGCCCGTGCGGTCGTCGTGACCCGGCGGCTGACCCGGCGGGCGGCCTCGATCCGGGCACCGAGGGCGTCGTACAGCTGGTCGCCGGCGGTCCAGCTCCGCTGCACGCTGGCCAGCACGTTCACGTCGGCATTGGCGCCCACCAGCCAGCGCGGCCCGCCGTGCACGGATACGAACGTCTGGTCGAAGCGACTCCCGGGGTAGTCGCGGCGGGAGACGTCGGCGCCGGCCCGCAGGCGGCGGCGCTCACCCCACGGGTATTCGTACCCGCCGCTGAGCCACGCGGAGAGACCGACGCCCGACGTCGAGAGCTCCGCCGCATCACGCCGGAACGGCAGGCCGTAGATGTGGATGATCCGTTCTTCCGACGTGGCGCCGATGTTGGTGTCCGGCGCCAGGGCGAAGCCGCCGCGCAGGGTCCAGCGCCGCCGGGCCCGGATCCGTTCGAGGAAGCCCCGGACGTTGGCAATGACCGGAGCGGGCGGATCGCCGGCGAGCACGCGTTCGAACTGCTCGCGCGACAGGTCGTCCTCCCCCTTCAGGAAGAACGCGCGGGCGAGCTCCAGGCGCACGCGCACGAGTTCCGGACGATTGATCAGCATGAAGCGGAACGCCGCGATCGCCTCATCGAGCAGGGCCTCGCGGTCGCGGTCCGACAGCCGCGGGTGCCGCGAGAGTTCGGTCGCCGCCAGGCCAATAAGAAAGACAATCTCCGCTTTCACCTCCGGGGCCTGCGCCAACGGCCGCAGCAAGGCGAGCACCTCCGCGAACCGGCCATGCTGCAGCAGGGCCTGGGCTTCCTCGGTGGCGGCGGCAGGATCCGGAGCCTCCTGCGCGGGTACCGTCGCGGAGGCGTCACCCCCTTCCTCCCCGGCCGCGCCAACCGGGGCCATCAGCGCGATCGCGACAGCAGCGAAGATTGTGTATCGCACGGAGTTCATGACCACGGTTTCGGATCCATCGTGACGTCCCGTTCAGAAGGCAGAAGGTGTGATTGTCGTGGGCTCGGGGACCGCTAGCGTCCCCTGCGCGGCCGTCCCGCGAACGGAAATTCGGAACGCCGGGACCTGCCAATAACTACAGCTATGGCGGTCCTCCTGCCGCTGCCATGACGCTGTGCGCGAAGCGCGCGGCAGCAGCCGCCCGTGGAACCGGGAAGACGTACATGCGGCACCTTTACAATTGTCTCTGCTGAAGTCCTGACGGTGCCGCAGATCAGCAATTCGCACGTGCCTGGACCGGATCCTCAGCATACCAGTTGGGGCGGTCACGGGCATGCGAATGGCGTGCGTCCATGGCAACTGCAACTGCACGCTTTCTGGGGGTCGCGAGGGCCATCATGGCGGGGGCAGCGCGCCGATTGACGGTGCGCCGGCTGAGTTCGCACGGCGAGGCAGCGAGCTTCTGCGATGGGGCGGATCCGTGCGGCCACGGGAACCGCCGGGAGATCACGACGTTCGGGCGCACCTGTGTGGCGGTGGCGCCGAGCCGGCGTCCGCGGCGACCGGATCCGCAGGTCGAGACCGGCCAACGCGAAGCGCGGGTGCGGGCGTGCCTGCACCGCGAACGCGAGCTCAACCTGAACGGGGTCCTGCGAACGCCGGTTGTTTCCGCGGTTGATGTGCTCCGGCGACGGGCGGACGGCGCTGGTCGCCGGCTTCGTCAGCCGCCGAACTGAGGAATTCCTCTTCTGATATCACCTGTGGGTAGAGGATTCCCGTACCAATGAGGTGACGGTCACGCCCGCACTGGGAATGGCCAATCGTTGCCTAGCAGGTTCGATGTCCGCGTAGAACTCAGCTGCGTTGGTCGCTGCCTTGCCCTACTACCTCGTCGATCTGGTGTTCGTACTTAAACGCTGTGACTTCCTGCAGTTCCTGGCGCACCGTTAGCACGAGACCGCCGAACACGGCGGTCGAAATGCAGGTCTGGGCTGGAAACAACAGAGGGAAGCCAAGGCAATGTGGCTCCGTTCCGGGACAAAGCCAGATTGTGCAGGGAGAGACGAATGCGGCGGGGGCGGTGCTCGCGAGGGTCGCCATCCCTCACGCGGATCTCGAAATTGGCGTGCGCAAACCAACGTGACTCGACGTGACCTGACAGAAGCATTCCGGGAAATCATCAGGCTGCATTGTCGTGTCGCCATACATTGCCGCCACGCAGGCGGCATCTGTCGTGCGGGCGGGAACAGATACTCGCCACCAGCCCACACGGTGAAACCGATCCCTGAAATTGAGAAGCCATCCGCGTTGTGATGAACCGGCAAGCAGGCAATGTCGATAGCCTCTCGGCAGATGTCCCCCTGAAGGCTCTATCCGGTACAAGGGCGAACCCGCACGCGGGCCACAGCGCTCCGTGCACGAATCCGCGAGAAAAGGCAGCGCACGTTGATTTCTACCAGTCCCACGGATTCCTTGCGAAGACTTGTTAGAAGCGCCTGTGCGACAGGTTCGTCCTCCCCCCAAAGAAAAAAAGCCCCCGGCGCGGACAACGCGCCGGGGGCCGAAAAACGCGGCGGGGGGCCTCCAGAGACCGCCCCGCCTGAGTAGATCCGCGACTACCTGCGAGCGCCGAACGCGCCAGCGATGCTGGCCGCTTCATTGTCGGCCTGGAACGTGCCGCCGACTCCGAGCGGATAGGCGTCAGCGGTTGTGGAATTCCCGAAGAACTGGGAACTCCAGGACCCGTGCGCCGTCTGGTCGCCCATCATTGCCGTCGCGCCGTCGAACCCGGCGGCGTCCGGGTTGAGAGTGCCAGCCGTGGAGGTCACGTCGTTCACTGCAGCAGCCGTAAAGTCCTGCTCGTTCAACGTCACCGTCCAACCCGACACGTCCACATTGCCGTTGTCACTCTGGAAGCCGCTGATGGCTCCCTCGATGCTCCCGTTGGCAGCCGTGCCGGTAAAGGTCGCGGTCAGAGAGGCGTTAGCCGTGAACATACCGGACTCGCCGTCGATCACGCCCGTGTTGTCGATCTCCTGCACCACAAACTTGCCCGCGGCCCGACCCGTGTAGGTCGCCGAGCCTGACGCCAGCGTCTCGCCTGTCGGAAGCTGATATGCGTCGCCGTCCGCGTAGTACTGGAACGTGTAGACACCGGTCTGAGCCGTCGGCTCCTGCAGCCACCAGCCGAAGCTCATGAACTCCTGATCCTGCTGCCACGCCGTCGCATTCAGCTCGGGAACGAAGACCCAGGTGCCGACGAGGGTGAACGTCCCGTTGGGGGCAACGGTCACCATGCAGGGGGCATCCGCAGTACCGCCGGTGCAGTTGTACCGGCCACCGGCCCCGTTGAAGTTCCCGGGAGTGCTGAATGCAGGACTGCCGGCGATCTCCGTATTGTTCCTGTACGTCTGGCTGTCGCTGCCCTCCTCGGGAGACAGAGGCGCCGGGAACTGACTCGGGTCAGCAGTGCTCGCCGAGAAGCCGTTTGCAGTGGCCGAGGCGTCTCCAAGGGCCAGCCCCGGTATGTCGGTCGCTGTGGTCGCAGGCGTCGTCAACGCGTCCATAGTCGCGTTTTCATACAACCGTGGCGTGTCCGAGTCCCCGTCGAAGTTGTAGAACTGAATCCGCGTCGGCTGTTCTTTGTCCGTGTAGACGAACAGGTGCTGCGTGGCGCCGGTAATGTCGCGGGTCAGGTGCGTGCCTGCCCAGCCGCCGTTCGGCAACGCGGGGTCATCAGAGACCGAGTAACCAGTCAGGGTCGCGTCGTCCACCCTGACCGCGGCCGTCGCACCCGCGGCCCGCGTGATCATGATGTCAGCTTCTTCCAGCGTGCCATCAGTGGTGCCGTCCCCCTGGTTAATGTTGGAGGCCGTCTCAAGCGCCCGGTCCTTGCCGATGATCCGGTCCTTCTTCTCCTGAGCCTCAGCAGCCAGCTTATCCGCCTCATCCTTCTTGGCCTGGGCGACCTGCATCATGGCGTCGTCGGTCAGCGCTGCTGTCGCCGCGCCGCCCGTGCTGGTGACGGAGCCATCGGCCGTGATGGTGACCTCGCAGGCCATGCCGCCGGCCGGGCAGGAGAAGATCACGCCGCCACTCGTGGACGTGCCGCCCGCCATGATCGTGAGGGTTCCCGCCGCCGGCATGTTGTCCGCATCAAGGTACATCTGATCCGGGATCATTACGTTGGCAGTGGGCGGTGGCGCCGGCTCGGTCGGCTCCGGCATCGGCTCCGGCTCAGGCGCCGTGGCTTGATCATTGCTGCTGCTGCACGCCGCAAGCCCGATCGCGAACACGGCGGCGAGGCAGACCTTCATCAGGTGATTGTTAAACATGGTATCGAGGCTCTCCCATGTGATTAGAAGCGGCCTCGAAAGAGGCCCGCGTAGGGTGCTGTGCAGCTTACTGATAACGGTAACGCAATGCACGCAAGTTGTCTATCGGTCGGGACGAGACCGGTCGGCGGTACATCCCGACAACCAGTCCTGACGCCAGCCGGTCCATTCCCGACAGTCTGGACTCGACCAGAGACGGTGCTTCGGTATTCAAATCCGAATGATCCCGACATTACCGCCCCGTTGGGGTTTCTGCCACCGGCCGCGCCGTGCGCGGCCGCCGGGCATAATAACAGCATCGAATAAATGAATGTTGCATGTTGCCCGAAGCTTGGCCGTGCCCACATACCACATTCGCCCCATGGGGGAAACCGCATCCTTCCGTGACGGCAAGCAGCGGGCAACCCGACCATCGGTTTCTGGGGTATCGAGCGGCGATGGAAACAGCCGGTCGGCGACCCCCTCGCCACTCAAGCACAACCGGTGAAGGTGTACCATACGACCATACGTCCAACCGGGACCTGCTTCCGTTGCAAAAAAGCCACGATTGTCGCTGAACTGACACACCCCTTCTTCTGGCACGGTCATCACGGCAATCGCCCGTTTCCCGATCAGGTCTGCGTCGGTTTTCCTGGCGCCCGGCTGTCCCTCGCCATGCAGCTGCGTCCACGTCGCCGCTGGCGGGCCACGCACGAATCCCTTCACCACTTCTCCGGTGGCTTGTGGCCGGACTCCATCATTCGGGCCGCACCCGGGAGACGGTTCATGCAATTCATCACGGTTCCAGGTAGAGACCCTGGAGCGCGGCTGCCTCCCGCAGCATGGTCAGGGCGCGCTCAGGTTCTCCGTGGGCCGAATCCCTGCACGGCGCTCCGGTCTGCAACCCGTTGATCGCGCGCCCTGTGCGTTTCATCTCTCGGCATGGCCCATTCACCGGAGCCTTGCCCGCACCCGCCCAGTCCGAGTTCGCCACGCTCGCGTTCCCTGCCGGCCCCCGGCACGCTGGTTCCTGCCCGGCCATCTGCCGCGACGTCGCGCCGATCTCGCACGTACTTGCGAGGGCCGCGCCCGCCGCCCGCGCCAACGGCCGGTCACGCGACTACCCCTGCGACGCCCTCCCCGCATCCACCGACACAATGGTCCTATGGACACGGATGCGGATTGGGCCATGACGGGCACCTGTCGGCGCCATTACGACAGCGCGGCTATCGGCAGCTCCGAAGCTGTTGCCAACTATCGGCACGTCCACCCGGCCGGGACCACGCGCCGTCCGTGCGACAACGAAAAATCACCCTCCATCGCCGGTGCACCGCTGTCCACTCTTGCCGTCGTATAGTCGCACCGGAGTTCAAGTTCCCTCCAGCATGAAGGAGTGTCTCGCAGTCATGAACAGAGAAGACGCAAAGCGCATGCGGCTGATCGCCGCGCTTGCGGCGGCGGCGCTCTCGGTAACCGCGTGCAGCGGCGGTGGGTCGTCCACGACGGGAGGTCCGGACCCCATGCCCGTGAACGTGAGCCTGACCGACGTGACGCCGGGCTACACGGCGCTCGCGGCCGGCACCCTCGATATCGCCGCGGGCGCATCGACGGACCACGGCGACGTGACGTTCATGTGCGCTGCGGGCGGCGACGACTGCGCGGTCACGGTCGCAGCCGGCGGCACGGTCACCGCCGTCGGCGGCATGGTCACCGCGATGAATTCCCGGGCCTACCAAGCGAGGCTTGATGAGGCGGCGGCAGCGAGGGTCGCGGCAGTGACCAAGGCGTCGTTGACGAAGGAGTCGGCGATCGCCGCGGAGGCCGCGCAAACCGCAGATGACGGCCCGGGCGGCGCCGATGCCACCACCGACCATGCGATCACCATCACGCGCGACGGCGCCGGCACGACCGTGACCATCGCCGTCGACGGGGCCGCGGCCGACGACCCGACGTTCATGCAGGCCATGGACCTGGGCGGCGGGCGCACCATGCACGTGCGCACGATGCCTGCGGATGCCAACGGCAGCGTGACGGAAGAGGTCATGGTCGTCGGCACCGACATCGAGGCGCCCACGGCAACGCCGTTCGCGATGGTTCCCGAGCAGGCGCTGAACGCCGACGCCGATGGAGCTGCAGCAACCGGTGCCGACGCTGTGGCCTTCGATCCCGGCGGCGCATTGGACAGCAGTAGTCCGCGCGATGCAGCGGTGCTGGCGAAGGTCATGTCGACCGCGTTTGCTTCCGGCACCGGGGCGACGTTGACGTTCGGAGGCGACGACCCCGGTGACCCCACGGACGCGGCCTTCACGACGGCGGGCTCCTACAACGGTGCTCCGGGCACCTACAAGTGCGCCGGCGGGGCCGCCGACTGCACGGTCACGCTCGATGCGATGGGCACGCTGATCGCCATGAGCGACGACTGGATCTTCACGCCCGATTCGGGCGCCACCTCCGACGTCCCGGACGCGGACTACCTGCACTACGGCTTCTGGCTGCAGCGGACCACCGACGCGATGGACGCCGTCACCTACGACGAGGTCGAGACCTTTGCCGCCTCGTCGGTGGCCGCGAGCGGTGACGTCAGTTCCGTGACGGGCAGCGCCACCTACCGGGGTGGCGCCGCTGGCGTGTACGTAAACAAGGTGTTCAACGCGGACGGCACCCTCGACCGGGCAACCTCCGGCCACTTCGCGGCGGACGCCACCCTGACGGCGACCTTCGGTCAGGTGCTCGACGCCGCGGGCTTGGGGACCATCGCGCCCAACCTGCTGAACACCCTCGGCGGCACGATCGACAACTTCAGGCTCTCCGGCGGTGAGGCGAACACATGGTCGGTGGCACTCGATGGCGACATCACGGCGAACTCTGGCATGGCCTCGGGCACGGCCAGGGGCGGCGTGGCAGGCGTGGATGGCTCATTCAGCGCCGCCTTCCACGGCCCGGTGACGGATGCCGACAACGATCCCGTCCAGCCTCACACCGTGGTCGGTGAGTTCAACGCCGACTTCAGCAACGGCGCGGTGGCCGGCGCCTTCGGGGCCAGGAAGACGATGGAGTAGCCGCGGCCGGCAGGTCAGGGTCCTGGCGATGGGACCTTGACGTTCCTTGGCTTGGACCACTGAGAGGGGGTGGCACGTCGTGCCACCCCCTCTTTCTCTTTGCTTCGCATCATCCGCGCCTCACCCAAGCCGAGTACCGCAACGATCGTGTGAGGATTGGTGTCCTTTCCGCCTCTCGCCACCGGGCTTCCGAAAGCGCCGCGCGCCTCCTCGTCACCGTCCTCCTGGCGAACCGCAACGTGGCGATGTCCGCCGGCGCGGCGGCCATGGCCAGCCCCCAAAGCTGACGGGTGACGAGCAGGGTGAGGAGGTGCTTGACCTGCGCCGGCCCCAGATCCTCGGCAACGGGGTAGAGCCCTACGCCCTCGACCCGGCGCGACTGGCTCAGGTCGAGTTTGCGCAGCAGTCCGTGCTGATGCCGTGATGGCGGGCGACGCTCTTCAGGATGCTCGACTGCGTCTTCGCGCGGATCGGATCGTGCAGTGGAATCGCCTCGTGAAGCTCGCCGCCTTGTCGTGTCGTAACGCGGACATGCGCGCCGCGCTGTCGCACCCTCTCGTAGCCGATCCGGCGAAGCACCGCCGAGAGCGCAGCGCCTTGACCGGCTGGCCCCGCGCTGCCCGCATCGCTGCTTCCGGTGTTCCCGACCACCCGGGCCTCGCCGTGCCCGCCCAGCCTGCATCCGTCACACACCGGATTCCCTAGCGGCGCCCGGCACACCTGTCCGTGTCCCGGCAATGGCCACGACGTGGCGGTCGCGCACTCGCCCGGACTCGCGAAGGCCGCGCTCGGCGTCCGTACCCGTGCCGCCGATGACTGCATTCGACGAGGCCTGCACCAAGTGCGCCGCGCTCGCCTCCGGCCAGTCCTCTAGTATCCGCACCGGCGCACCAGTTACCGGCATGTGCGTCCGGGTGCGCCTGGTCGGTACAAGCGGCGGACAGCAGCCTCGGCATGAAGCGCCGCTGCATCAAGCGAATCCCGCATATCGATGTACCTTGGGTGAGGAGAACCAACCTGATGAAATGCCGTCAAGTGCTCGTCGTCACCGTCGCGGGAGCAGTACTGACGCTCAGCGGGTGCGCGGGTGTGGGTGCAGACAACGCCGAGCTGGAGCCGGTCGAGATCCCCACGCTCACGCCCGAGCCCCAGCCGTTTCGCACGCAGACGTCCTTCGCGGGTGGCGTGCTCAGCATCGACGTGCCGACCCCCGGCGGCCCGACCCGGACCCTCGATACCGCCCGGGACGTGGATTCGACGTGGGGGCTCTTCCTGCCCCGTCCCGTCCAGCCCAATCATGCCAGCCGCGAATGGATCCTGGTGGACAACCACTACGACGGGCGCGTGCTCCTCTACGCCCTCGCCTCGTGGAATGCCGACGACCCCGCCGATTACCTCGTGGCGGGATGGTGGCTGATCTACCCGCCGGATGTTCCCTTCGTGGCGTACGAGGCCGCCACGCGCGGGGTCTTTGTGGACGGCCCGGAGCTGGATCCGGCCGACCCGCCCGACCTCCCCCTGGCGGGCACCGCCACCTACGTCGGCAGCATGGGCGGCCTGTATACGTACAACTACGGTCGGGCGTGGGACGAGCTGGCCGGGTCCGCCGAGGTCACGGAATTCGCCGGGCAAGTCGCGCTGACCGCCGATTTCGGCCAGAATCGCCTTACCGGGTGCCTCGGGTGTCTGGAACCGATCGCAACCGCACCCGGTCGTCATCTCTTTCCGGCCGTACCGTGGGGAGCGGACGATCCCGCGGCGTCGCCCACCGACTACGAAGTGCGCTTCGAAGCCTCGTTCGGCGCGGGCGGGGCCTTCGGCGGTAGCGCGGTCACCGTCGCCCATCCCGACCGCACCATCGTCAGCAGCGCCGGGACGTGGCAGGGGCAGTTCTCGAACGTTCCGGACGCGGACGGCAACCCCCGGCGTGTCGTCGGCTCGACCGACGTGCTGTTCGCTGAAGACGACGGCTCGCACGGACGCTTTACGGGCATCTTCGATGCGCTGACGCCCGCCACGATCACGCCGCCCAAGCGGTAGCCACCCTCGAGGCGCGCGGTCGGCCAGCGCTGCCCGCAGCCGAGCCTATCGTGACCGGAGACCGCGGTCACTCGGCCGCCGTGCGCCAGGCCGACGCGGAAGCGCTTCCCGATCGGGTGCTGACTTCTGCGCTGCCACGCGATCTGCGATAGCTGCGGAACGCGCGCTTCTCTGTCGGCCCGCCGGCGCCGCTAGCGTTCGCCTTGCGGCTTCCGGCCCGAAGCCGCCATCAACGCGGCCCACTCGTCGGGCGGGTTCCCTCGCGCGAGCATCCGTGTGAACACTGCGTACGGATCGGTCCTGCTCCCGGTGGACCGCAGCGTGCGTTCGTCATTGATCCATGCGTAGACGATCACCTTTGCGCTGGCGTCGTAGCGAAAGAACAGCCGGAACCGCCTGCCGATCCTGGCGCGTCGCC
>VXPO01000133.1 GCA_009839505.1 Gammaproteobacteria bacterium
ACGGCAAGTGGAACGACGAGTGGATCCTGCATCCGGTGCCGACGATGAACGAGCCCAACAAGGCCGTCTCGTGGCTGACTGCGAGCAACGCGATCGACGAGGACCGGAAGGCGGACATGTTCCTCGATGCCGGCCTTGCCCGGATCGACAACGTGTTCATGATGACGCGCCGGCTGTTCAGCGCGCTGGAACGACCGATCGGGACCTCGAGCAGCCACAACACGGTCTGGCACGGGTACGCCCCTTACAACCCGCAGATGCTCGGGAAGTACCTCACGATCTTTCGTGCGGTGAGCAACTTCGTCCTGACCGACGACGACGGCCGGACCCCGGCGATGCGGCTCGGCCTCGAGCGCAAGCCGCTGACATTCGAGGATCTGCTGTGGCCGGGGCAACGCATTCCGCGACCGCGACGCTCACGCCGAAAAGGCCGAATGGGGCCGGTCCAGCTCTTTTCTCAGGCGCGTCGAAAAGAATCGGGGTTCGTACGACTCGGACCTGGGGTCTATTCGAAGACCCGGTGAACTTTATTCTCTTGGCGGTAGTGCCGGGATTAGGCAAGTAGGTTGGGGTTGCATCATTCTTGCTCTACGGCCTTTATGTCCAACCGGAGGCTGTGCATCAGCGTGTAGAGTGTTGAGAACTGGCCGATACTGTCATGGGATAGCCGCTATGGCATTTGGACGGAGCTAGGTCGATGTTCCAAGTGTATTTCAAGCACGGATTTACCGAGGATCAATGGAACAGCGCGAAGGCGGAAGCACGCTGCGCCATGATTGCCGTAGCGCAGCGGGAAGACGTCATCGCCTACTCGGATCTGGTTCATAAAGTCTCAAGTTGTCAACTAGAGCCTAACGGGGCTCTTCTGGCCCACATGCTTGGCGAGATCTCATCGGCAGAGGATGAGGCGGGTCGCGGGTTACTGACGGCTGTGGTTGTGCACAAGGGTGGCGACATGAGGCCAGGTCCCGGGTTCTTTCGGCTGGCTCGGTCACGTGGACGGCAATTCAAGGATGAGGATCAGTTTTGGATTGACGAATTACACGACGTTTACAGAAGTTGGTCCAAGTAAGGCAGGTCGATGAATTCGACTAGCCAGTTTAGTACTCGCGATGACCAATCCCGAAGAGATGGGCTTAGAGTAATATGCTTACTTCGTCAGTAGGATATCGAAGATATTGTACCGTGCGCAGCCCATTCTTGGCGACATGGTGATGGTAGACACAAAATGGCCGCCTGAATTTAGCCTTGAGCAGGAGAGAATTCTTAATCTCCTAACAGGCGACCGGTTTTATTCGAACCCGAGTGCTGCCCTACGAGAAGCCGTGCTCAACGCGATCGATGCCATAAATCGGCGTAAAGCCGAACTCGACGACATAATTCCGAAAATCAGAGTCGACTTTGATGCCAGTAATCTGACGGTTACAGTATCGGATAATGGCGTAGGGATGAACAAGGATGTTGTAACACAGTTGTTCGTCAAGGTGGGCGCGTCCGCCGCAAGCGCCGAAGCCAAAAAACAGTCTGTCGGAGAATTTGGCATTGGTGTGATCAGTTATTTCATGGCTGCAGACACATTTGCATTACAAACCTTCGACGGTAGTTCGGAATCGATAGGATTATCGTTTAGTCGTGGGATGTTGTCCGGCGGCACTGCCAACGAAATAGCACCTCAGCGCTCCGGCCAAGGAACCACAATACTCCTCCACATTAGAGACAAACAGACTTACGACATATTGCTAGATAATTTCCCGCATTGGTGCCGCGATGTCGCTGGGCTTACGGCGTACTCCGTAACAGACGACCGTGAACTCCTGCAACCTGGTCCATCCAACTCGGCCGAGCTCATTGGAATAGACCTTCCAGATTGGGTTGAGAGAGCCCACCTCGGGCCGATCTCGAGTCCTACTGGATGGGAAGCAATGACGGGAACTTCAATTGTCAGTGTACTATATCGTGGTGTATTTGTGCAGGAGTTTGAAGTGCAGCAGTTATGGGGCATCGAAGGCACTATTGACGTTGATCCCAAGCACTTTAAGCCCCGGCTCAACAGGGAAGGGTTTGTCGAGGGGCAATTTCACTCCGATGTGACGACCTTTCTCCAAACATGCCATCCGATAATACTTGGATCCCTGGTTGACCAGCTGCAGTCGGCGCTAGAAAAAGGCATACTGAGCAAGTGGACCGTGAAACGTTGGGCAAGCCTGTGGTTATCACTACCCAGAGACCAAGCCTATCGTGAAACAGTTGGGAAATGGGACTCGGTTTTTCGTTCGATTCCCGCCTTTGAGCTGGCTGTGGGAAATAGGTGGGAAGCAATTTCATTCAATCAGATCTGTGAACTCAAGGGCGATATCTATCTTGCACCCTTCTCAGAAGAGAACCCGAACGACGTAACGCAGGCAGCGCTCCGCTTGTTGCGAAACACTGGACGTCCAGTGATACGCGGTATCAGATTCGATAGGAACTGGCTGCGTCACATTAGCCGTACTTTTGGCACCACCTCAGAACTAATTTCAAGCGTATTTGTTGATGAACTGCCGAAGCTAATACCAATTGCTTCAAATGCAGAACAAATTTTACAGGATGTGAGCCTAATTGCACGGCTGTTTTTGGGCCCACCTCCAGTTGACCTAGTGAGAATCGGAAACGATAGCCTTCCGGTCCTGCGGTTGAAAAACAGACTAATCATTAATCTTGATCATGACGCTGGGCGCCAGTTGGTTGAGGCCGCCTTGAAGGAAAACACCGGGCCGAGCAGTTTAATTGCGGGTGCCGCCCAACATACGTACGAACAACTCACCCAAGTAGCAGCGGTGGTGAGGGAAATTTCTGGCGGCCCAGAAATTCTCGGCCCGATACGACGGCAATACATTCGAGCACTCATGAAATGAAAATATTGATCTTCGCTGGAGCGGGAACGTCTGTGGAATTAGGCGTGCCAAGTATGTGGGGGTTAGCCAAAGAGTTCTTGGCACACGCCGAACAATGGAATACAGAGCCAGAATTGGTCCGGGAGATAATGCAAGATGAACTTGACGTAGAACATTTGATTGAACAGGTGGACATGATTTGCGGAGGCGGGATTTCACTGGAAAAGATCGGGCGAAGCTCGGCAGATCTACAAAGGGCGGAAAGGGTCCGTGCGGAAGTAGATTGGTACGTGCAGCATGCTGCGGAGCGCATTACTGCTCGAGATGCCCAGCTCATGTGGGGTTCCCTTTTGGGCGTGGGTCAAACTCACAATATGACTTTTGTTACCACGAATTATGATCGTGCCATTGAGCTGGCGGCGAACTCAGAAGGAATGGTCCTGGACGACGGCTTTGAGCTGGCGTCGGAAACGGAAGGGGGACGTTGGCGCGGTCTGTTGCGGGACGGAGCAGCTACGCGTCTGATCAAGCTTCATGGATCGACAGATTGGTTTTCCAAAAAAAGTTCGGGTGACCCAATCAAGATTCGGCACCCAATGCCACTATTTGGACGGGCTACGTTGGTGCTGGATGGGACGGAACTAGGTTCCGCACTGGTTCTGCCTTCTCGCGAGAAATTGTTGACCCGAGCACCCTACCCCAGACTAAATCAAGCATTTCTCAATTCAGTTGATGATTGTGAAATGGCTATTTTTGTGGGTTCGTCGCTTAGAGATCATCACATCAGGGACGCCGCTCAGTCAATGATTGGACGCGTACCGGTCTTTTTGGTTAATACAAGAGACGATAATCGAGGTCTTGAGGGCGCGACAATTATAACTGAACATGCAAGCACGTTTCTTATGTCTACACTGCCGAATGCTCTGAGAACGGAAAATCCATTGAATATGCTGAGGGCGCATGCTGCAATGAACGAAGAACTTAACGAAGGTATATTGCCAGTTGTCAAGAATCTTCTGGATGA
The DNA here is from genome assembly GCA_009839505.1 of Gammaproteobacteria bacterium. GTDB lineage: Bacteria > Pseudomonadota > Gammaproteobacteria > Pseudomonadales > Azotimanducaceae > VXYL01. The sequence goes on from VXPO01000133.1 coordinate 3,898, forward strand.
GGGATTGTCAACGGCGGACAGGTGTCGAGCAGCAGAACTACTGCACGAATTGAAGGTGACGTTGGCACCAGAGCGCGTTAGAGAAGTCTTAAGCCAAAATGAGAGAACGTTGGCGAGATACGGATTAGGATTGATTCCGTACTCGTCATTGCGAAGAGAGTTAACGGAGTCGGCCAAATGTTGTGCTCATGCTGATGACGCGGCCTTCCAGGAGGAATTGAGGGTCTTGGAGAAGGTAATTGCGTCTGTGGAGGAACTGCCCTTAAACTCAGTTCTAGGCAAAACGGGGGAAGGAGGGGCAAGAAGTGCGGCGGCATAGGCCGCCCGGCGCATGAAATACCTCGAAGGCGCGGCCGGCGCGGCGTAATTTGCTGCATGGGCGGTCAGCCGTGTCACAGAACGTAGTGAATTAGTACACAGTGAACCTAATGGTGCTCTATCCGAGAATCTTCTCGCGATGGGTAGTACAACTTCTGGGGAGCAGGTCACCGCATGCTCAGCATCTCTTGCTATCGATCTCCCTTTTGCCGCGAAGATGTTCGTAGCCGCGTTTCAAACGCGCCTCCGGCTCGATGATCGCCGACCTAAAGGAAGCCATAGCCTCTTCGGCGGAGATCATTTCGGGGAGATCTATCTCGTCGTGAAAATTCTGCATCACATGAGTTTCCAGGAGCTGTTGAATGTTATACTTTCTTCTCCGCCACCACCGCAGGGCGAATTCTTCGTTCCATGTCCAATGTTGATTGGCCAGCCCGACTAGTTCCTTAACTAGGCGTGCAAAGAAGTTCGTACCTGCAACCGCATACACTCGACCGTACTCATGGTCTCTAGCGCTGTAGTCTGCCCATCTCATGTTTTTTCTGCTTGTGCGGCCTTGTTGGTCACCGATATCACCCTCGTAGTAAGCGGCGTCAGCCTTTTCCAGAAATTGCGCGAATTTGTTCAAGGGCATTGTCTCGAAGTCGGTCGATTGATTTCTCGGAACCAGAACGCCCCCGGGTTCAGTGTGATCGGCTGTCATTTCCATGCCATCACCGATGAACATGATAGCCTCTTCACGAAACGGAATGTCTTCTACTGTCGCGAACTCCCACCAAGAAAATTCTCCATCGACGTAGACACCATTTATTCCGCGGTTGATTGCTGTTTGGTACGTGTCCTCAAGCCCTTCCCTAATGTTTCGGTCTGTCATTGCTTCCAGGATCCGACGATACAGACGAACAAGATCATGGCCTTTTTCTACATCTTTCTTGATCGTGCTTCGCCGTACTCCTGGAAATTCTCTTCCAATAATTCGGTCGGTGCCGTGCGCATAGATCAATTGCATTGAGAGCTCCACAGCCTTGCCGGCATGAAAGGTTATGGCGGCATCACAATCGCGCTGCTGCGCATGCAACTGAACTTTGCTGTCGATTCCTCCCGCCGTTGACGTAGTCCGGCCAACTCCGTGTTCAAGAATATTGCGTTTCGCGCCTTGCATAAACATCCGTTCTAAGTGTGAGTTGATGCTCTCCTGGATACCGTAGAGTTGGTCGCTGCCGGCTCGTCCAACCGGCGTCGGGAAAGTGCGCATTCCCGAGTATTTCTTGGTTTTACGTGACCTCATTGAAGTTGGTGAACCGGATCCAGACTTGCCGACGGACACGCTTGCCCGTTTCCCCAATCGCCGCAACGCCCGGTCAATTGTTGCGGCCTTGGTGCTGTGTTCAGGATTCAGCATCCGCCGTACTTCGCTTTCCGCGACCTCAAGCTCTCGGGCGAACCGGCGTTGTGAAATTCCGGTCTCGCGCCATGCCTCGTAAAGGGCGGCCTTCAGCGCAATCTGCACTGGTGGCACAACCAAGGGCCGCTCCCTGCCGGTGCGTGACGGCGCTGGCAGGGGCTTACCTTCTCGGATCGTGGTCGCGATGAGTTCCCGCAGGAGGTCCTTGGCTTCGGCCAGGGCTTCATCATACGTGGCGCCGTCCGTTGCACCCCATCCGAAGTCAGGAAACACGACAACGAATCGGCCGTCCTCGTCTCGCTGAACCTCGGCAGGATAGTCGTAAGTGTTAGGCATATCGTCGGTCCTCCGGGACACGTCGGCCGTTTTGCGTCCTAGAAGTCATCCTCGTCGATCTCAAGGTCACTCAGCATCTTGGCGAGCAGCCCCACTCCTATTTCCTTCTTCCGGTCTTTGACGGTCGTCTTGCGACCCCCCGCATAGAGTGTGCCGTGCGAGCCCGCGCCTTCTGAAGCTACGAACTGCACCTCCAGTTGTTGGCTTCGCGCCCATTTCCGCACCCTCCTGATGAACTGTCGTCCGTTCATGACTTCACAGCATTCGCCAGCCTCGACGCGCGTTCAATATAGATGCGCGCATATTTGCGCGCAATCGTCTTGTTCCATGCGATTTCGGCGCGGCGGCGAGCCGCTTGACAGTTGGAGCACTGACTGCCGGTAAAGCGGCGGGCATTCAGCGCTGGAGTTCGCCCGTTGGTCCTGGTTTCGCCACGCTGTGACGACGGCGCTTCGGCGCTGTACATCAATGCCTTTATCAGATCGGCGAACTCTGCGCGGACTTGCTTAGCTGAGCGATGGTCGAGGCTGGCGCATATCCTTGTGTGCCGTCGTTGGGCGGGCGTGGTTCACCGGTCGCTAGGTTAGCGAGGCAGGGAGCGGACCGCGTCTTCCGCCGCCGTAACGGACGTGCCGGACCGATGGGGCTTGGAGGCGCGCTCCGGAAGCCGGCGAGTTTCACACTATTTTGCGGGAGCGGTATCCGGCCATCTGTCCCCGGCCTTGATGGCCGACCAGTTTCGCAAGGAAGCGGCGAAGCGCTCGCCGATCTTGCCGTGTTCTTCGACGACGGCAGCAAAACCCTCAAAATCGATACAGTCCATGCCCTTCACTGCCGCTGGGAGAACATGGATCACCTCGATATCGGGAAGCGCGGACGGAAGCCTGATGCGGTCGATGCAGTCGTACACGCCTTGCGAGGAATCGTAGATCCGGTCTTCGAGTTCCACGGGTAGGATCATTAGCTCCAGTTCAGCGACGGCCTTCAGAAGGTGGAAGTACTTGCGGCGCGCCCGGGAATTCTTCGTCTTGGCCATCGACCGGATGTCGCAAAGCAACGAGGCCATGCCCCGCTCAACCGCCCGGTGGAGGTAGTCCTCCTGGGTATCCCGAAGTGAGTTCATGTCGGTCTTCAGTTCGACAAGGAAAGCATGCCTGCGGTCGCGGGAGACAGCGAAGAAGTCGGCCTTGTCCGAACGTCGGGTGTCGTCCTGGCCGAGCGGGAACTCGGGGATGAGGAGCGGATTGACGGTAATCCCGCGTGGCGCCAGATGCCGGTCAAGCGCATCCGGCATGAACAGCCCGAACATGGCGTCCGCCCTGGGCTCAAGACGGTAGGAAGGCAGGTGCCGCCACCCGTCGAGAAGATCGAACAGGACGGCCATGTCGGGTTGGGTTATGGCTGGATGGCCTCGTGGCGAAGAAGAACGGACTTCCAGAACGTCGGATGCAATGGCCAACCGCTTGGGCGCGGATTTCGGTCGGGTGGACGCCACGGAATTAGATTCAGTCAGTGCAATGATTGACTGATCGCGGATCTCGAACCATTTGGCGTGACCTCCTAGCTGGACAAAGTCGAAGCTCTGGCTATCAAGCGCGCGCAAATCAAGTCTCAAGGGTGCGGTCGGTAGATCCACCTCGAGCACTTGGCGGTAGTTCCCTCGCACCTCCCACCTCGGGTCTGCCACACCATGCGCATAGGCGCATCGCACCATATGGACCAACGTACGGAGCCTGACCGCGCCGTCCGGGGAACTGGGATCACGGGGGATGCCGGCAGTTTCCCAGGCCTTGTCCAGTGCCAGGGCAGAACCGGCCAGCGCCAACGAAACAGCAACGCTCGCGGCCCGGATAATGTCTTCCCTTGCGCTGAAGTTCCCGGCAGGGAATCCTAGGTTCCCTTGCTCCAGCAAGACGACTTGGTGGGTGTCCAGTACGGCCGGATCGATATCCCCCTGTTCGCAGTACGAGAGCAGTTTGATGGCGAACTCGACCTGGAGAAAGGCGATGCGGACGTCGGTCAGCGCGTCATCGAGTGTCACGGCCGATAATTCTCCCGTGCTGCCTGCAGTCGGCGCGCACTGCGACCAGCGCGGCGCTGCCACTTTGCAAACTTCTGCATGACGCCCGCCTGGGGTCAGGGAGCGTGCCCCTTTCCATTCTAGGTCGCCCCGGCGATCCGGTCCGGCGCGAGTGCAAGTCCTTGACGGGATGAAGTGATGCAGTTCATAGGCGGCTTGCTGGTCTACGGACACGCACCACGCTGGCGGTCACCGAGGGACTCGGCTGGATGGCGGACCGAGGCTCAACTTCACTGGACCGGGCACGGGCACAGGCCGTCATCTGGCGGGTCTGTGGCCTTCGGCGTTGCCACGCTGGCGACAGCAGCGGTGCGGATGACTGACGGAATTCCCGGTGGCGGGTTGGCCCGCCGGAAATCGAAGCTAACGTGATCAACTACCAACGGCGTGCGGGGACACGGATAACCCATGGGCGAGGAGTACCCCATCATCCGGATCGAGCCCGATTGGGTGGGGCAGCCGGAGGAAATGGGGAGCAAGCAGAAGTTCTGGTATCGGCACCCTGGGGCACATGAGCCGGCATGGCTGTTCAAGATTCCGCGCCCGGGAACCGGCGAGCACTGGGCGGAGAAGCTCGCGGAGCAGGTGGCTGCTGCGCTCGAGATCCCGCACGCGCGCGTGGAGCTCGCGGAATTCAATGGGGCGGCCGGTTCGACAACCGAATCATTCACGGTTGGCGGCCATAGCCTGCTGCACGGCAATCAGGTTCTGGAGGCGCACGATACCCGCTACGACCCCGCCCGGCGTTACGGGCAGTCGCGTCACACCCTTGCTCGCATCCTGCAGGCGCTGGAGACGGTGTGCCCGTCTCCGGAAGCGGCGGACCGGGCCAAGGCCCGGATCGCGGAGTACCTGGTTCTGGACGCACTGATCGGGAATACCGACCGGCATCACGAGAACTGGGGATTGCTGCAACGGCAAGACCGTGCACCTCCGCACATGACCGTCGCGCCGTCATATGACCACGCTTCGTCCTTCGGGCGGGAACTTCGCGACGACCGACGGGAACGGTATCTTGAAGAGGGCCAAGTGGCATGGTACGTCGCACGCGGCCGCGGCGCCGTCTACTGGACCGAGGAGGAACCGCATGGCCCGAGCCCGCTTGAACTGGTGCGGCGCGCCGCCCGTTCCTACCCGGATCTGTTCCTGCCTGCCCTGGATCGCCTACGGGGCATCGATGACGCTATGGTGGCGAGGCTGATCGCGCGGGTGCCGGCGGCGTGGATGACAGTCGTGGCCCGGAAATTCGCGCAGGAACTGGCGTCCTACGTCCTCCGGGAGTTGCGGAGTCTTGAGCGATGAGCGCGAAGACCCTGTTCCTCGCTTGGCAGGATCAGGACAAGCGGCGCTGGTTCCCGGTGGGAAGGCTGGACGCTGACGTGGCCGGCGCGGACTACCGGTTCCGCTACATCCATGGCGCACTGCAGGCGCAGGCGGACGCGGGGTTTGCGCCGCTGCCCGAGTTTCCTGCATTCGCCGGCGACTATCGTTCCGATCAGCTGTTCGCACTGTTTCGCAACCGGGTCATCGCGTCCGGAAGGCCGGATCGGGAAACGTACTTGCAGTGTCTGGGCCTGTCGGCGGATGCGGACCCGGTCGCGATTCTCTCGGTGAGCGGCGGGCGGCGGGCGACCGATATCTTTGAGGTTTTTCCGAAGCTGCGGAAGCGCGCGGACGGGCGCTTCTCCTGCCGGTTTTTCGTCCACGGCGCGCGGCATGTCCCCGCGGTCTCGCGAGAGCGGATGGTTCGCCTGAGCCCCGAAGAACCCGTCTATGTGACTCTGGAACTGACTAATCCCGCCACAGGTCTCGCGGTGCAGATCCAGACCGGTGACTACCACATGATCGGCTGGGCTCCCCGGTACCTGGCACGCGATCTGGCGGCGGCGATGGTACCGGTGCCGGACTATGCTGCGAACGTCGTGCGCGTGAACCCTGAACCGGCGCCGTGGAGTCAGCGTGTCCTGATCGAAATGCGGGGCTCCTGGAACGGCCATAAACCGATGAGCGGGGACGACTTCAAGGTGTTGGCAGCCTGATTCCCGGCCTCGGGTAAGCGGGTCCGGGCTCTGGCTATCGGCTGGGATTGGTGCGGCGCAGGGCACGCCTAGCGCGGATGAGCCGGACACCCACCCGGCGCGCGACGGCCATCGCGTCGTGCTGGCGGCGGACAGGGAGCCCCTTGCCCATACTGCATTGGAGCCGCCACCGGCAGCGTGTCTCCGGGCGCATGCGGGCGAGTTGGGTGTCGGCGAGGGCTTGGCGGGAACGCGCGACGAGGCCGTGGGCGAAAATCGAGCCGCATGGCCGCAGTGTGTCGGCGGCGAATTGCCTGCCGGCGCAATGCCCGGTGATCAGGTCGCGCAGGGATTCCTTCACCTGGTTCCGGCTGGCCGCTGTCAGGGGGCTGCCGCACCCTCGACTCGCCCACTGCGCTCACTCCAAGAGCACCGGGACGGCGCGTCTGTGGCGGGTGGTTGCATGGCGAGCAGGAACGGCCTATAGAGATAACATAAATAGAACATAGAAAGATAGTCCAAGTGTACGCTGCCCGTTGCGAGCGTCCCGGGAACCCTCACCATGACCTACATTCACGCGGTTGGCATCGATGTCGAAACGACCGGGACGTCCCCCGCTGACGACACGCCGGTCGAACTTGCTGCCGTCGGCCTGCGGTTCGATCCCGCCACCGGCACGCATGACTACTTCCAGAAGATTTTCGACACCTGCATCGATCCGGGACGCGACATTCCCCCGGCCGCGTCCGCGGTGCACCATCTCACCGCGGAGCACGTGCGCGGCCAGCCTCACCTCGCCGCGGCGCTGCACGGCCTCGAGGAGGCGGTGCGGCCCTTCGAGCCCACCCTTCTGGTGGCCCACAACGCCAGTTTCGAGGCAGGCTTCCTGCCCGATCTTGCCGCCAAGCTCGTTCCCGGGGACCCCCGCTGGGCGTGCACCCTGCGCCTCGCCCAGCACGTGTGGCCCGACGCGCCGAGCTTCGGCCTGCAGGCGCTGCGCTACTGGCGGGGCGTGATGCAGGGCGAGCGGACGACGACCGCGCACCAGGCCTGGTTCGACGCGGCGTGCAGCGCCCGGCTGCTGGTGGAGCTCTGCTTGGCCATGACGGCGGCAGGCGAGACCGTGACCCCCAGGCTGCTCCTGGACCGGAGCCACCACATGCCGCTGCTCCTGCGGGTCCCGCTCGGCAAGCACAAGGGGAAGCGCTGGTCGGAAGTGCCGGAGGATTACTGCCGCTGGCTCGTGGACAAGGCCGAGGCCGGCACCGGCGAGCCCTTTGACCCGGCGGTGGTGGAGACTGCGAGGGCCGCCCTCCGCGGGGTGTTTGCGCAGCCGTCTGACCCGGAGGCGCCCAAGGACGTGAGACGGAATTTACGTTCCGTCTCTACCTGACCTGTCAGGCATCCTTGCCGTCGCCATCTAGCGGGCAGGCGCGCCCCATAAGGGATGAAGCTGGCCCAGTCGTATGAAGCGAGGCAGTGGCGCCGCGCTTCCGTTCTCCTCCGCGGTTCAGCTATTCGCCAGCATCGCGATGCGAGCCTCGGGCCGCTAGAGGTATTTCATCGCGCCCAGCACGATGAGCACGGCGGCAATCAGGTAGCCGATCAGGCGCCGCTCAAGGCCGGCGAGCGCGGCCTGCAGATCGGCTTTGGTGACGAGCTGGTCGTCGGCTTGGCTGACAGTCTCAACGATCGCCTCGGCGTGGCTCGTGGTGATGCCGGCCGCAGTCAGCCGTTTGATTGCCGCGTGGGTATCGAGGGTGGTGGCCATGGCGGGATCATACCAGTTCGCGGCGTGCTGCCCGGCGCTGGACTCGTGAGAAGCCGAAGCAGGGCCCACCAATTCCCGTACGCACCGCGCACCTGCCGCCCGCAGGGATGGAGCGCGAATGGCGTTTCTCGTGGGGTCGGCAGCTCCCCATGAGCTCTCGCGCCATCCGCGCCTCGTTCACTGGTTCGGCAACGTCGGCGCACCGGTCAGGATGGTAGCGGGCAGGAGGCCGGAGGTTGGCCGGAAGCGGGACTACCGCTCGGGCCGAGGCGGACCGTGCCCCACCTCCCTGAAATGGACACGCGTCTCACCGAGCAGCCACGCATCCTCGGGACGGTGTTTCTGGCAAATTCTCTCCAGGATGATGATCAACAGATAGACAAACAGAAAACATGAATTCAACTTTGTCTCATGAAGCCGTCCGATCGCGGAGACACTTCCTTGCCCGCCCAGCTCCTGTCGGACCTCCTCCCTGCCTTCGAGCCGGCCATCCCGGTGCCCGTGCCGCACCCGCCGGGGCTGTTCACAGGCGTGCGTCCGGCCTGGCGGAAGCCGTGCCAGACCTACCTGCCGGCAACCGCCGAACCGTCGGCGCGCGGACGCGTCCCGCGCTCCTGCCGCGCCGGCTCCGCGAGCAGACGCCCTACGCCGCGCCGTTGCCGAGGCCCCCGGACGGCCAGACCGCCCGCTCCCGAGATCCGGCCAGAACCCCCGCGAACCAGGACGAATCGATGAACACCCGCATTCCCGCCAACACCGTGCCGGCCGCACTGCGCGAGCTCCTTACCTTGATCCTGCTGGACCTGCGGAAGGACGTGCCCTGGCTCGTGGCCTCCTTCGTCTGGTTCGTCATCGCCGGCGCCTGGGCGGCCTTCCTCATCTTCACCGGGCTCGCGGACGCCCTTGGCCGCATGGCCCCGTGGTAGTGCCGTTTGTGCTCTTCTTCGCCCTTCTCGGCATCATGCTGATCGGCAGCCTCGTCCGGCGCCCGGACACCTTCCCCCATGAAGACGCGTGGGTCTGGGCCAAGATCGTGTTCCTCGTGGTCAGCATCGTCGCGCTCTCCACCGTTTACGTGGCAGCCCTGTTTGCCTATCTCACCGCGTTGTGGCCGGAATGGTCCTCCGTGATGTGAGGGCATGGCCTTCGTGGCCGTCCGGCGAACTCGACTGCACATCCCTCTCCGCCACCGGCGCAGGGGACGATCGCATGGGGTTGCCGTGCACACGACCCGGAACTGACGGAGGGCCTCTCCGGCGCTGTCCGCCGGCACCACGTCAAAGACTCCAGATCACGTCAACATGGTCGCGGTCGCCGCCGTAGTTGACCGTGGTGATCCAGACCGCATCGACAGCTGCCGGTTCGACGCGAGCGACGTTCGGCAACGCCTCGATGCCGCCGATACAGCCGGCACGGGCCCCGGCGGCGCGGGCCTGACGACTTCCGTGTGCCGGGCAAGCTACACGCGGCCACGAGCCGACCTCTACGAGGTTGCTCCGGCCAATGTCGCCTTCCATGCGGTCGTCACGTCCGGACTTCCGGCACTGCTTCTTCCCTGGCGCCAGACCGCACATGCCGTTCCCGTCCCGGCCTCCGCGATCGCCTCCCGGACCCCACGGCGATGACCAAGCCGGACGAGGTCCGCGAAGCGAGCCAGACCGGTCGTCGCGCGGCTGCATCATGACGTCAGCTGCGGTCAGTGACCTGCTTTTCGGAAGTGGGACCACCGAGCGCGAGAAAACTCTCGGATATGGACGTGCCCCCAACGTCCGACCGCCTGGCGCGGGGACATCGCGATCAAGAGGGACCGAGGCCGGTCGGATGGTCTTAACTGCCGATCAGGTAACGCCTTAGCGTTGTCCGCCTACACGGCCGTCTCGGGCTCCACCAGGGCCTCCGCCCTCGCACGGTCGTCGGCGGATATGGCTACCGTGGCGTAGCCGTCCCGGCGGTCCAGGAAGTGCACGCTCTGGATACTCACCCCGGCGCGCTTGAACTTTTCCGCGAGCCTGGCCAGCGCACCTGGCTCATCCCGCAGCCTGAGGACGAGCGTTCCGTCGGACACCGTCTTGAAGCCCGCGTCCGTCAGTGCGCGGAGGGCGCCGTCGTGGTCGTCCGTGATGAGCGTGATCGCGCCCTTTCCCGCCAGCGCCTCCGCGCCGATGGTTTCGATATTGATGCCGTGCCGGGCCAGCGTGCCGGCGATGTCGGCGAGCACGCCCGCCTCGTTCTCGGCGATGACGACGATCCTGCTCATGCGGCGGCCCCCGCGGCGTCTTGCGGCGTCGCTGCCGCCCGCACGCAATCGTCCACCACGGCGTCGATGGTCCCGCGGGTGACGTGTGGCATCGCGACGAGGTGGGCGATGTCCCCCTGGGGCGCGAGCTGCCACTTGCGCACGACCTCCGCCGGTGGCCTGGGAAACACGACGGTGACCGAGTTCCGGTTGCGCCACGCGGCGACGCCGGCGTCGTCGAAGCGCGTCACCGCGTACTCCGCCGTCTCGAGGCATCCGCCCACCATGTGTCGAAAGCCGTCCAGCCCCTTCTGCTGGAATGCGTACCAAAGGATCAGCGGCGTGAGGGCGTTGCGCGAGCCGGTGAGCGTGGTGTCCAGCACCCCCACGTACTCGATGGCGCGCGCGATGCGCGACACGTAGGCGCGCCGGGTCAGCGCGACGCCGCAGGGCAGCGGCGAGCCGATCATCTTGTGTCCGCTGACCGCCACGCTGTCGAACCCGGCGTCGAACCCGTAGGGCTGCGGGTCGTCCACGAACGGCAGGATCATGCCGCTCAGGGCAGCGTCCGCGTGCAGGTAGGACCGGGTCACCGCGAGGTCGTCGAGAATGCCGCGGATCCTGTTCACGTCGTCGACCGCGCCCTTCATCGTGGTGCCGATGTTCGCCATCACGACCGCGGGCGCGTCCCGGTTGATGCGAAGCGTCTCGCGGAGGTCGTCGTAGTCGATCTCCCCGTTGTCCTGGCTCCTGATCATGATGTTGCGCATCTTCAGCACGCTCATGATCTTGACCACGCTGTAGTGCGTGTCCTGGGAGAAATAGACCACGCCGTCCGGGTAGAGCTCCCGTCCGAGGTACAGGCCGTACATGTTGCCCTCGGTGCCGCCCGACGTGACGTAGCCCCACGCGAGGTCACGCGGGAGGTGCATCAGGTCGGCGAAGAGGCCGATGACCTCGCGCTCGATCTCGTGGGTGTTGCTGCGGTAGTTGCTGTCGTGGAAGGGGTCGCCCACGTTGTTGACCATGTGCCGCATGAAGGGCAGCAGGGCCGTGTAGTCGAAATCCAGGTTGGCGGGATAGCCGACGGAATGCCGGCTCAACTCGTCGAACTCCAGAAGGAGGGAATCGAGACGTTCCTGGTGTTCCATCGTCGCTTTCCGTCGCCGAATGTCCGTCTGCGAGCCGGCCGCGCGGCAACCAGCTTGGCCATTCTGTCGCCGACGCGTTCATCGAGTCGTTCAACGGCTCGTTCCGCGCCAAGTGCCTGAACGCCTCCTGGTTCCTGAGCCTGGCGGATGCCCGGTCAAAATGTGAAGCGTGGGGAACAGATTACAATCCGTTCCGCCCGCACAGCTCAATCGGCCAGAAAACCCCGATCGAGTTGGCAAAATCCTCAGGGCCGGCATGCCGGCCCGGAGGCAGATCAGCCGCGATTTTCTCGCTGCAGGTGGTCCAGCGCTGACACCTTCCGGAAGACCTCCTCGACCCGGTCCCTTCCTCCGCCTGGCGCAGGATGAACGCGATCTGCTGCTCGCTGAACTTCGACCACTTCATGGCCTCTTCCCCAGTGGGTCCATGAAAACCAATCCGAGAATTTTCTCGCAATCCGTGGTCCAAGTTCCGGGGAGCAGGTCAACCCCGCTTGGTAGCAACACTACGAGTGGACCAATCGATCGGGGCTGATCAATCGTGACCGTGCCGGCACCGCGCAGGGAGCCTGCCGGCTCACGTCGTTCAGCGGCACGGCATCCCGGATAGCATCGCCAAAGCTCGCCGCCGACAGGCCGGCCGGGCCGAGCACGCCGCACACCATCGGCGCAACGCCCGCCAGCGAGACACATTCCTGTTTGCTCAGCCGTCCGTCCAACGTCCCGGCAAGCAGGATCACCCGGCCATGGATCCAGGTCGCGAGGAGGTCCGCGTCCGTCGCCGTCAACACCGCCTCGTAGGGGTCTCCTCCGGCGTGCCACACGAGCATCAGGTCAGCCGGCAACCCGGGGCGGATGGTGCCGAACCGGTCCTCGAGACCGAGCGCATAGGCGCCGTTGCGGGTGGCCATGCCCCACAGCGTCTCGCCGGCTAGCGCCAGGCCACTGCCCTTCGCCACCCGTCTCGCGCACCTGATCTCCTCGCGCATGTTGAAGGAACCGCTCGGCGACCAGTCGGTCGCGAGCGCAATCCGCACACCGATCTCCAGTGCCGCCGCGACGTCGACCGTCTCGCCGTACAGTGCGAGATTGGACCGGGGCGACCACACGAGCGTGACATCCGACGCCCGCATCACCGCGTAATCGTCGCGGTCGGTCGCCACTCCGTGCACCAGGGCGTAGCGCCGGTCGCGCCGTTGCACGCGCTCCAGGTAGCGCGCCACCTCGGCCCTTGCCGCGCAACTCGAGCGCCTGCCTTCGCCGACATGCGGGACGTAGGCCATGAAGTCCAGGGTTCCTCCGGCCGGCCGCGGGAACCGGTATGCCGCGCCGCCGGCGCATTCGTCCTGCAGGTCCTCGACCACCTGGAACGAGTAGGGGAAGGTCACGACGTCCGCCTCCGCGTCGTAGAGCGCGACATCGCCGGAGCGCCGGTGGCGGCCGACGTTGCGGATCGCGCCCGGCACGCCGCCCGAGCCCGCGATGGCGGTGGCCCCGCCGAGCAGGTGCCGCAGTTCCATGGCGAGGAGAATCGCGGTCGTTCGCGGATCCTCGGGATCGAAGCGGAGCGGTCGGGGCGACGGCAGTTGCACCTTGCCATTGAGGCCGAGACGCCATTCGTCGCGGTGGCTGTAGCCCGGGTTCAGGTTGGCGTCAGGAAAGGCATGGCTGTAGGCGGGATGCTCGTGGGCGTTGACGAAGCCGGGCGACAGCACGGCCTTGCCGCGACAGTCGAGAACGGCGGCGTCGGGATAGGCGGCCCGCACGGAGTCGAATGCCGCCACCGCGCCGATGCCGCCGTTGAAGCGGATGTGCACGGCGTGGCCCGGCCTGCGCCCTTCCGGCAGCAGGACTTCGGCGCCGACGATCAGTCCGGGAACGGACCTCGCGGTTGCCGCCGCCGGCGTGAACGCGCAGAACCGATCGTCAGCCGGTCCCGAGGGGTCGGCCGCTGCCGGGTCCGGCACCGTGCCCGCGGCCAGCAATGTCGCCAGCAGCAGCCGGACCGTCGCGCCACGCTGCCGCGCCCGCGGCATGGGATGTCGGGCGGCATCGGCCATCGTCGGTATCCTCGTCAGCGCCCTGCGCATCGTGTCGTCCCGGTCCGGGACATCAACCGTGCCGGCCTGTCGCCCCGCGACACCCGCGCCTTGCTGACCAATGTTTCGCGAGCCTCGCTTCTGGAAACCCGGGCGTCAGAAATCGAAGCGGAGCGTGACGGCCATTGCGTGGGTTCGGTCGTCGGCCGTGGTCGCGTTGATCTGGACCGGGATTTCTCTCCGGGTGCCGTCGGCGCGGTACCGCACGATGGCGATGTCGCCGACGTCCGTGCGGATTTCTCCCGCGTCGGTATATCGGTAGCTCAGGTCGAGGTGGGTGCTGCTGCTGATCGCAATCGCGATCCCGGCCGTCCACATCCAGGTGAGGTTCCGTCCGCTGCCCTCGGGGAGGGCGGTGAAGGGGATCTCGCCGCCCGGGCCCCGGCGCAGGGAGCCCTGCGGATTGTCCGGTTCGGGAAAGCGCTGAACATACCCGCGCAGGCGGTAGTCGGTCATGCCGAGCCCGGCGCCCAGAAACGGCCGTGCCCGCCGTCCCGGGACGAGTTCCCATCCCGGGAAATCATGGAACCCGGCAAGGAGGAGCTGCCGGGTATCCAGGCTGGCCTCGGACGGCTGATGTTCGCCCGAGTGTCGGTAGTTCGTGCTGCCCTGCCAGTCGAGGGCACGGGTGAAACCCAGTTCCAGCTGCGCGCGTAGTCGGTACGGCAGGTGAACGCCGGCTGCCAGTCGGAACTGCAGGCCGTCGTCGATCGATCCCGCGTCGAAGAGTTCCGCGTTTCCGTAGAGCGCGGCGTGACCGGCGTCCTTACCGTCCACGAATCGCGTGTCCTGCGAACGGATCCGGGCCACGCCCAGGCTCAGGTACGGGGCATGTCGATTGGCGTGTTCTCCGTCCCGGGGAGAGGTGGTCGTCGATCCGGAAGACTGATCCGAAGCCGCGGCGGGTTGACCATGGACCGCCATCGCCCACAACAACGCGAGAACCAGCGGGGTCGCCGGCAGCAATCTCCAGGCGTGCAAGCCATGCATGTCTGACTCCTCACCGTCGCCCCGGGGCGCGCTCCAGACCCGGCACCATCAAGATAGACCGACAACCCACGGCGCCGCTCTGCGCGATCAGCGAACACGACGGTCCGGAAACAACGCGTAAAGGGAGATCGCGCGTTCGCGTGCCCCGCAGTCGATTGGCGCGATGAGCGGCCGGTAATCCTAGACCGCTCACCCAAGATCGGCGCGTGCCGGGCCATGGCGGTCGGCCCGGCCGGGTCCGCATGCTGCCGTCCGAACGGTTGGGTGGATTGCAGCCTTCCGCTCGGCGGCACGTCGATGCCCCGAGGGCCGCTTCTTTCACTGCCCGCGCCGAGGAGGACCGGACCGATCGCAGGCCGAATGCGGGAGGGGGAACACGCCAGTTCGGAGAGATTCCGTGCCGTGACTGCATGGGGGATGCTGCCGTTGTTGCCCGGATGACGGTTGGAAGGAAGCGGTTCCGGTGCGCCAGACAGCGCATACCTTTCCCAGGCTTGGCCTCCGCGAGCGCATTCCGGACCCCACGGCGACGACCGGCCGGACGAAGTCCGAGAAGCGAGCAAGACTGGCCGCTGCGCGACCAGATCATGATGTTGGCTGCGGTCAGCATTCGACCATGCCATCCGCCCCGGACGGGTTGCCCAGATGACGGAAAGAAGCAAGGTTGCCGATCAGCTGCAGGCGCACGGCCGGCAAGGGCACCGCCGCGAGATGCCGGCCCAGTGTTCGTCCATGACTTGGATATCGCGAGGCCGTATGGGCCCCGCCTCGGCTCCGCGATCAGGCGAGCATCGTCCGTTCGACGAACCACCACGCCCCGATCGCCGCGATCAGGACCGACGCCGGATTCGTGACGACGGATCGGTACCACTCCTTGTGCCGGAACCAGAGACCGGCCACCAGGAAGCAGCCGGCGATCACGGCCAGCTGCCCCAGCTCGACCCCGACGTTGAAGGCGATCAGGCCGGTGACGAACTCCGCGGGCGCCAGCCCGATGTCGGTCAGGACGCCGGCGAAGCCCAGCCCGTGGAGGAGGCCGAACCCGAACACGATCACGGGCCGCCAGCGCTGCAGCCGGTTCGTGACCGTGTTCTCGATGCCGATGTAGAC
>VXPO01000123.1 GCA_009839505.1 Gammaproteobacteria bacterium
TTATTAACACCTTACCCCCACACCCCCCTTCGCTTTTCTTCGGGCGGGCTGGTTGTGGTTTAACAGCGACAGGGGGAGGGAGGGAGATATCGCCGGGGCTTTTTCAAACCCAAGGTGGGGACGGAGTCCGTCCTCTTCAATGCCCGCACAACCATTTCCTTCGGCGTTGCGCCGTCCGTGCCGACATTGCCTTGACGTTCATTGAGACTCGTCACCACGGACAAAGTTCAATCGCCGCCGCGATTCCCGACACTCGGGGCCTTCCGGGCCGCCATCGAGCATTCCAAAGCCGCCCAACGCTCGGTTATCGTAGTCATTACTTCGCAAACCGGTGATTCCATGTCCATATCCCTCGGCGTCCACATCGGCCAGCAGAACCTCGACATGGGGGAACTGCGCGCGCTATGGCGTCACCTCGAAGACGCCGGCGTGGATTGGATCTCGGTGTGGGATCACTTCTACGAGGCCCCGTATCAGGGCGGGACCCAACCCCATTTCGAAGCCCTCACCACGCTCGGGGCGCTTGCCGCGGAGACCGAGCGGGTACGCATCGGCTGCCTCGTCTTCTATGTGGGCTACCGGAATCCCGCCTTGCTGGCGAAGGCGGCGACGACCCTGGACCATCTCTCGGGTGGACGCTTCGAGCTGGGCGTCGGCGCGGGCTGGCATATCTGGGAGGCGTCCGCGTACGGCTATCCGTTTCCCGATATCGGCACGCGTCTCGACATGCTCGACGAAGCCGCGCAGGTACTGCGAAGGCTCTTGGACGAGGAGCGCACGACCTTTTCAGGCAGGCACTTCCAGGTCGACGACGCCACGTGCTGGCCGAAGCCCGTACAGGAGCATCTGCCCCTGTGGATCGGCGGACGGGGCGAGAGACGTACGCTGGATATCGCGGCCCGTCACGCCGACGGCTGGAACGCCGCCTATGTCAGCCCCGCCGAGTTCGCTCGGCTGAACGGCGTGCTCGACCACTGGTGCGAAGAGGAGCAACGCGACCCCGCCGCGATCGCCAGGGGCGTCAACGTTGCCTTCGCCATGGCCATGGACGACACCGGCGTGGCCCGGGAACGCACGGGCCTCGAACGCGAGTGGGGTTCTGAGGTCGAGCGAGTCGCGGCAGGGTCGCTGCTTTGCACGCCGAACCAAGCGCTGGACCGCATCATGGCGTACGTCGAGAGCGGCGCACACGCCATCAACGTCGCGTTGCGCGCCCCCTGGGACCAGGATGCGTTGGATGTCTATCTAGGCGACGTGATGCCGGCGGTACGGAAGAACACCGCGTAGCGGGCGCGGCACCACAAGGCGAACAAATCGCGCCCGATGGGCGCGTCAGCGACCGATTTCGAAGCCCTTGAATCCGGCCAGCAAAGGCTTGCGCTCGGCGAGATCCCGACGTCCTCGCTCGCACTCGCGAGTAGCCTTCATGCGGCAACTGTATTCCGAGAGCACGGGGATCATCGCGAAGCCGGCCAACAGGAGACCGGCGGCGTGAACCGTGTCTGCACCCCATTGCCAATACCAGCCGGGCTGCAAGGTCGGTACCAAGACGAAGAACTGGCCGAAGTAGCAGAACAGCGTGCCCGCGGCGAGAAACGCCAGCACGCGAACGACCTTCGAACTCAGGTAGTGCTTCAACGCGACGGCGGCCAGGATCGCGCCGAAGATGAACATCGTCGCACCGGACGGATCGCCCCGGTCGACGAGTGCCAGCACCAACAGCGCCACGGCAACCACCGCGTTGACATACTGCATGAGTCCTGAGGGCCCTCCAGCCACCTCGGTACTACAAGGCGGATAGTCCGCGAATCGGGGCGGAGTTTCAACACCTTTGTTACCTATCCACCGACAGGCCGTTACCAAACGTGACGCCGTGAGGGCTCCACGACAGACCTTCCCTAGTGCTAGGGCCAGGGCAAGGCCGACAGGCTGCTAAGATGCTCGCACAGGGGCTCTGCAGGAAGGCCGCATGACGGTGCGCACCGAAAAGCACGGCGATCTGCTCGTGATAACCATCGACCGCCCGCGAGTGCGCAACGCGGTGGACCACGATACCGCCGCCGCGCTCGCCGACGCCTTCCGAGGCTTCGATGAAGACAGGCAACGCAGGGCGGCCGTATTGACCGGCGCCGGGGGTCACTTCTGTGCGGGCGCCGATCTCAAGGCGGTGGCCGCTGGACGTGGCAACCGGGTCACACTTGACGGCGACGGACCTCTCGGTCCAACGCGCATGACGTTGTCGAAACCGGTCGTCGCCGCCGTCGAAGGCTACGCCGTGGCGGGAGGACTTGAACTCGCCTTGTGGTGCGACCTGCGCGTCGCCTCCCGTTCCGCCGTGTTCGGCGTCTACTGCCGGCGCTGGGGTGTACCCCTGGTGGACGGTGGAACTGTTCGGCTGCCGCGGTTGATCGGCCAGAGTCACGCTCTCGACATGATCCTCACCGGTCGAGGAGTCGGCGGCGAGGAGGCGAAACACATGGGCCTCGTGAACCGCCTGACCGACGACGGCGAAGCCCTGCACGGTGCGGTGCAGCTGGCCGAGACGCTGACCCGGTTCCCGCAGCGCTGCCTGCGCAGCGATCGCCGCTCGGTGTTGACCCAGTGGGGCAAACCCATGGAGGAAGCGCTGCAGCAGGAGACCCTGCTAGGCCGTGAAGTCATCAAGTCCGGCGAGACCATTCACGGCGCGACCCGCTTCAACGAGGGTGCCGGTCGACACGGCGACTTCTCGAACATCTGACCAACTCAAAAGGAGAGAGACGACCATGGCCTTCCGTGGACTCGAAAACGCGCAATTCGGCGTGACCATGTTTCCCACCGACACCGCAATCGGCCCGGTGGAGATCGCCAAGGCGGTGGAAGAGCGTGGCCTCGACAGCCTGTTCTTCCCGGAACACACGCATATTCCGGCGAGCCGGGCGACGCCGTTTCCCGGCGGCGGGGATCTGCCGGAGATGTACTGGCGCGCCCACGACCCGTTCGTGGCGTTGGGTGCTGCCGCGGCGGCCACCGAACGCATCCGTCTCGGCACCGGTATCTGCCTCGTCATCGAGCGCGACCCCATCACGCTCGCCAAGGAGATCGCCTCGCTGGACACGATCTCGGGCGGCCGCGCGATCATCGGCATCGGTGCCGGCTGGAACCGGGAGGAGATGGAGAACCACGGCGCCGACTACAAGAATCGCTGGGCGGTGGTACGCGAAAAGGTGCTCGCCATGCGCGAGATCTGGAACAACGCCGAGGCCGAATTCCACGGCGAGTACGTGGACTTCGACCCCATCTGGTCCTACCCCAAGCCGGTGCAGGACAACGGCCCGCCGATCTGGATCGGCGCCAACTCGAAGTGGGTGTTCGACCGCATCGCCGACTACGGCGACGGCTGGATGCCGATCGGCGGCCTGGGCTCGGGCAACATGGAGCTCTTGAAAAGCGCCGTCGAGGCCCGAGGCCGCGATCTCGAGAGTATCGACCTGGCGTTGTTCGGCGCACCGCCCGACGCCGGCGAAGTCCGGGGGCGCATCGCCCAGGGATTCGACGAGGTGATCTTCGTCGTACCACCCGCCAACGATGACGTCGTCCTGCCGTTGCTTGATCGCTATGCGGGCGTGGTCGAAGAGGTCAAACGGGGCTGAGACGGCACGCCCGTGGGCGCGTTGCCTTCGGGCACCATCAAGCCAATTGCGCGTCGTAGCCAGCCTCGCGGAGTGTCCTGATCACGACGTCGCTCTGTTCCTCGCCGCGCATCTGCAGGACGAATTCGATCCGTGTAGCACGCACCGAGGACGTTCCGAACGCGCGTTGATGGACCACGTCGACGATGTTGCTGTCGAGGTCGCCGAGGATGCCCGTCAACCGCGCTAGCGAGCCCGGCACATCCGGCGTCTCCACCGCCAGGCGCACGAGCCGATTGGTACGTACGAGACCCCGTTGCAGTACCGACGACAGGATCATCATGTCGATGTTGCCGCCGCTGAGCACCAAGGCGGTCTTGCCCACCGCGATGGAGGGTTCCGCGAGCACCGCGGCCAACGCCGTGGCGCCGGCACCCTCGGTGACCGTCTTCTCCACCTCGAGCAACTTGAACACGGCAGCTTCGATCTCGTGCTCCGCTACGGTCACCATGCGGTCGACGTGCGAGCGGATGATCGCCAGGGTCTTCACGCCGGGCGTCTCCACGGCAATACCTTCGGCCACCGTTCCCGGAACCGAAGAACCGGGCTCGCGGCCATTGAACAGGTCGGCCGCGGCGCTGAATCGTTCCGCCTGGACACCCACCACGGATATTGCCGGGTTGATCGCCTTGCAGGCCACCGAGACGCCGGCGATCAGCCCCCCGCCGCCCACGGGGACGATCACCGTGTCGAGGTCCGGCAGCTGTTCGAGCAGCTCGACACCAAGCGTCCCCTGGCCTGCGATGACCGCTTCGTCGTCGAACGGATGCACCAGCGTATAGCCTCTCTCCTGGGCGAGGCGGCGTGTGAACTCCAAGGTCTCGGCAAACTGGCTGCCATGCAGGATGACCTCCGCGCCGAATACCCGGGTCTGCTCCACCTTGGCGTTGGGCGTGTACCTCGGCATCACGATGCTGACCGGAATGCCCAGCCGCGAGCCGTGGTAGGCGAGCGCTTGGGCGTGGTTGCCCGCCGACATCGCGGTCACGCCCCGTGCCCGATCATCGTCGCCCAATAGCAGGAGCCGGTTGAGAGCACCGCGCTCCTTGAACGACGCCGTGAACTGCTGGTTCTCGAACTTGAGGTAGAGATCCGCACCGAGTTGCGCCGACAGGGTCTCGGATCTGGCCAGCGGCGTAAGCACGATCTGGCTGCCCAACCTTGTCCGGGCCGCCTTGATCGCATCCAGCGTTACGGGCTCCCCGTCCATCCTTCTCCATCCTTAGCGCTCGGGCCGCCGGGGACGGATCGCCTCGGCGGCTGTGCTATTTTCGCTCGGCGCGATTGTACCCGCTTGAGTTCGTCTCCCACGCCGATGAAGCACCTCCTGATCGTCTACCACACGATGACCGGCCACACCGGGAGGATGGCCCAGGCGGCCTATCAAGGCGCCACCGATCCGCTGATCGAAGAGGTGGAGGTGCATCTCAAGAAGGCCGTCGACGCCGGCCCGGACGACCTGCTCTGGGCCAACGGCCTACTGCTCGGCACGCCCGAGAACTTCGGCTACATGTCGGGCGCCATGAAGGACTTTCTAGACCGCACGTTCTACCCGGTGGAGGGCAAGCTCCAACCCTTGCCCTACGCGATGTTCATCAGTGCCGGCAACGATGGTCGGGGAGCCCTTTCGGCCATTCGGCGCATCGCCAACGGCTACCCGTTCACCGAGGTTCAGGAACCGGTCATCGCCCGGGGCGAACTCGAGGAGTCCCACCTCGAGGCCTGCCGCGAACTCGGCATGGCGCTGGCGGCGGGACTGGAGGCGGGCATCTACTAGTGACCATGCCGCAGGGGGACCCTCAACCCCAACCGATGTCGCGTTTCGGAGCCCCCGCAATTCCCCATGGTTCTAAAAGACACCGAAAATATGCAAACTCGTTCCTTCGCAGGGGACTCGGTGCGGCGTTAGTTTCGCGCCCACCGAACACCTCGCATCCAATGCGAGTTGACGAAAGGAGGGCGCCATGGGCGGGTTCCAGCATGTTGTGGTCGGACTCGACGTACACCAGCGGACTGCGGACGCGATTCTCGCGAGGGCGTGCGAACTGGCGCACCCGGACCGTATCGAAGCCGTGCACGCCTGCAATCGTTTCCACCGCGAACATCGCGACTATCCTCAGGGCAACTTCGAGACTTCCGAAGCTCTCGACGAGGCCATCCATCGCCAAGCTGACCAGTACCTGAAACAGGTCGCCGCCCGCCGGGGCATCAGCCGCATACGCGTCCTGCAAGGTAGTGCTGCGGACGCCCTGCACGCCTACGCCAAGGAGACCACGGACCTCGTCGTGGTCGGCAGCCACGGCCACCACGGCGCGCGCACGCTGTTCGGCTCGACTTCGAATGCCATGATCCACGGCACGCCATGCGACGTGCTCGCGGTTCACATCGACGAGGACCACGAGGGTCTTCTCCCCGGCTACGAGAAGGTTCTCGTCGCGGTCGACCTCGGCGACGAGTCGTTCCAAGTGACCGAGGAAGCGAATCGGGTGGCCGAGCACTGCGGTGCCGAGTTGGCGATCTGCAACGTCACCCAGGCGGACTACGGACCGCTCCTCGAGGAGGCCGCCGAACGCCTAGCGCACTTGGCCGAGAGCTATGGCATCGACGAGGACAGCATGTTCGAGGTCGCAGGCAATGTCGCGCACCGGGTACATGCGCTTGCCACCGATATCGGCGCCGACCTGATCGTCGTCGGCACCCACGGCAAGCATGGCCTGCAGTTGCTCACCGGCTCCACCGCCAACGCCGTCCTGCACGGCGCCCGCTGCGACGTGCTCGCCGTTCGCGTGCACTAGCAGCCTGTCGGACTTCGTCGCGCCAGCGGCGTGGTCCGACAGGGTGATCGGCCGGTGCGGGTTGGGGCCGGACGCCGAGCACGCGAGGCGTCTTGGCGGCGCTAGCCCGCGTACTTCGGCGGAGTCCCGCAACGGTTTACCGCAAACGCAACTCGTCCGCGTCCGGCCAAGTGGACAGATTGGTCAGGTGTCCCGTAGGGCTCTCCAACACGTTCATCACCATCACGTCGTCCGCCGGAACGCCTTTCACAACCACGCGTAATTCCCACTTCCCCTCGCCGTCCCCCAGAGCGCCCGTGATTCCCTCTCCTTCATGCGACTCCAACTCGTAGGCCGAGAGGCGCCGCGCAGCGCCGGCAGGCAATGCCAGCGATGCCGGACCATGCCAAATGCCCGAGTCGTCGATACCGTAGATCGAGACCATCGCTTCCGAGTCGCCGCCGTTGACGAGCCGAAGCCAACTCACCTGCCGCGTGTTGCTGGCCGGATTGAAGATCGGGACTCGTAGCTCGCACGTTCGCGTGAACGAAATTTGACGATCCGAGGGAACTACGCCGTACGGATCCTCATTAATGCAGATTTCGCGGACGACCAAATCGTGCATGCTCGTCAGGAAACCATCCGAAGTGCGCAGGTAGGCGGAGACTACGATGTCCAGGTCGCTGGCGAACTCCAGACGCCACGAACCCTCGCCGGTACCCGCTGCGCCTACGAGTGCCTTGTCCGGGGCGCCGAATTCCCAATCGTTCGAGTTGAAGTGAACCGTACCGGCGGCGGGCAACTGCAGGGTGAGGGGCCCGAACGACACACCGCGGTCGTCGTATCCCTCAACCATGGCCATGCCGGAAGTGTCACTCAGGTTGGCGACCCGCGCGAATCCCTGCTGCGGATGCGATGCCGCCGGGAACAGCGGCACGGTCAGGCTCGCGCTCCAAGTGGATAGGTTGGTGAGGTGACCGGTGGGGCTCGACATCAGGTTCATCACCAGAACGCCTTCGTCCGCCGACACTACGAGCCGCCATTTGCCCTTGCCGTCACCTAGCGATCCGGTGAGGCCCGGCGCGGCGCCGGACTCCAATTCCTCCGACGTCAGGGTCGTCGTGGTATTGGCGGCCACGGTCAATCGCGCAGGTCCGGCCGCCGTGCCGGAGTCGTCGACAGCGTAGATCGTCACCTCCGCGTCGTCGTCGCCGAAGTTCGCCAAGCGAAGCATGCTTCGCTGGTTGTAGTTGCTGGCCGGATTGAAGATCGCGATGTAGTGACCACCGGCAGCACGCCCCTCGGACACCTCGCGGGCCTGACCCGTCAAGGCGTCTAGCCGACCATGGTCCGGCCCGAGCCACGGTACGGGATCGTGCATGCTGGTGACGAACCCGTCCGATGTGCGCGTGTAGGCCAACACCTCGAAGTCCTCCAAGGCGTAGACCTCCAAGCTCTCGCCGACTTCGGACCCGGGCTTCGAATACAAGCCCTTGTCGGAGTTCCCGGCCGCGAGATCATCCGAGTTGAAATGCCGGGCACCGGATCCCGGCAGTCGAAGGTGTGCGGGGCTGGTTTCGCCGTGCGTTCCGTAGACCCATACATCGCTTGAAAGAACCTCCGAGACGACTCGGACGAAACCCTGCCTGAACCCGTCTGGCGGGGGGAAGACCGGTACGCGCCATCCACTTCCGACGATCCGGACGCCGCGTTCGCGAAGCGCAGGGACGTGAACGTCGAGCGAGTCATGACCAAGCGGATTGCGCCATAGGCTGGTCTCGTAGAGGGATTCGAGCTCGTCCACCAGCGGCTGGATGTCAGTCACGGCGTTGCCTCCGAGATGCAAACGCCAGAGACTCGACGACCGAGCCAACGGTCCGACGTCGGTGATCGCATTCGCATTGGCGACGAGAATGATCATTCGCGACAGGCTCTCAAGCGCTGATACGTCCGTCAGCTGGTTGTTCGCGATTTCAAGCCCCCTGAGCGATTCAAGGTTCGTCAGCGGTGAGGCGTCTACGATGTTGTTGTTCGAGACATCGAGCCAGGACAATGAAGTCATTTCGGCCAGGGCCTCTATCTCAGTGAGCGAGTTCTGCGAGAGATTGAGCGAGGCCAACGATCCGAGGCGCGACAACGGGGACAGGTCCAAGAGCCTATTGTTCGACAGCGTGAGACCTGTCAACGACTCGGCGCCAGTCAACAGGGTCAGGTCCGAGAGCTTGTTGTCTGCAAGGTTGACGGAATGCAGTGAGTCCACGTTGGACAGCGAAAGGCTTGTGATCTCGTTGTCCGAGAGATTCAGGTTTCCCAGGCTTCTTGGGCCCGACACCGACGCCTCCGAGATTCGATTTCCCGAAAGATTGAGCCACGACAGCGATATCAACGACGACAGTGGCGGCGTGTTGGTGATCAGATTGTCCGAGATGTCGAGATTCCACAGCGAAGTCAGGTCAGCCAACGGCGACATGTCCGAGATGGCGTTGTCCGAGAGATAGAGCCTGTTCAACGAGGGCAAGCCCGAAAGCGGCGAGACGTCCATGATCCGGTTCCCCGAGAGATAGAGAGTCCGAATCGACCGAAGGTCTTCCAGCGGCGACAGATCGACGACGTTGTTGTTCGAAAAGTCAAGCCAGTCCAACCGGCCAAAGTCTGCCAGTGCCGACGCATCCGAGATGCGGTTGTCCGACAGGTCGAGCCTCGTCAAACCGGTCTGACCCGCCAGGGGCGATATGTCGGAGATTCCATTGTTCGCGATATGCAGGCGCTCGAACGAAGGAGGGCGTGCCAGCGAGGAAACGTCCGAGAATCCGTTGTTCGAGAGATTGAGATACACCATTCGGCTCAGCGTCAACGGGAAGTCGCGGATCGCGTTGGACGACAGATAGAGCCATTCCAACCGGGTCATGCCCGACAGCGGCGAAATATCCGTGATGCCGTTGTTCGACAGCCGCAGATCCACCAGATTGGTCAGCGCCGACAGCGCGGACACGTCCGACACCCAGTTGTTCGAAAGACTGAGAGACCTCAACCCGACAAGGCCGGCCAACGGTTCTACGTTCGAGATTTCATTGTCCGACAACCGTAGGCGACTCAACTGGGTCAACTGCGATAGGGGTGCTACATCCGAAATCGCGTTGGTGGACAGCCCGAGCACCCACAGCGATGTCACGTTCGCGAGCGGTGAGACGTCCGTGATCCGGTTGTTCTCGATATAGAGGAACTGCAATTCCAAGTCCATCAGAGGTGTCAAGTCCGAGATGTCATTGCTGGAGAGATAGAGATCGGTCAAGGAAGTCAGGCTCGCCAAGGGCGACAAATTCGAAACGCTGTTGTTCGTCAGCGAGAGACGCGAAAGTGACGTGAGCCCCGCCAGCGGCGACACGTCCTCGATCACGTTCGACGACAACACCAGGCTCTCCAGCCGCGTGAGGTCCGCCAGCGGCGACACGTCCTCGATCGCGTTCGACGACAACCGCAGGATCTCCAGCAGCGTGAGGTCCGCCAAAACGGATATGTCCGCGATACGGTTCGCGTCCATTTCCAACGACGTCAGGCCCGTTGCCAGTTCAAGCCCCGTGAGATCCTCGATCCTAGCGAAATTCGCCGTCAACTCGGTCAGTGAACCCATCTCGGCCACGGTGATCGCTTCGCCCGACTCCTTGCCGAGGGCGGCTTCGACCGCGGCCCGAAGGTTGGGGTCGGGGATGTCGGCTTCCTGTGCATCGCTGGCGGAGGGTGCCGTGAGTGTGGCCAAACAAGCCCAAACCAGCGCCACATGACCTACCCGCTTTGGAGACGCCAACAGGCCGGAGCGACGACGCACGTTCGTCCGCCGGAACCGAGCCAACGACATGAAATACGGTGCCTCTACTGGCGCGACGCTGTGAAGTACGCCCATGCTTGTGGTCCGACGAACCCCGAGCTGCTATTCGCCCCGCAACGCCAGGGTGATCGGCAGCAGCGCCGCGCGGATCGCGGGCAGCAGACCGCCGATGGCCCCGAGACCGAGCGCCCCCACGAGCCCGTTGCGCAGCAACTCGGGCGTGACCGCAAAGTCGAAGGCGATCTGGGAGAAGGACGCGTTGCTCAAGGTCGAGACCGTGTAGCCGTTGAAGCCGAAGTAGGAAACCGCCGCGCCGAGGAGACCGCCAAGGAGGGCGAGCGCCATCGACTCGATCATCACCGAGACCACGACCGGGAACCTGCCGAATCCAAGCGCCCGCAAGGTGGCGATTTCGACCGTGCGGCTGACCACGGCGGCGTACATGGTATTCAGGGCCGCGAACACCGCGCCGATGGCCATGATGACAGCGACCGCATAGCCAAACGTCCGGATGGTGCTCGTCAGGCCACCTCCCTGGCGGGAGAAAAACTCCTTCTCCCCGAACAGGCGAACGTCCAGGCGTGGATCGTTCTCGATCCGTTCGGCCAATTCGTCGATCCTTTCCCGCGAGTCGAGGCGCAGGCGCATTGAGCTTGCGCCCCCGTCAAGGCGGAACGCCGACTGGGCCACGGGAAGGTCGACCCACAACTCGGATTCGTAGGCGGACCCATCGGCCGCGAAGATTCCCACGATGGTCCACTCCGAATCGCGCAGCCTGACCGTGTTGCCGATGTCGATTCCGGCGAACTCGATGTGGGCGCCGCGACCGGCGATGATCTCGCCCCGTCCGGTCTCGAAGCTCCGTCCTTCGACGATCTCCACTTCGTCGTGTACCGCGAAGCCACTGACGGAGACACCCCGCACGATCAGGTTGGCGTCGGTGCCGGTGGACCGTTTCGGTACGTCGGCCACCATGTAGAGTTCCGGGCTCGCCTCGACGATTCCCGGCATGCTGGCGACGATGTTGATCGCCTCGGTGTCCATGAAGCTGGAGAGCTCGTTGTCCGAGCCGCCGCGGAGAACGACGGCGCGTTCCGGGTCGCCGCCACGGTCAAGGGTGCTCTGGAAACCCGCGGCCATCGCCAGGATAGCCACCATGACCGCGACGACCCCGCCGATACCCACGACAATCACCGAAGAACTGCCCAATCGGTTGGGCAGGTTCTTGAGGTTCATCACGGTGACTTCGAACACTTGCGAAAACATCACTCACCCCCTTCTGAGGGCGTCGGCGATGGACAACCGTCGAGCGCTCCACGCGGGCACCGCCCCAACGATGACCCCGAGCAGGGCCGCCACGCCGACGCCAGCGCCGGCGATCTGCCACGACATGGCGAAAGCGCCGGGCACGAACTGCACGGCGAGGTTGTTGGCGATCGGCGCCAGGAGCGCTGCCAAGCCGACTCCCAGGATGCCGCCCACGATGAAGATCAACGCGGACTCGCCGAGCACGTACCACGCCACCCGGTTGTCGCCGAAACCCAGCGTCTTCAACACCGCGAGTTCCGGGATGCGTTCGCGCAGCGACTGCGCCATGGTGTTCGCGGTCAACAGGAGCACGGTAAAGAACACGGCGGAGAGAATGCCCGTGGCCATCAGCCCAATGTCGCCGATCTGTGCGGCGAAAGCCCTGCCGAACTCATCCTCCGTACCGGTCTTGGTCGGGTTTCGCGAGTTTTCGAATAGGGCGTCGATGGCTGTTCCCACTTCAGGGGCACGGTCGGGATCGGCTACTCGCACCGTCCACCAACCCACCGTCCCCGGGCCGAAACCGCGGGCTTCGTCGAAGAACTCGTAGTTGAGCAGGAACGTGCTGCCGTAACCTGCCACGTCGCTGGTGTA
The DNA here is from genome assembly GCA_009839505.1 of Gammaproteobacteria bacterium. Taxonomy (GTDB): domain Bacteria; phylum Pseudomonadota; class Gammaproteobacteria; order Pseudomonadales; family Azotimanducaceae; genus VXYL01. The sequence goes on from VXPO01000123.1 coordinate 12,174, forward strand.
GGACCCGACGAGATCGAAGGTCCAGATCCGGTTGCCGTCCTTCATCGGCCAGATGTCCGCCTCGATGGGGATCTTCTGGCCGATCTTCCAGCCGAACCTCTCCATGAGGTCCGCCGATACCACGGCGCCGGTCCGCGTCTGTGCGAACGCCTCGAGTTCGGCGGGGTCGATGGCGATTTCGGGGAACATCTCGAAATGCCCACGGGGCTCCACCGGGTACTTGGGAAAGAAGTTCGACGGATCCTGGTAGTTGCCTCCGAACCAAGTCGAGTGCGTCACGGCCTCGACGCCGTCGATCGTCAAGATCTCGTTCCTCTGGCTGATGGGCAGCAGATCGATGATCGAGTACTTGCCGGTGACGATCAGGCGGTCGACGCTCGCACCTTCCGCCGGGCCGGTGGCGAACCAGATGGCCAGCGCGCGGAGCAGCCCGAAAAGCAGGAACGCGACCAGCACGGACAACAGCGTGAGGTAGGTGCGATTCGCGTGGCGGTGCAGGTTCGCCCATACAAGATGGAAGTTGCTCACGCCGCCACCTCGTCGACCAGCTTGCCCTTGTCCAGATGCAGCAACCGCTTGGCGTGATCGGCTGCCTTGGGGTCGTGGGTCACCATGATGATCGTCTTGCCGTGCTCGCGGTTGAGGATCTGCAGGAGATCAAGGATCTCTTCGGCGTTGTCGCGGTCGAGGTCGCCGGTGGGCTCGTCGCACACCAGGATGGGCGGATCGGCGACGATCGCCCGGGCAATGGCCACGCGCTGCTGCTGCCCGCCGGACAACTCGCCGGGCTTGTGCTTCGCACGGTCATCGAGGCCGACGATGGACAGTGCCGTCTGGGCGTTGCGGCGGCGCTGCTTGCCGGACAGCTTGGTCAACAGCAGGGGAAGTTCGACATTGCGCTGGGCGTTCAGCACCGGCAGCAGGTTGTAGAACTGGAACACGAAGCCGATGGTTGCCGCCCGCCAGCGCGCCAGCTCCCGGTTGGATAGCTCGTCGAGGTCGTTCTCCGCGACGACGACCTGTCCCGCCGAGGCGCTGTCGAGACCGCCGATGATGTTCAACAGCGTCGTCTTGCCGCTGCCCGAGGGCCCCATCAACGCCACGAAGTCGCCTTCTGCGACCGTCAGGTCGATGCCCATCAGGACTTCGACGAACTCGCGCGCCTTGACGAAGGACTTGTGGACGTCCTCAAGCTCGATGATTGCCAACCGTGACCTCCAGCTTTTCGCTACATGCACTACCAGAACGACCGATGTGCCATCAGTCGGCCAACAGGACCCGAAAGCCATCGTCCACTCCCGGGGGTGGATCGCTAACGATACGCTCGCCCGGCTGGAGCCCGTCGACGATGCGTACGCGTGAGTCCTGTTCGGTGCCAACCAACACCGCGCGACGTTCCAGCAGCACCGACCCATCCTCGGCGTCGTCCGCGCGCACCACCAATACGTGGCGCCCCCGGTCCCCGCTGCCGAGCACCGCCGACTTGGGTACGAGCACACCGAGCGACGGCGCATCGACGACCTCCGTTTCCTCCTCGAGAAAGGCGACCTTGATGCCCATGTCCGGCACGATGCGCGAGTCCCGGTCCTTGAAGCCGATGCGCACCCGAACCGTGGCCTTGCTGCGGTCCGCGGCCGGAATCGTGGCGATGACCTCCGCGGGAATCCTCGCATCCGGGTAGGCGTTGAGCCTCGCCGTGACTGGCTGTCCGGGGCGCACCCGGTTGATGAAGGCCTCGTTGACATCCACCTCCACCTCGAGGGAGTCCATGTCGACGATGGTGCAGATGCCGGTGCGCGTGAACCCGCCGCCCGCCGAAATGGGCGAGATCATCTCGCCCGGCTGCGCCGCCTTGGCGATCACCACCCCGCCGAAAGGTGCGCGGATCTCCATCTCGTCCAGCAGTAGGCGTTGCAGGTCGACCGCCTTGTTCGCCACCTCCAGCTGCCGCTCGGCATAGGCGAGACGCGCCGTCAGTCCCTTCAGGGTGATGCGGTCGCGATCGAGATCGGCGCGGCTGGCGAGTTCGCGTTCGGCGAGGTCGGCCGTGCGTTTCAGGTCCAGTTCGGCCTGTTGGATTAAAGCCTTGATCTCGTCCAAGGCCGTCTCGGCCGCCGCCAGGCGGGACTCCTCGAGCTCCAATTGGGCACGCGGAAGGCTGTCGTCCAACACGGCCAGCAACTGCCCCGCCTCCACGGTCATGCCTTCCTCGACGAGCACCTCCTCGACCTTGCCCGTGGTCTTGGAACTGACCGTCGTCTGACGCCGGGCGACGACGTATCCCGTGGCGTCCAGGACGACCCCGTCGGAACCGGGGTCGACGCTGGCGCGGACCACGTGGGTCTCGACCCGGGTCCTCTCGACGCCGAAGAACCTTACGTCGAACGCCCAGGCGACGATCGCCAGGCCGACGATCACCGCGACCGGCACGAACACGACCCAAGGCCAGCGCGGCCGTTTCGGCCGCTCGCGGTCAATCTTCAGCTCGTCGAGGAGCGCCTTCTTGTCCATGGTTTTCGGAAGGCTTCTGACTACGTCCTGTCGTCAGCCGGCGGCCAGCGAGTAGCCGGGATCGGCTAGAGCATCGAACTCCCGCAGGATCCGTTCGCCGTCGTCGTCCTCGAGAATTTGCGCCTTGAGTGCCTGGTAGAGGTTCTCGGCGGCAATCCGGGGCTGCTCCACCGTGGCCCAGTGGATCAAGCCCTTCCAGAACGGATCGATCAGGTCGGCCCCGGAAATCTCCCCGCCATCGACGGTCCTGAAGTTGAGGCTCCGGAACTCGCCCAGATATAGCCGCAATGACTCCACATGGATCCGCTCGTCGGTGCGGATTCGTTCGACGATCTCGGCCGCCTCCTCAGCGTCGTCGCGCCTATCCACAAACAGGGTCGGCGTCCGCAAAACCTCCTGCGTACTGGCAAAACCGATCTCCGCGCGGAACTCGATCAGCAGCAGGTTCAACAGGAAGCCAAGCAGCATTTCGTACGGCAGTTCGATATCCGGCATTCGCCGTGCCGGGGTCTCGCCATCGGGACGCGCGATGTTCCCCGGCGGATCAACGTCCGGATGCGCATCCGGCCCAAAGGCGAGATCCCGCGCCACGAACCACATCACGTCGTGACCGCCGATGCCCTTGTCCGGTTCGCCCCCTTCGTCGATGCCGTGGGCCGCGAGCAGACCCTTGCCCAAGTGGCCGATGGCCATCCCGCCAATGTCCCCAACGACCAGGCGCTCAAGGTCCGGCAACGGGATCTGCGCGATCATCCGGCCCCGGCCCTCGATCTTCCCGGTAATCGTGAGTCCGTTCCAGAACGGCCGGGTGATGCCGTTCTCGATCAGCAGCCGCTGCTGCTCGACGTTGGGTACCCGGGGACCGGAGAGCAGCGACGAGTCGGCTTCGAACAGGTCGCCGCCCCGCTCCCGCAAGGCGGCGGTCCAGTTGTCGATAGCCACGCGCCTGCCCAAGGACCGGGGAGGGATGTAGGTGCCGTCGCTGTCGAAACCGCCGTGCAGGCGCTGGCGCCCGACCGCATGCGGTGCCGCGTAGTCGTGGTCGGAGAGCAGTTCGGACTCCGTGAACGTCAATTGCCGGTCTGGCACGCCAATCTCCTGCCACGTTCCAGGCTGGGTGAAGAACCAGTATAGCGGTTGCGCCTCGGTCGATGCTCAATCGACGTCAGCCGCGTTCACACACCGAGTTCCGTCAACCGCGTCTGAACCGCACGCCTGAGCGGCAACGCGGTTACCTGCCCATCCAGGAGTGCGTTCAACGCCTGTCGGTCAACGTCATCCGTGTCCAGTTCCGGGAGGCGGACGAAACGCCGCCGGCGGATTCCGATGTAGATCGTGTCCAGCAGGGCCTTCTCGCGTGACGCGATGGGATATGCGGGCTCAGTATCGCTGAGATCGACACCGCCCATCATCATCTGCGGACGCAGTTGAAAGAACTCGAAGCGGCCGATGGGGCTCGCCAGGACGCGCCCGTGACCCGTGGTGGCGATGTGGACCGCTCCCGGAATCTGGGCGATCACACCGTGTCGATGCAATGCGGAAACGAAGGACACGTGCCCGTGTTCGTGGCCCAGCAGGAACCCGACGGCGCCGAAGGGTGTGAACGAAGGGTGGTCGGGTTGAGCCCAAAGCCCCCTGGTGACCTTGACGAGCACGCCACGAGCCGCCAGACCGGCCAATGCGCGGGAAGACGAGTCAACGCGACGATTCGTCGAAACGGCAAACAGGCGGGTCGTGAACAGTGCATTCCGGACTAGGAAAGCGGTCGTATCCATCGCTCAGGTCTCTTCCACCAGTCCATATACGGTTTCGACGAGCATTCGCCACCTCTCTTCGCCTGCGAACTGCGAGAGGGTTTCCGGCTCTAGGTAGTCGAGGACCTGTCCCCGATAGTCCGCGTAGCTGAACCCCAGCAGGTTCTCGACCGCCAAACTTCGCGTGTCGGGCCCGAGACCACGCGGCGCCGTTTCATCCCAATGCCCGCCCAACCACAGCACATAGAGGTCGAAGGCATCTCGGGTCTGCGGCTCCCGGCGACCGGCGAGTGCCGCGAGCTTCTGAAGTACGGTACTCCCTGCATCGTAGTGCTGACATGGCAGGGTCAAGCGCTTGTAGGCACGAACCACGTCGGGCGAGATCGGGTCCGCCCTGAACGTCCCGCCGTCCCCGCGACGGGAGAATTCGACCTTCGTCGGCCAAGTCTCCCCCGCCGTCGTGACGAGGCGTACACGAAACCGCTGCGTGGTTGCCGTGTGCTTGGCCCGAGCCGGATCATTTACCAGCAACTCGGAGATACCGAAGGCGCCCAAGGAGCGTCTGAACCCTCGATCATCGAGAACCCGGTAGCCGTTCCTCCTCAAGGTCTCCACGGAACTCCCAAGGACGTCGATGTCCATGTCCTCCGAGAAGCGCGGGCTGCCGAAGAAGAAGCGCAGGTTGAGGCCGCCCTTCAAGACGAAGAGACTCGGATCCATCCGACCCAATAGGCTTTCCAAAAAGAGGATGTGGAAAGCCTCGCGCTGTTGACGGTGAGTGAACTCCATGTCCTATTGTGTATCTTGATTTGCAAATAAGTCAATTCAGATACACTTTATGGGCTTGCTCATCGACGTTGGGTGCGTTCGGCAATGCACGTTGACCGACGCTTCCCATCCTCGGCATTGACCTATACTTCGCCCAAGCCCAAGCCAAGGGGATGGACCATGAAGCGGTCGATCAGTCTGCTGGCCGCCATGGCGGTCGCCCTGGGTGTGCCCGGTCTCGCCGACACCGTTCTCCGCAACGGCCGCGTGCTCACCATGCTCGACGGGCCCGAATACCGCGAGATCGACCTGGTCGTGCGGGACGGGAAGTTCGTCGACGACACACCGCCGCAGGGAGCAACCGTGGTCGATCTCGACGGGCGGTTCGTGATCCCGGGCCTTACCGAAATGCATGCCCACATCCCCGTGCGGCGGTTCGATGCCGGTGCGTCGGACTACCGCGCCGACGTGCTTTTCCTGTGGGTGGCCAACGGCGTCACCCTGGCCCGCGGCATGATGGGACATCCATCGCACTTAGACCTGCGTGGAGCGTTGGCCGCCGACGAGGTCCTAGGGCCCACGCTGTTGATCTCCGGACCGTCGTTCAGTGGTGGCAGCGCGCGTACCGTGGACGCCGCCATCCGCCGCGTACGCGATCAGAAGGCGGCGGGCTATGATCTGCTGAAGATCCATCCCGGCCTGTCGTCGACGGTGTTCCAGGCGGTGGCGCGCACAGCCAACGCCGAGGACATCCGATTCGCGGGTCACGTCACCGGCCAAGTCGGCCTGATGGCGAGCCTCGACGCCGGACAGCACACCATCGACCACCTCGATGGGTTCATCGAGACGTTGGTCGCGCCGGAAGACCTGACGAACCGCAACGCCGTTTGGTTCGGCGCGGATCTCGTCGAGAAGGTCGACCCCGCCCGGGTCGAGTCGCTCATCGAGGGGCTCAAGGCGTCGGGCGCCGCCGTCGTGCCGACCGAGACCCTGCTCGAGAACGTCGCGGGATCCCTCGCGGAACTCCAGGCGCGCCATGAGTACGCCTATCTTCCCGCGAACCTGCGCCGCGGTTATTCGGATGCCGTTCGAGGCTCGGCGAACGCGTTCACTCCAGCATCCCGGGAGGCGTTCCTCGGGTTGCGCAAGCAGCTGATCGCCGAGTGCTACCGTGCCGGTGTACCCGTCCTTTTGGGATCGGACTCGCCGCAGATCTTCAACGTGCCCGGGTTCTCCATCCATTGGGAACTCGCAGCGATGGCCGAAGCAGGTTTGACGCCCTTCGAGGCCTTGTCCACCGGTACGACCGAGCCCGCTCGCTTCTACGGCCAGAGCGACCAGTGGGGAAGCATCGCGCCGGGTCGCGCGGCGGACTTGATCGTACTGCGGGACGACCCGCTCGACGACATCGCCAACACGCGCAGCATCGAGGCGGTGATGGTGCGTGGCCGCTACTTGGCACGGGACGAACTCGATGCCGGTCTCGCCGACATCCGCGAACGGTATCGCTGATTCCATTGCGCGCGGTTTTTCGGTCGGTAAACTGCGCCCTTTTCGAGTCCCAAACCGGAGCCGCCAAATGGCAATCGAGGAAGGCAAGGCTGCGCCGCTGTTCACGTTGAACGATGCGGACGGCAACAAGGTCGCGTTGAAGGATCTCAAGGGCAAAAACGTGGTGGTCTACTTCTACCCCCGCGACGACACGCCCGGATGTACCAAGGAAGCCTGCGGGTTCCGCGATCACTGGCAGGAGATCCAGGATGCCGACACGGTCGTGCTAGGCATCTCGCCCGATACCGAGGCGTCGCATCAGAAGTTCCGCGACAAGTACAACCTGCCGTTCACCCTGCTCGCCGATCCGGACCGCAAGGTGATGACCAAGTACGGCGCCTACGGCGAGAAGATGATGTACGGCAAGAAG
>VXPO01000074.1 GCA_009839505.1 Gammaproteobacteria bacterium
CGGCGCCGGCCCGGGCGCCGCCGCGGCCGGCGGGCCTGAACGCCAGCGTGGTCTGTCTCGGGTCTGGGCGACGCTTCCGGGGCATGGCGGGGGTCACCGGAGGGGGGTACTGCTACTGGTGAACAGCCTACTCCCAACTACTGTACATGTCAACAGTATTACGAGAAAAAGCAACGTTTGCCGGCGTGTTTGAAAGGGGCGATGTTCGGTCGGGTTGTCCACGCTTTGTCCACGGGAGCCGATCCTCAATAAAACGAGGCAACGGTGGGCAAAGGGTGGGCAACCCGACATCCCCGCCAATTCGAAAAGGGCGATGTTCGCCTGGTGGCCTTGGCCTGGTGGCCGATGGTTGTCGGTCTGGGGTTGCCCACCCCTTCCCCACCGCGCCTCGGCTAGTTCGGGGACCGGCGCCGTGGACAAGGCATGGACAACCCCGTCAACCGAGTCGCCTTTGAATAGGGCGATGTTCTGTCTGTGACGCCTGCTTCCACTGTGGCGGGACGCCGGCGTTGGGGCTGTGAACCGTCCGCTCGAGCCCCGGGGTGACGAGCAGCGACCCGGCGCAGCGACACGCAGCCGCTCATCGCTGGCTGTGATCGGAAGTTAGCGCTTATGAGGGTCGTGACGGCGACCACAACGCGCCCGCCAGGGCGCGCGGTCGCCTCTACGTGAACCGGGCCGAGTCCCCAATCGCGCCAGCGTCGCGCAAGTCTGCCAACTCCCCTTCGTCGAGCCCCAATTCGGCGGCGAGCACTTCGTCGGTATGCTCGCCGAGGCGCGGCGGCGGGGTCATTTCGAACGGCGACCCGGACATCCGCGGCGCGAAACCGAGCATGGGTACCCGGCCATGGACCGGTAGTTCGAGCTCGTGCACGAAGCCGCGTTCCGTGAGGTGCCGATCGTGGTGGAGTTCCGCGGTGTCGAGACAGGCAGAGCAAGGCACGCCCGCCGCGGCGATTGTCTCCATGGCCTCGTACTTGGTGCGCGCGCCCGTCCAGTTGCCGATTTCCTCGTAGAGCGCCGCGCCGTTCTCGATCCGCCCGCGGGTGGTCTCGAAGCGCGGATCGATCAACAGATCACCCCGGTCCATGGCGGCGCACAGGGCGTCCCAATGACCCTGGTTGACAGGCATCAGGTAGATGTAGTCGTTTGGTCCGAACGGCTTACAGGCATAGATGTTGACGGGCGGGAGGCCACCGGCGTTGCCCGACCGGGGGGTAGCCCGAGTTCCCCAGCCGGAACCGAGAAAGGCGCGTGTCCTGACGTAGTAGGCCATGGCCTCCTGCATCGACAGTTCGATCTGCTGGCCCTCGCCCGTCCGTTGACGCTGGATGTAGGCCGCGAGTATCGCCATGGCGGCCTGCACACCGGTGCCGGAATCCCCGGTGGTCGGACCGGGCATCATGGGGGGACCGTCCGCCTCGCCGGTGATGGAGAACGCCCCCGCGGCCGCCTGCGCCACCATGTCCATGGAGCGGAATCCAGAGTACGGGCCGGTGGCGCCGAAGCCCTTGATGCGGGTGTAGATCAACCCGGGATTCGCGGCGCGCAGTGTGTCGTAGCCGATGTCGAGCTTTTCGGTCACGCCGGGACCGTAGTTCTCGACGAAAACGTCGAACTTCGGCACCAGGCGCATGAACAGTTCGTGCCCGCGGTCGGTCCCGAGATCCAGCGCGAGGCTCCGCTTGTTGGCGTTCCAAGCGCAGAAGTACGCCGAATAGTCCTTGTTCGCCGAACGGCCGACGCCGCGACCCGGATCGCCGTACTCCGGCGCCTCGATCTTCACCACGTCGGCGCCCAGCCAGGCCAACGCCTGGGTGCACGAGGTTCCGGCCTCGTACTGGGTCATGTCGAGGATCCTCACGCCGTCCAGTGCAGGCATGGCATCTCCCTTGCGCCACGTTCGCCGGTTCACAGTCTGTCGGACTCACCAAGCAGGTGGCAAGCCCCGGGGCTCAATGGGGCGCTACACTACCCCCCATGGCTTTTCATGGATCGAATACGAGCGGGAACACCGCGACCCGACGCGACGGGCCTGTCCCGTCCCGTGTCGGCAGAACCGCGCGTCCGCGACGCGACACCTAAAGCATGCCCATCCCAGAGCATTTCAACCGGTTGGCTCGTGCGCTGGCGGAAACCCACGTTGCCGAACCGCCGGCGAAGGACTTCCGCGAACTCATCGAGCGCATGGCGGCGATCGACCCGAACTGCGGCATGGGCACGCACGACCCGCTCGGCGGCGACTGGGAGTCGCACCTGGCTTACTTTCGGAACCGCAGGCTCTTGACGCAACGGCGGGGGGAGCGTGGCCCGCATTGAGCCGTTCGTCGAGGCGCTACGAGACTTGTCCTACGCGCTGGACGGTCTCGGCATCGAGTGGGCGGTGGCGGGCGCGGTGGCTGCCAACAACTATCGGGATGAGATTCGGACGACCGGCGACCTGGACGTGCTACTCGCGCTCTCGGACAACAATCTCGAAGACGTGCAGGACGCCCTCCAGCAACGCGGGTGGAGCACCACCGGGGTTGCCGAGGATTTCCTGCTCAGGATGCAGCACCCACGGGCGGGACGAATCGACGTGATGGTGTCGGGGACCGACTACGAGAACGGGGCCATCGCCAGAGCGCACCGGGTCAGCCACGACCCACAACTCAGCTTCAAGACGCTGGCTGTCGAGGACGTCGTGATTCTGAAACTCATCGCCAACCGCCACCGCGACAATGCGGATGTCGAATCCATCCTCGTGGCACGGCCCGATTTCGACCGCGAGTACATGGCGCGGTGGTTCGGGGAGTTCGACCTCGATGGGCGGTTCATGCGGATCGTGAAGACGGCTATGGATGAGGGCTTGCTGCCGGGAGGCGATCCCCCCCTGGACATCCCGGATCTGCCAGACCCGTAGCGAACTGACGCCTTACGCCATTGTCCGCCGTCGAGGCCAACGCCGGTCGCGGTCGCGCACGCCTTGGCCCATACTTCGCCGCCATGCCTGCGAAGCCCAACACACCCGAAGGGATCGAGAAGATGCGCGTGGCCGGACGGCTGGCGGCCAGCGTCCTCGAGATGATCGGCGAACGGGTGGTCCCCGGGGTCACCACGGAGGAACTCGACACCATCTGCCACGCCTACATCGTCGACGAGATCGACTGCATCCCGGCGCCGCTCAACTACACCTTCGCCAGCGAACAGCCGCCGTTTCCGAAGTCCATCTGCACCTCGGTCAACCACGTCGTATGCCACGGCATTCCGTCGGAGCGAAAGGTGCTGAAGCAAGGAGACTCGATCAATATCGACGTGACGGTGATCAAGGACGGCTATCACGGCGACACCAGCAAGATGTACTTCGTCGGCAAGCCCACCGTCCTCGCCGAGCGACTCGTGCGTGTCACCCAGGAGTGTCTCTACGAGGGCATCCGCCAGGTCAGACCCGGGGCGTACACGGGCGACATCGGCCACGCGATCGAAACCTATGCCCACGCCAACCGCTTCTCGGTGGTGCGCGAATTCGGTGGCCACGGCATCGGCGCCCGGTTCCACGACGAACCGCAGATCCTGCACTACGGCCGGCCGGGCACCGGCGCACGGCTCGAAGCAGGCATGACGTTCACCATCGAGCCGATGATCAACGCCGGACGCCGCCACGTGCGCATCCTGCCCGACAAGTGGACCGTGGTGACCAAGGACCACAAGCTTTCCGCCCAGTGGGAGCACACCATACTGGTCACGCCCAGCGGATACGAGGTGCTGACGATCCGCGCGGAGGAGGGCTTTTCGTGATCGCGGTCGCGGCCGTCGAAGAAGGGCACCAGACCTACGCGCGGCTCGATACGGAAGAACTGCGCGAACGCATCGCCCGCGCCGACGAGGCGCTCGCCGAACGCTTCTGGTCGGGGGCCGACATCGAGGCACTCGTCACCGAGCGGGCCCGGTTCATCGACGCCTTCCTGGCCGAGATCTGGCAGCACTGGTTCATCCACAACGAGAACCTCGCGCTTCTGGCCGTGGGTGGCTACGGTCGGGCCGAACTGCATCCCCACTCGGACATCGACCTCCTCATCCTGGTCAAGAATCCGAAAGGCACTCAGGAAGACATCGCCGCCTTCGTGCGCCTGCTTTGGGATCTGAAGCTCGACATCGGCCACAGCGTACGCACGCTGGCCGACTGCAAGCGCGAGTCGGCGCGGGATGTCGTGGTGGCGACAACGATGATGGAGCGGCGGCGCCTGGCGGGTTCCAGCCTACTGTGTGGCAAGCTCGACCGCGTACTCGCGCGCAAGTCGTTTTGGCCGAGCCGCCGCTTCTTTCGCGCCAAACAGGACGAACAGCGCGAACGACATAGCCAGTACGACCACGTCGACTACGATCTCGAGCCGAACCTGAAGGGTGCTCCCGGCGGCCTACGGGACATCCAGACCATCCTCTGGATCACCCAGAGGCACACCGGGTCCGCGGACTTGGCCGAGCTGGTCGATTCCGGCTTGTTGACGCCCCTCGAGTCGCAGTGGCTGGCCGACGGGCGGCGCTTCCTGTGGCACGTGCGCTTCGGACTGCATCTGATCGCTGGACGCAAGGAGGATCGCCTCCTCTTCGACTACCAACGGGAACTCGCCCGGCGGTTCGGCTACGAGGACACGGGCGCCCAGCTCGGTGTCGAGCAGTTCATGCACGACTACTACCGGCATGTCCTGCTGTTGCGCGAGGTGAACGACATCCTCCTCCAGCATTTCGACGAAGCCATCCTGCGTGCCGGCGAACGCCCCAAGATCGAGCACGTCAACGACCGTTTCCGGATCCACAACCACTACATCGAGGCCACCCACGATCGCGTGTTCGAGGACAAACCGGCGGCGCTGATGGAGATGTTCGTCATCATGGCCAACCGGCGGGACATCGCCGGCGTGCGTGCGTCGACCATTCGCCTGGTCCGCAACCACCTGCACCTCATCGACGACGCCTTCCGCCATGACCCCGAGGTCACCAGCTACTTCATGGATCTCCTGCGGGCGCCCTACACGCTGGTAAGCCAACTCACTCGCATGCGGCGCTACGGTGTGCTCGGGCGCTACATACCCGAGTACGGCAAGGTCGTCGGCCAGATGCAGCACGACCTGTTCCACATCTACACCGTCGATGCCCACACCATGATGGTCATCCGCCAGATGCGGCGCTTCCACTACCGCTCCGCCGAGGAAAAGTTCCCGCTCGCCGCCCGCGTGGTTCGCAAGCTGCCGAAGATCGAGCTGCTCTACATCGCCGGCCTGTTCCACGACATCGGCAAGGGTCGGGGCGGAGACCACTCGGAGTTGGGCGCCGGCGACGTCGTACGCTTCTGTCGTCGCCACGGCCTCGGCGAGTCCGACACCGGGCTCGTGGAGTGGCTGGTGCGTGCCCACCTGGCCATGTCCTCCACCGCCCAAAGGCAGGACATTCACGATCCTGCCGTAGTCCGCGATTTCGCGCGCAAGGTCGCCACCCAGACGCGCCTCGACTACCTCTACGCGCTGACCGTCGCCGACATCAACGCCACCAACCCGACACTGTGGAACGGCTGGCGGGCCACGCTTCTCGGCCAGCTCTACGACCACACCCGGCGGGCACTGGAACTAGGCCTCGACGTACCCGACGAACGCAGTGAGCTTGCCGAAGCGTGCCGGACCTCGGCGATCGCCGAACTCGAACGCGGCGGCTTCTCCGCAGCGCGGGTGCTCGAACTGTGGGACGAGCCGGGTGACGGCTTCTTCCTGCACCACACCCCGACCCAGGTGGCCGCCATCACTCGAGCGATCCACGGCCACGACGTCCACGCGGGTCCGCTGGTCGCGTTGTTCGAAGTGAGCGGCGAGGCCGACGCCACGGGCGCGACGGAGGTGTTCCTCTACGCACGCGACCGCGCCAACCTGTTCGCGGACAGCGTCGCCGCCATCGACGCCGTCAACCTGCGCATCGCTGCCGCCCGCGTCGCCACCAGCGCATCGGGGATGTGTTTCAACTCCTACATCGTGCTCGACGACGACGGCCTTGCGGTGGCCGATGCCGGTCGGCGCGGCCGATTGGCCGATCGGCTGACCCGGGCGATCGCCGGCGGCGCGGCCGAGATTCGCCCCGAACGCCGAGTCTCACGGCAGCTCAAGCAGTTCGTGACGCCCACCGAAGTGACCTTGATGACCAAGCCGGGCGCACCGACATCGACGCTGCGCGTCGTCGCATCCGACCGCCCGGGACTGCTCGCAACCTTGGGCGGCCTGTTCGTCGAGCTCGGCATCAACGTCCGCAGTGCAGGCATTACGACGCTAGGCGAGCGGATCGAGGATGTGTTCGAGATCACCAACCAGGCAAGGCATCCGATTACACATTCCGGACAGACGCAGGCAGTGGTCGAGGCGATCCGTGCCAAGCTCGATGCCGAGGTCGCTCAATCCGCGGGAACGGCCGCATGAACCCCCATCTGGAGCGGCTTCAGCCCTACCCGTTCGAGCGGCTGAATGCGCTGTTCGCGCCCTTGTCACCGAACCCAGCGCATCCTCCCGTTTCGCTGGCGCTCGGCGAGCCCAAGCACGACGCTCCCGAGTTTCTCCTCCAAGCGCTCACCGATCCACCGACCGTGCGCCATGGGCTCGGGACCTATCCACCCACCCGCGGAAGTGTCGAACTGCGCGAAGCCATCGCCGCCTGGGTTCAACGGCGCTTCGGTGTCGAGTTGGATCCGGGAAGCCAGATTCTGCCGGTGAATGGAACCCGCGAGGCGCTGTTCTCGTTCGGTCAAGCGGTGCTCAGCGGGCGACCCGGTTCCACGGTGCTGATGCCCAACCCGTTCTACCAGATCTACGAAGGTGCCGCCGTGCTGCGCGGCGCCCGACCGTGGTACGTACCGGCCACCGACACACCGGACTTCGATGCGGTCCCGGACGCGATCTGGCCCGGCGTCGAACTCGTCTACGTCTGCAATCCAGGCAATCCGAGCGGCCAGATGGTCAGTGAAGACGCTCTCACCGCCCTCGTCCGTCGCGCCCACGAGCACGACTTCGTCATCGCCGCCGACGAGTGCTATTCGGAGCTCTACCACGACGAAGACTGGCCACCCGTGGGTCTCCTTCAGGCGGCGGCAAACGCCGGGCTTGGCTGCTCGCGCTGCGTCGTGTTCAACAGTCTGTCCAAACGTTCCAACCTGCCCGGGTTGCGCTCGGGATTCGTGGCGGGCGATCCGGAGATCATCGCGCGCTACTACGACTACCGGACGTACCACGGCTGCGCCATGCCCGCGCACGTCGCCCATGTCAGCGCCCTCGCCTGGAGTGACGAAGCACACGTGGTGGACAATCGCGCACTCTACCGAGCCAAGTTCGACGCGGTCGTCCCGCTCCTGCGGCCCGTCCTGGATGTGGCCACGCCGCCGGGGGCGTTCTACCTGTGGCCCGCCACCCCCGTAGCCGATGAGGCATTCGCCACCGGACTCTATGCGCAGGAGAACATCGCGGTGCTTCCCGGCAGCTACCTGGGACGCCCGCACGATGGTGTCAATCCCGGAGCAGGCCGTGTGCGTATCGCGCTGGTGGCGCCATTGCAGGAATGCATCGCGGCCGCCGAACGGCTTGCATCCTTCACGTCCCGACTAGCCCGCATATCTCACCAAGGGCCCCGATGATCGCCGAGGATTTTGGCCCCGTGTGCGTGCTCGCGACCGAAAGCATAGCGGGGACTACGGTTGAGGTCGCACGTGCGCACACGGGGCCAAAAGACCGGCGAGGGCGGGGCCAGCGCACTGTGTCTATCCCGCAACCGTCGCGGACGGCTGAAAACACAAGTGGAACCAATCAGTTGCGCCATGGCACCAAGCGACTTGGTGAGATATGCGGGCTAGCGGCGGACCCCGTGCTGGAAAGCGACAAGGCGGCGTCATGACCGGGGACGTACTAACTGCTGAAGTGCTGGCCCTTACCCGCAGGCTGGTCGAGCGGCCCTCGGTTTCCCCAGATGACCGCGGCTGCCAGGCGATTCTCGGCGAGCGTCTCCGTGCTGCCGGGTTCGCCGTGGAGTCCATGCGTTTCGGCGCGGTGGACAACTTCTGGGCCGTGTATCCCGGTGGCGGCACCGCATCCCACCGGGTCTATGATCCGGCGGAACCCAGCGTGGTGTTCGCCGGCCACACCGATGTCGTGCCGAGCGGGCCAGAGGAAGCCTGGACTTCACCTCCCTTCGAACCCACTGAACGCGACGGTTTCCTGTACGGTCGGGGTACCGCCGACATGAAGTCGAGCCTCGCGGCGATGACCACGGCGGTCGAGCGGTTCGTACGCAATCACCCCCGTCCTGCCGGGACCGTGGCGTTGCTGATCACCAGCGACGAGGAAGCCGACGCGGTGGACGGCACGGTGCGGGTCGTCGAAGAACTTGCCGGGCGCCGCATCGGCATCGACTACTGCGTCGTCGGCGAGCCCTCGTCGACCGCCCGGCTCGGCGACGTCATTCGCATCGGGCGCCGTGGCTCGCTCGGTGGCACGGTTCGGGTCAAGGGTGTCCAAGGCCATGTGGCCTACCCCGACAAGGCGGTCAACCCGATTCACTCCACCGTCACCGCCCTCAACGATCTCGTCGCCACCACGTGGGACGCAGGCGACGCCGATTTTCCCCCGACGAGCTTCCAAGTCTCGAACATCAATGCCGGAACCGGCGCGACCAACGTCGTGCCCGGGGAGCTCGAGTGCGCGTTCAACTTCCGCTTCAATCCCCAGCAGACCCCGGGGGATCTGCTCGCCGCGGTGGAGAAGGCGTTCGTCGACGCCGAGGCCGACTGCGAGTTCGACTGGTCACTCAGCGGGATGCCGTTCATCACGCGGGGCGGAAAATTGCTCGAAGCCGTCCGCGAGTCCATTGCGGCCGTGGCGGGAGTGGACACCGAAACCTCCACATCCGGCGGCACCTCCGACGGTCGGTTCATCGCACCCACCGGAGCCGAGGTGGTTGAACTCGGTCCCGTCAACGAGACGATCCACAAGGTGGACGAGCGCGTCGCGATCGGCGACCTCGCCCCCTTGAGTCGCATGTACGAGCAGATCCTCGAACGCCTGCTCCTGCGCTGAGCGCACCCGTCGCGGGAACGACATGCGCGGCACGGCCAAGTGGGTGCTCATTTCCATCGCCGGGCTCATCACCCTGGTGGTCGTAGGCGTCTTGCTTGCCCCGGCCCGCGTGCTAACGTTGCTCACGCAGGACGTCGACGGCCTGACACTCCGCGCGGTCTCCGGCCGTCTGTGGAACGGTACTGCCGAGATCCGTCTCCGAGGTCACGATCTCGGCGAGTTCGAATGGTCGCTTCGGCCGAAGGACTTGTTCGACGGCGAGATCGGCATCGACTGGTCGCTGGAACATGTCGACTACGCGGTTTCTGGGACCGGGGCAGTGGGGGCCGGGTCGACGTCCGCTTCCGCTTCCGGGTCGGTGCAGGGACTCGCCGTGAGCCGCTTCCTGGAGCCGTATCACATTCACATCGAAGGTAACTTCGAACTTGATGGCCTGAGCATCCGCGTCGACTACGCGGATGGGCCCACAGCCGCCCGCGGCAACCTGCATTGGTCGGGAGGCCGTGCCATGTACCGGTTGTCGGGTCAGTTCCACGATGCGCACCTGCCGGCCATGACCGGCACCCTCGACATGGCCGACGGCGATCCCGAACTGCGTTGCGCGACGGCCGACGAACCTGTTGCGCTGCTGACCGCCCGCCTCGACCGGGATGGATGGGTCCACATCGACGTCACCAAGGCCTTGACCGTTCTCGCTGGCTACCCTTGGCCGGGATCCCACGCGGGCGACGAGGTGGTCGTCACCGTTTCAGAACGACTGTTCACACCGGCTTCCGCCGATTGATCGTGCCAAGGCGGCAGAGTCGCCCCACGGGACTCTCGTCCGGTTGATACAATCCGAATGTCACACGGCCCGCGTAGAGTGGCAGCAAACACAGTGGCCGACGTCCATAAGCCCATGAGCATTGCCGCGCAGGTTCTCGTTGCGTTGGGCATCGTGTCCACGACCGCCGCCGGATCGTGGTTCTTCGTCGTGGGTCCCGACCGCCAACCCGTCGACGAGACGCCCCCAGCGTCCGTCACGCAGACTCCGGCGGTCTCCATCGAACGGCTTGTCGGCATGCACCTGTTCGGCGAACCGGTGGCCGAGGCCGAGCTCACCGAGAACCTGCAGGAGACGCGGCTTGCGCTCGTTCTCGCCGGCGTCTTCGTAGCCGACGAGGATTCGGCTTCCAAGGCGGTCATCTCGCAGAAAGGCGGCAGGGCGCGGCTCTTCAAGGTGGGCGACCGTCTGCCGGGCAACGTGCAGCTGCACAGGGTGTACCGGGATCGGGTGGTACTGAGCCGGGGTGGCGTGCACGAGCTGTTGCGATTCGAAGAGGGGCCCAAGCTCATCCGGCGCGTCGAGAACCCCCGTGGGACAAGCGTGGTACCCAAGAACCCGCGCAAACGGGGTAGGGTCGGTTCGCTCAAGGAGGCTGTCTTGGAACGCAGGGACGACATTGACCGCGACCCGGGCAAGGTGGTGGAGGAGCTGGGCTTAAGGACGTCGACCGATGGCGGCTACATTCTCGGTGCGTTCGCCGACACGGACACTTTCCTGCAACCCACGGATCGGCTGATCTCGGTCAACGGACGGTCGGTGGGCGATCCCACGAAAGACAAGAGTCAGCTAGAGGACATACTCAAGGGCCGCAGCGTCGACGTCGAACTGCAGCGCGGACAGCAGCGGATCAAGTTCACGCTCTCCCTGGAAGATACGCAATGAACAACGACCCCAGACCCATCGCCGGTAGACATCCCGCGCGCAGAACCTGGCCCGCGCTGGTTTTGGCGACCGTGATGGCCGCTGGTGCCTGGGCCCAGGACACCTGGGTCACCAACGGCACCGACATGCCGATCCTGTCGTTCATCAACCAGGTGGCCGAGATGACGGGCAAGACCATCGTCGTCGACCCGCGGCTGCGCACCAATACGGTAACGGTGTTCTCCACCACGGAACTCGATGCCGACGGCGTCTACGCCCTGTTCCTGACGGTGCTCAAGGTCCACAGCATGGGTGCCGTCGAAAACAACGGCGTGATTCAGGTCATTCAACAGCCGGTGGTCAAACAGAGTGGCGGCAACGTCACCCAAGAGGATGCGCCGCCCGACCTGATGATCACGCGCGTGATGCCGCTGGACCACGTCCCGGCCTCGGAAGTGGTCAAGACCCTGCGACCGTTGATTCCGCAAACAGGCCACATCGCGGCCATCGACGAACCCAACGTCCTGCTGCTGGCCGACTACGCCAGCAACCTCGCCCGCCTGTCGACCCTGGTCGAGCAGATGGACGTGGTCGACGAGGACACGATCATCCATCGTCCGCTCGAACACGCCTGGGTGGGGACGGTCGCCGCGCTGCTCCAGGAGATTGCGCCCGAACAGTTCGGACCGGGAGCGAAAGGGCCTCAGGGAGTGCAACTGGTCGCCAACGAGAACAACAATTCCCTGGTCCTGAAGGGCAAGTCAGACTCCATCGCCAACGTACTGCAGTTGATCGACAAGCTCGACGTTCCCGTCACCGCGGCCGGCGCCGCGCAAGTCATCCCCCTGAATCACGCCCAGGCGGAACCCACCGCCACGATTCTCGACAACCTGGTGAACGCCAACGTAGGCGAAAACCAGGGGGTTTTGGCCAACATCCAGCCCGACGTGTCGCTCAACGCCCTGGTAGTGCGCGCCGACCCCGCGACCATGAAGGATCTGCTCGCCATCGTCGCGCAGCTCGACGTACGTCGCTCCCAGGTCCTCATCGAAGCCGCCATTGTCGAGTTCTCCGTGGATGCGCTGCGGGCGGCTGGAGTCGAATTGGGCGGCGTCGACGCCCGCGGCACCTCGATACCCACGGTGAGTACGACGTTGGACGGCATCGTCGGTTCTCTGCTCAGCCGACTGGCCGCCGACGACGACACCATCGATCCCGTCGCGGCAGTTGCTGCCGCCGCCTCGCCCACCTTGGCCGTGGCGAAGCTCGACCGGGACGGAATCTCGTTTGGCGCGATCGTAACCGCTCTGCAGACCGACTCCCGCGCCAACCTGTTGTCGACGCCCAGCGTGCTGACCCTCGACAACCAGGAGGCGGTCAATTTCGCGGGCCAAGAGATTCCGTTCCGGTCCGGTTCCTTCACGACGCCCACCGATGGCTCGGTTCGTCCGTTCACGACCGTCCAGCGGGAGCAGGTCGGTACTTCGTTGACGGTCACGCCGCACATCTACGACGACGACTCCATCCGCATGGCGATCGTCCTCAGTGTCGGCAACGTCGTCGACACCTCGCTCGGGGGCTTCGCGGATGTGGTCACCAACGAACGAGAGCTCACTACCACAGTCCTCGCCGAAGATCGGCAGATCATCCTCCTCGGTGGCCTGATCACGGACGACCAGCGCACGTCCACGCGAAGGGTCCCACTGCTCGGCGACCTACCCGTGCTGGGGCGGGCATTCCGCTCGCAGAGCGAGACGCGGATCAAGCGCTACCTGCTAATGTTCCTGCGCGCCACCGTCCTCGACTCGGGCGAGGCCGCAGAGCAGGCGGCGCGTGCCCGGTACGAGGGGATCTACACGATCCGGAACGCGAACGGTCCATCCGGCGAACTCGAGGACGTGTTCGAAGTGGAAGCGCCGGAGGCGCAGGACTAGTGGTCGAACACACTTGAAATGACGTATCTGTGGTCGCCGGTGTGTTCCTCGCCCCGTCGCTGGCGACGGACAGGCGCGGTCGCGAACTCGTACCGGGGTACGTCGAGCGGGCGCAACGGCGCGTGGGTACACGCGGCGAGGGGCGCACCGGCGACCACCCGAAGGGCGCGCCCACAAGGCGCGCTAAAAGCGCGGCCCATCCGCGTTGTTGGCGCCTCTCGACGTAACCCCGCTATGCCTTCGAGGCGCCGCCTAGCGGCTGGACGCTTGTGGACGCGCAGATACGTCATTTCGAGTGTGTTCGACCACTAGGCGGACGAGGGAGTCCGCATCCGTCGTGTCAGCCCCAGTCGGTTCATCTACGGCGTAGCGCGCGGCTGCGTCCGCCTCCTTGCGAGGCCGACGGTCAACAACGCGGATCACCTTCGCGGTGATGCCTCCGCAACGGGCGGTACCGACGGTAGCGGCCCATCCGGAGAAGTCGTCTACGTCCTCCCGCACCGATCGCTCGCCGACCTCGTGCTGCTCGACATCGTTGCAGAATCCCACGGCCTGGCGCCGCCCCTCGACCCGGTTCCCGCCCTGGATGAAGCGAGACGCTACTTCTTCCTGAGTCGTCCCGCCGGTTGGCGACGGCGCAACACGATGCTCAAACCGTCCGCCCGGCTGCGGCGCATCGTGGCCAGGCTCGTCGCGGTGCCCTCGACGCCCGTGCAGCTGGTGCCGGTATCGATCTTCTGGGGTCGCGCTGCCAACAAGGACCGGTCGTGGATCCGGGCACTGTTCTCCGAAGGCTGGGCCGTGTCCTCCGCGACGCGACGGTTCCTGATCCTGCTCTTCAACCGTCACGACATACTCGTGCAGTTCGGCGATCCGCTGAAGCACGGGAACATCGTTCGCCCCGCGGAAACCGACGACGTCGCGACGCGGCGCACGGCCCGGCTTCTGCGCGTGAAATTCCGCAATCAGAAGGTCGCCGCCCTTGGTCCCGACCTGTCCCACCGGCGCAGCCTGGTCGAGCAGATCCTGCAGAGCGGTGCCGTCACCCGGGCGGTAGACGGGGTGGTGACCGACGGCGTGGGTCGGGCTCGCGTGGAACGTGCCGCCCGGCGCGCGGCGAACGACATCGCCGCGGACATGTCCTATCCCGCGATCCGCTTTCTCGACAGACTACTCGCCTGGTTCTGGCACCGGATCTACGACGGCGTCCAGACCTCGGGGTTCGCGAACTTCGAAGCGCTTGCACAAACGCACACGCTGGTCTACGCGCCCTGCCACCGATCGCACATCGACTACCTGCTGCTCTCATACGTGCTCTACCACCGGGGCTTGATGCTTCCCCACATCGCGGCGGGCGACAACCTGGATCTGCCCATCGTCGGACGCATACTGCGCGGTGGGGGCGCATTCTTCATGCGTCGCCGCTTTGGCGCCGACCGGGTCTACGCGGCCGTGTTTTCGGAGTACCTGTACCGAGTATTTCGCCGGGGTCACGCCGTGGAGTACTTCGTCGAAGGCGGGCGCTCCCGAACGGGCCGCCTACTGCCGGCGCGATCCGGCATGTTGCGCATGACCATCGACGCCCACGAGCGTGGCGTGCCGCGGCCCATCGTGTTCGTACCGGTCTACATCGGCTACGAGAGGATCATCGAAGGTGCCGCTTATCTCGCGGAGTTGGGCGGGGCCACCAAGAAACGGGAGACGCTGTCGGGGGTAGTGCGCAACCTGAAGCTCGTACGCGAGTCGTTCGGCACCGCACGCGTGTGCTTCGGCGAACCGATCCATCTTGAGGAGTTCCTAGCCAACTGTACCGATACCGATCCAGCCCGGGCACTCGGCGAGACGATCCTCAAGGGCGTGAACGCCTGCGCGTTCGTCAACGCCGTCGACCTTGTGGCGCTCGCAACCTTGGCCACGCCGCGCGAGACCATCGACGAGGCAGACTTGGCCATGCGCGTCGACCTCTACCGGGACCTGATCGAACGTCACGCCGACGACACCCGCCAGGGCGTCACGGGCGCCCCGACCGGCGAAATCATCCGCCATGTCGAGTCGCTCGGTCTTCTCGAACGCGAATCGGCCAATGCGGACAACGAGGGAGGCACCGCGCCGGGCGGCGAAGACATCCTGATCCACGGCTCGGCGCCGAACACGTGGTACCGAAACAACGTCCTGCACGTGGTGGCGGCACCCTCGCTCATCGCCTGCCTGATGAACTCCCGGCGCGCCGTCCGCGGCGCGGTCCTACGGCGCGTGTTCAACGACCTCTATCCCTACATGGCGAATGAACTCCATACCAGTCCCGAATCCGTGGATCGTTGGCTTGGACATCTCGAGGAGGCCGGCGTCGTCGATCGTCGGCGCGGCACCTACCTTGCGCCTCACGACTCCGGTGCGCGACTCCAGCTCAGGTTGCTCGGCAGCGCCGTCGTGCCCATCGTGGAGCGCTTCTACATCGGCGTGGCGGTACTCGACCGCGTGGGTACCGGTACGCTCGACGCGGAAGCCTGGCTAGCGGAGTGCCTCAGCATCGCTGAACGCTATGCACGTCGCTACGGCATCAATGCGCCCGAGTTCGCCGACCCGGGCCTTTTCACGCAGTTCCTCGAGCAACTCGTCAGGAACGGCGTGGTAACGACGCAGACCGGTGGTGAGTTGACGTTCGACGATCGAATCGCCTCGGTTGTGCACGCCGGGCGCAGGGTCGTTGCGGAGGAACTTCACGTCATTCTCCGGGAGCGGCCTTAGGCGAGACGCGCCCGAAGGCGTCCTCGCGCCCGTGTTCGTGCTGCGGACGCCCTCGGCCAACAGGCCAGGGCCACCACACCGAACATCGCCCTTTTCAATCCCCGGGGCGTGTCCGGTTGCCCTATGCCCCGCGAGGTGGTCGAGGGGGTTGTCCACGCCTTGTCCACGGCGCCGGTCCCCGATGATGGAAAGGCGCGGTGGTCAAGGGGTGGGCAACCCCAGACGGACAACTCTCGCCCGGCCCCAAGCCACGAACATCGCCCGTTTCAAACACGTAGGCAAGTGCGGCTTTTTCCACGCAAATACTGTCTGGCGGGCAAGTTGACGCTTGTGAGGGTCCCCCCTAAGGCGCGGAAGATGAGGGAGGAAGTGAGATTGCGGATGGCTACGTCGAGTACACGTCGAAACGTACGCTGCGGCCGGCGATCGACCAGCCTGGATGACCCAAGGCGGGGGCGGCAGCGCGGCGCTTCACCACGACCCGAGACGTCGCGACCGCCTGCGCCTGTTCGATCAACCCCGTAATCTCCTGGTCGTCGACGGAACTCGCGAGTTCGGCCAGAACCTGCATGTGCTTGGCCGGCAAGGCCGTCTTCGGGTGCTCCCCGAACATCGGATCGAGGTAGACGACGTCGAAGCTCGCACCGCCTCGCCAGAGGTCGCGGGCATCCTCCAGGCGGCTAGCAACGTTCTCCTTCGCGTCGAGTCGCTGCAGCCGCTCCGCGAGAACACCGTGGATCAACGGCTGGCATTCACTCATGTGCACGATGCAGCCCAGCGCCGCCAGCACCAGCCCGTCTGTGCCCCATCCGGCCATTGCATCATGCAGTCGAACTCCCGGACCGGCACCGCATGCCCGCGCGAGCGGCAAGCGGCGGCCCTGCCGCACACGCCGTTCGATCGACGGCAGGCGAAGTTCACCCAGTGCCGGCGCGGCTCGCACCGGGTCCGGTCCGCCCACCGGACGCGTCAAGCACCCTCCGCTTCGCGCCAGGGACTGTCACCCTCGACGTAGTACGGCAATGCCAGCGCGGGCGCAACCGCCGCGTCGATACCGTCCAAGGCGAGTTGGCCCACGACGCGCGCGTTCGGTGACAATCGAGCCGCATCGACGACCTCGGTCGAAGAAGTGTCCACCACGGCAACGCGGTCGAATTCGAGGCAATCGACGTGGTCTTGCCCGAGCGTGAACCGTGACACGTGGTGAAGACCCGGTCGGCAAGCGCGCGCAACGGTGATCTCGCCGCGACGTCCCGACGATCTCCGCACGCACTCCGCTGCCACCGTGGAACTGGGTACCGCCAGTGCGCGCGCTCCCACCGCCAAGGCGACACCCTGTGCCACGGCCGCGGCGATACGCACACCGGTGAATGACCCAGGCCCAGCGCCGAAGGCGATGACCTCGATCTTGCCCCGGGTGATCTCGGCCGCTTCGAGGATGTTGTCGATCATGGCGAGGACGTGTCGGTTGTGCAGGCGCGGAGCCGAGCGGGTATCCTCGAACCAACACCCGTCCGTCACGAGGGCCACGGAACAGATGTCCGTGGTCGTTTCGATGGCCAGCACGTTCATGTCTTGCAGCTCACCGCCCCATGCTAAACCCTGACCTTGCGTTCCGAAAACTTGCCGCGTTGGTGGAGCCGCTCGAGGAGACCGAGGATGTGGCCTTGGCCGACGCCGTGGGACGGGTCGCGGCGGTCGACGTTCCGGCCCCCGTCGATCTGCCCCCGTTCGATTCATCCGCCATGGACGGTTTCGCCGTCAACGCCGAAGGCCTCGACTTCGACGGGGAGAAGCGCTTCGAAGTCATCGACAGGAGCCTCGCCGGACGACCCGCCAATCAAGAGATCAAGGATTCCTCCTCCGCAATCCGCGTATTCACCGGCGCCGTCATGCCAAGGGGTTCGAACGCCGTGGTCCTTCAGGAGGACGTCGACCTCGATGGAGACGTCGCCCGCACCGAGGCGAGGGTCCAAACTGAACAGAACGTTCGCCATCGCGGCCAAGACGTACGCCGAGGCAGTCTCGTCTGCAAATCGGGAACGCCATTGACGGCCTATCGCCTGAGTTGGCTCGCGGCCTGCGGAATCGAGAAGGTGCGCGTTAAACGCCGGGCCCGCGTTGCGGTGTTCTCCACGGGCGACGAACTGGTGGAAGCCGGTACTCCCTTGGCCGAGGGGCAGATCTACGACTCGAACCGGTTCGCTCTGTTGGCGCTCCTGCGGGAAAAACCCGTCGACACGTTGGACATGGGGTGTCTTCCGGACAAGCCCGCGGAAGTCCGCAAGGCACTCGAACGGGCCGCCGCGAACGCCGATATCCTCGTGACCAGTGGGGGCGTGTCGGTGGGAACCGCCGACTACGTCAAGTCGGTTGTCGAGGAAATCGGCACGCTGGATTTCTGGAAAATCGCCCTCAAGCCCGGCAAGCCGTTGGCCGTCGGACGAATCGGCGATGCTCTGTTCTTCGGTCTGCCCGGCAACCCGGTGTCAACGATCGTGACATACCTGCTGTTCGTCGCTCCCGCCATCGATCTCCTGGGGGGTCAGGATCTCGCGCCGCCGATCATGGTGCCCGCCGTCCTCGACGGTGGCATCAAGCACTCGCGCGGCAGACGCGAATACGTACGTGGGGTCATGAGAACCGAAGACCGGGTTGTGCGGGTCGCGGCAACCGGTGACCAGGGTTCCAACCGCCTTGCGACGTTTGCCGATGCCAACTGCCTGATCGTGGTCGGCGAGGATTGCGGTGATCTATGCGAAGGGGATCACGTCCAAGCCATGGTGCTGTCGGGTGTGGCCGGCCACCCGATCCGCGAAGGAGTCGCTTGAGCTCTGAACAATCCCGTCAGGGCGCGCTCTCCCTAACGCGCCCGTCAGGGCGCGCGCTTGTCGCACCTACGATTTTCGGACCCGACGCTTGCGCTTCCGCGGCTTACCGCTACGCAACTCGGCGATGGCCTTTTCCGCCGCCTCGGCGCGCTTCTTCGCCTTCCTCGCTTCCTTGCGCTCGACTTCGGCACGTTTGTTTCGCGCGAACGTCGCCGTTGCTCTTTGAACCCGCGCCTCGATGCGCGTCGCGGCCACGGCATTTGCCCGTTCGAGACCCGCTTCGATGGTCCTAATCCTTGCACTTAGCCGATCAGCGGCACGCAGGTCGCTCGCCCGTGTCTTCGCAACACGTGCCTTGTTACGCGCCCTGGTCACCTGCAACGTAATACGTTTGATGGCCACACGCGCTCGCTTTGCGGCCGCTTTGTTCGTCGCGTTGCGCGCCGCGCGCCACTTCGTTCGTGCCTTGACATTGCGTTCCTTCGCTGCGGCCAGCTTCTGCCGCTCGCCCCTGAGAATTTCGTTTGCCCGACTCGCCGCTCGTTCCGCCCGCGAAGTGGCAGGCGATATCGAAATCCGTCGCCCATTTGTCGCAGCCCGCTTTTTCGGTGGACGACCCCGGCGTTTCGGCGCCGCCTGTTCGACCTTCGCCTTCGGTGGTCTGCCACGGCGTTTCGGGGCCGCCGCTTCGACTTTCGCCTTGGGGGGACGACCCCGGCGCTTCGGTGCCACCTGTTCGACCTTCGCCT
>VXPO01000154.1:0-15757 GCA_009839505.1 Gammaproteobacteria bacterium
AGCGGGTTATTGGCAAGGGCCACAACGCAGCAGTGGCGTGCAGGGCGAGCTCCCGGAGGGCGCGCCCCACGGGTCCTGTGGCGGTGTTGCGCCCCTTGGCAATGACCCGCCATTCCCGGCGGGGACGCGCCTTGCCACAGAACCCGTGGGACGCGCTGAAGTACTAGAAACTTGCGGGACACGACACTAGCAGCCCGTCGGACTTCGGCGCGCCAGCGACGAAGTCGACAGGGTGATAGGTGGGTGGGGGCTGGGGCCGGACGCCGAGCCCGCGAGGCGTCTTGGCGGCGCTAGCCGCCGAGGGCGGCGAGCAGCAACAGCGCCACGATGTTGATGATCTTGATCATCGGGTTCACCGCCGGCCCGGCGGTGTCCTTGTAGGGGTCGCCGACGGTATCGCCGGTAACGGCGGCCATGTGGGCTTCCGAGCCCTTGCCGCCGTGGTTGCCGTCTTCGATGTATTTCTTGGCGTTGTCCCAGGCGCCCCCTCCGGCCGTCATGGAGATGGCCACGAACAGACCGGTGACGATGGTGCCGAGGAGCATCGCGCCGACCGTGGTGAGCGCTTTTGTCTGGTCGTGCAGCGAGACGATGAAGTACACGACGATGGGCGCCAGCACCGGCAGCAGCGACGGGACGATCATTTCGCGGATGGCCGAGCGGGTCAGGAGGTCTACCGCACGGCTGTAGTCAGGCCGACCGGTACCCTCCATGATCCCGGGGATCTCGCGGAACTGGCGGCGCACTTCCTCCACCACGGCGCCGCCTGCACGGCCAACGGCCTGCATGCCGAGTGCCCCGAAGAGATACGGCAGCATGCCGCCGATAAGCAGGCCGACAACCACGAAGGGGCTCGACAGCGTGAAGTCGAACGTCAGTTCGGGGAAGTAGTGCTCGAGATCCTGGGTGTACGCCGCGAACAACACGAGCGCGGCCAGACCGGCAGAGCCGATGGCGTATCCCTTGGTCACCGCCTTGGTGGTGTTGCCGACGGCGTCCAGGGCATCCGTGGTCTTGCGCACGTCCTCGTCGAGGTCCGCCATCTCGGCGATGCCCCCGGCGTTGTCGGTCACCGGTCCGTAGGCGTCGAGCGCGACGACCATTCCGGCCAGCGCCAGCATGGTGGTGGCGGCGATGCTGATGCCGTAGATGCCTTCGAGCTGGTACGAGACGACGATTCCGATGGCGACTACGATGGCGGGAATGGCCGTGGCTTCCATGGAAACCGCTAGCCCTTGGATGACGTTGGTGGCATGGCCGGTTTCGGATGAACGCGCCACCGAGCGGACCGGGCGGTAGTCGGTGGAGGTGTAGTACTCGGTGACCCAGACGATGAGCCCGGTGACCGCTAGACCGACGATGGCGCAGCCGAAGTAACCCAGGTAGTCGTCGCCGAAGAGGTAGCGGGTCACGCCGAAGATCAAGATCGCGGAGAGAACTGCGGTGGCGATGAAGCCCTTGTACAACGCACCCATGATGCTGCCGCCACGGCCCAGGCGCACGAAGAACGTCCCGAGGATGGACGCCAGGATGCAGGCGCCGCCGATGGCCAGCGGCATCTCCATGGCGGCGGCGAGGTTCTCCGTACCCGAGAACGAGATCGTCGCCAGCAGCATCGTCGCGACCAGCGTCACGGCGTAGGTCTCGAACAGGTCCGCGGCCATTCCGGCGCAGTCGCCCACGTTGTCGCCCACGTTGTCGGCGATGACCGCCGCGTTGCGGGGGTCGTCCTCCGGGATGCCCGCCTCGATCTTGCCCACGAGGTCGGCGCCGACGTCCGCGCCCTTGGTGAAGATGCCTCCACCCAAACGCGCGAAGATCGAAATCAGCGATCCGCCGAAGGAAAGTGCCACCAGGGCTTCGATCAGCGTGCGCTCGGGAACGCCCACCGCGCCGAGGATCCCGTAGTACCCGGCAACGCCGAGGAGGCCGAGTCCCACGACCAGCATGCCGGTGACGGCACCCGAACGGAACGCTATGGCGAGCGACGGTTTGAGACCTTCCTTGGCGGCCTCGGTGGTGCGTACGTTCGCCCTCACCGATATGTGCATGCCGATGTAGCCGGCGGCACCGGACAGGACCGCCCCGATCACAAAGCCGATGGCGGTCCAGTGGTCGATGGCGACCCACAGGACGATCGCCGCTACGAGACCGACGAGGCCGATGGTGGTGTATTGCCGGTTGAGGTAGGCGGCCGCACCCTCCTGGATGCCGCCGGCGATCTCGCGCATGCGCTCGCTACCCGCGTCGGCGGCCAAAACGGAACGGCTGGCCAGGACTCCGTAGACGAGCGCGAGCACACCGCACCCAAGGGAAACAGTAAGGACATTCATGGACTATTGACCCGTGGCAAGTTCACTCGGCGCGGGGGACCCGCGAAAGCGGGCGACTCTACCTGACGGGGCAGTAACGAACAATACGAACGCCCGTACTTGCTGTCGTAGGGGCGACGGCGCCCTGGCGGGCGCTTCGTGGCCGCCCGCGCGCCCGTCACGCCTACGATTGCCTCTCAAGGCCGGGGCAGCCGCTTCAGGTCCATGCTTCTCACCGGCAACAACCGGTGACCGATCAAGTCAACCGCGGCGCCGCATTGTTCCAACGCAAGGTAGCCGAGCAGAAGCTCGTATTCGCCGTCGACGGGTGTCATTTCGACGAACAACACCTCGTTGTGGATCACTCGGAAACCCTCGACCTGAATCCGCGCGGGACCGCATACGAGTCCCGCGGCGATCTCCTGTGTCGCGGTCTCGAAGTCGACCTCCTGCTCCATGGCGAACGAGCCGAATCGGTCTCGCCAAGCACTTGGAAGGGTGATGTGGCTGGCACCCGTGTCCACCAACGCATCGATCTTCCGGGCGCAATCTGGCTGCGCGACATTTTGAATGTCTATGGAGGCAACGATTCGCCCCACAAGGGAACCTCTTCGTCATCGCCTGAACAACACATGCCGAGTGTGTCCGATCATGCCGCCCAGCGGCAAGTACGACCGCCTCCCCCAAGAACGCAAGGAAGGGGTGTCCGTTTCCCCGGACCAGAAAAATGTATCCCCTATAACCCCGCCAACTGTACAGGGCGACCGCAAGCGTTCCCTACGGCGTAGCGCTTAGCCCTTGTCCAGCAAGTCCCGCAGGTCGATGATGGCCGCGTTGACCCGGGAGACGTACGAGGCGATCACCAAGGAGTGGTTGGCGAGGAAGCCGAAACCGCCGCCGTTCAAGATCATCGGACTCCAGATCGTCGCCTGGGTGGCTTCCAGTTCGCGGATGATCTGGCGCAGGCTGACCCGGGCGTTCTTGTCGTCGAGCACGGGTCCGAAGTCGTGCTCGACGGCTCTCAGCAGGTGGTAGAGCGCCCAGGCCTGGCCGCGGGCCTCGTAGAAGACGTCGTCGATCTCGAACCAGCTTGTGCGCGTCTCGGTCTCCCGGGCGGCATCCGTCGCCATGGTCGCGGTGGGGTCGCCGGCTAGTCCGAGATGGAGTTGGCGCTTGCCCACGCTCTGGGAGAGTCGTTGGGATATGTCCCCGAGCCGTGTTTCCACGCCCTGCAGCCAGCGCGCGAGATTGTCGGCCCGGGCGTAGAACTGCGTGTCCTCGGAGGCGGGATCGGCCAGACGCGATGCGTACTCGGCGATACGCGTGGCGCCCTTGTTCAGTTCGTGCTCCGTCGCCGGGAAGATCCAGCTCGAATTGTCGTAGAAGAAGTGCCCTTCGGCCTCGGCGAGGTCGGGATCCTCGGCGGACTGGCTCTGCGACCGGCTCAAGTCGTGGCGCAATGCCCGGCTGATGTCGCGCAGGTGGGTCAGCACGCCGAACTCCCAGCTCGGAACGTTGTCGAGATAGAGGCCGGGGGGAAGGATGTCGTTGGACAGGTAGCCGCCGCGCTTGTCCAGCAGGACTTCTGTGAGCGCGACCACGGTGGCAGCGGTCGTATAGCCCGTGACCGGCTGGACGCCTTCGTTTCGGGCACGCTCTTCGGCGGCGGCCACGGGGTCGAAGAGGTCGGGTTCGTAGGACCACCACCAGCCGACGATCACCACGGCGAGCACGTAGACGCCGACGAGCGATGCCGTGGCGAGGCCAATGCTGCCCCGCAGCCGCTTCGTCCAGCGTTCCTCGTCGGCGGTGACGTAGGGACTCTTCTGCCAGAACTTCCAGTTGATCTGCCAGAACTTCCAGTTGAACTTCATCGCCAGCCCTCGTTGCGCACCTCGAACACGATCCAATGCCCGCCGCCGCCGTCGATGGTGGCCCTGATGCGTGCGCTCTCAAGATTCGGGTCGAAGTCGAACAACATCAGATGTTTGCCGCCCGGGGCTAGCGAGGCCGTTTCGCCGGGGGCAAGGTGGAGCCTCGGCACCGGCCGCATGCGCATCATACCGCCCTCGTCGATGGTCTCGTGGATCTCCACGCGGAGTCCCTCTGCGGTGAAACCAGTGATGGCAACGGGCGTTGGACCGGTGTTGGTGATCTCGCAATAACCGGCCGTAACCGTTCGATCCGCGACTGGCGTGCGAATCCACGCGTTGTCCACTCGCAGCAAAGGCCCATCGGAATCGGGCTCGCAGCCGACGACGAGCAAGGAGAGCAGCAAGGCCGCGTGGCGAGCCACGTCAGTCTTCCGGCGGGGCGAGAAGGAGAACGGTGACCATGGGTGGCCAGCCGATCGTCACCGCGCCGCGGATGCGCCGTTCGCCCGGTGATCGGTTCAGTTGCTCGTAGATCCACCGCGCGTCCCCGTCACTGCCCACGCGGATGCTGACCCGGGCGTTGTCCCGTCGCGCGTGTTCGCCGAACGCCGCGAGCTTGGCCGCGGCCTCGGCGGTTCGCTCGCGCACCTCGGCGGAGGTCAGTTCGAGGGTCAGGCGTTGTGCGCGCGACAGCATGGCGACCTGTTCGCGCATGGTGCGGATGCCGATGTGGGTGCGGTCGACGACTGTCGCGCGTCCGAGCATGGAGCGCGCCCGGGCCCACTGCCCGCGCTCGATCGCGAGCCGGGTCAGGACGATGTAGCGTTCAACGATGCGCTCTAAACCTTCGCGCGCGTCGGGACTCTGCGGGGCCAGCTCCAGTGCGCGGGTGTAGTACAGATAGGCGCTGTCGTCCTCGGGTGTGAGCAGCCGGTCGTCCGCCAGCGCACGCTCGCCCTGGTGCAGCAGCAACCGTAGGGCTTGCATGTCGATGACCGGCTCGGCGGGCGGTTCCTCGACAGGTGCGGTTGGAGGCTCGGACGGCGGTTGTACGGGCGTCGGAACCGCGCACCCAGAGAGGCAGCCAGCGAGGCAGCCAGAGAGGCAGCCAGCGAGGGTTGCAAGCCGCATGGCGCCGATGCACTGTGCTCTGGGGATGACCATGGGATTCGAGTGTATTCGACGGCGCGGGGCGGCGGCGACCTTTGCCGCCGTCGCGTCTGTTCTGGCCGCTGCCGGGGCGACCTGTCATGCAGCGGAGTCGAGCGCCGTGGACTTCTCCGCGGTCAAGGATCCCCTAGCAGCGGAGCTTCTCGATGTGGACGACGCGTTCGTCTTCTCATCCCGATTGGACGGGGATCGGGTGGTGGCACGCTGGGACATTCCGAAGGGCTACTACCTCTACCGACAGCACTTCGAATTGACGGGTGTGGACGGCGTTGAACTCGGCGACTTGGTCATTCCACCAGGCCGCCCCCACGTCGATGGGTTCTTCGGCGAGTCCGAGGTCTACTTCGGCGGTGTGGAAGTCAGCGCCGCGATTCTGACCAGAAGCGCCAGCCAGGCAACGGTCAGATTCCGCTACCAGGGATGTGCCGAGCAGGGCTTTTGCTACCCACCAACGTCTAAGACGGCTTCGTTCGTGTTCGCGTCCGACGCCGAAGCCACGTCCCCGGCTTCGGCTTGGTACATCGTGCTGCTGGTGGTGCTGGCGGGTCTTGGGATCAGCGCCATGTTCATAAGGCGCAGGTAACTTCGTCGAACGTGCTGTTATCTTGCCGCTAACGTGCAATAATTGGCGAAATTGAGGCTTGGAGCGGTCGTGGCCACAATCCTGGTTCTCCATGGACCGAACCTGAATCTTTTGGGAACACGCGAGCCGGACCTTTACGGTGCGGACACGCTTGCCGACATCGACGCGAGGCTTGCCGAGCAGGCGCGGACGTCCGGGCACGATCTCGAGACCTTCCAAAGCAATGCGGAACACGAACTCGTCGACGCCGTGCAGAAAGCGAAGGCGGACGGCGTCGCCCACATCGTGATCAACCCGGCCGCCTTCACGCACACCAGCGTGGCGCTGCGCGACGCGTTGCTGTCGGTGGAGATCCCCTTCATCGAGGTTCACCTGTCCAACGTCCACGCGCGCGAGCCGTTCCGCCACCATTCGTACTTCTCGGACGTCGCCTCCGGAGTGGTCGCGGGCCTCGGTGCCAAGGGTTACGAATATGCGCTGGCGGCCGCCATTGCGGCGATTGGGGTGAGCGGGAAGGGAGGCTGACGATGGACTTGCGCAAGGTCAAGAAGCTGATCGAGCTGGTACAGGAGTCGGGAATCACCGAGTTGGAAGTGCGCACGGGCGACGAGCAGGTCCGGATATCGCGCGCGTCGAACCCGGTGGACGGTGCTACGGCACTCGCGCCGAACCCACAACCGAGTGAGAAACCGCCGCGGGCGTCGGGGCCGGGCACGATCGTCGCCGCGCCCCTGGCGGGAACCTTCTACCGCTCCCCCGCACCCGGTGAAGCGCCCTTCGTGGAAGTCGGCGACACCGTTGCCGTGGGTGATGTGCTGTGCATCGTCGAGAGCATGAAGATGATGAACCACGTCGAGAGCGAGTGCGCCGGCGAGGTGGCCGAGGTGCTCGTCGCCAACGGCAAGCCCATCGAGTCGGGAACCGCGTTGTTCCGGATTCTCTGACGACATCCTGCACATGCCTTGGTTGCGGCTGCGCGTAGCCGTCCCCGAAGAACGCGCCGACGAGATCGATGGTCGGTTGCGCGGCGCAGGTGCGGTCGCCGTGTCCATTCTCCCCGGCGAGACGGCTGGCGACGTGTTGGAGCCACCGCCGGACCGCGCGCCGCTGTGGAGCAGCGTGCGGGTGGAGGGACTGTTCCCGGTCACCGCCGACCTGTCGTCGTTGACCGGGCTGGAATGCCAGGTCGACTTCGTTCCCCACCGGGACTGGTCGGAGACCTGGCGCGAAGGCATCGGGCCGCTCCGCTTTGGCCGTCTGCTCGTGCTTCCAACGCTCCCTGAAGGAAACGCGACCGTCGCAAAGTCCGGGGAAGTCGTCCTGCGCCTGGATCCGGGGCTCGCCTTCGGTACAGGGACCCATGTTTCGACCGCACTGTGCCTCGAATGGCTTGCGGAGAGGTCCATCCGGGGGCGGCGGGTATTGGACGTGGGCTCCGGGTCCGGAATCCTCGCCATCGCGGCCTGCCTGCTCGGCGGGCGCGCCGTCGCCGTCGACCACGATGCCCAGGCACGACGCGCAACGCTTGCCAATGCGCGGCGAAACGGTGTCGACATCGAGGTCGTGGATGACCTCGAGGCTGTCCACGACCGCCACGACGTGGTCCTTGCCAACCTGGTGGCGGACACGATCCGTACCTTGGCCGGGCCATTGACTGAACGGCTGGCCCCGGGCGGGGACCTGGTGCTTTCGGGCATACTAGCCTCGCAGACGAGGTGGGTGATGGCCGCGTTCTCCGATGATCCGCATTGCCGATTCGAGCCGCCGGTCGTCCGCGACGGTTGGGCCCTACTTCACCGATGTCCGAATCCGAACCGCTAATCACCCAGTGCCCTAGGTGCCAGACGCGCTTTCGCGTCACCGCAGAGCAACTCGAAACAGCGGCCGGGCGCGTCCGCTGTGGAGCTTGCCTGGCGGTGTTCCAAGGGCGCGAGGCGTTGGCCGGGACCGAGACGTCCGAGCGCGAGTCGATGCCGGCGCAAGCCGAGGCGGCTTCGGATCCAACCATTGACACCGCGGTGGATTCGGAACCTATCCCGGAACCGCTGGTCGAGGAGGTCTCCGAGGATGACGTTGCGGTGCCGGAGTTTCCCCGCGAGCAGCCTGCTGCGCCGGCAACCGTCCGACGGCCTTGGCCGGTCAGCGCGTTGCTCGGAGGTCACCTGGTGGCATGGGCGCTGCTCGCCGCGGGCATCCTGGCGCTGGGACTCGATACCTGGTCGCGCGATCCAGTCATGCGCGATGTCTACGAACGGATTGGTGACCTGGTCGGCCTGGAGCTGCCGCGGTTCAAGGATCTCGACGCGATTCGC
Source organism: Gammaproteobacteria bacterium (assembly GCA_009839505.1). Classification (GTDB taxonomy): domain Bacteria; phylum Pseudomonadota; class Gammaproteobacteria; order Pseudomonadales; family Azotimanducaceae; genus VXYL01. The sequence continues at coordinate 8,252 of VXPO01000154.1, forward strand.
TTCACCGTCACGTCGGTCGCGCCGCGGCCCGGACCGCCCGAGGCATTGTCCGTGGAGGCGACTCTCGTCAACACGGCCTCCATGCGCCAACGCCTGCCGACGCTCTCGGTGCGCTTCCTGGAGGAGGGCGGCGGCACGGTGGCGGAACAGCGTGTGCTACCCGGCGACTACCTGCCGACGCCCAGGCACAGTCGGACCATGAGCTCCGATCTTCCCGTCGGCATTTCCTTGCGGCTGGAGGATCCGGGGGCTACCGCGGCCGCCTACGTGGTCTCACTCGAATGAGCGAACGGGGAGAAAGCCTGCGCGGGGTACGGCGCGCGCTGCTCAGTGTCTCGGACAAGTCGGGAGTCGTGGCGTTCGGACGAGGCCTGGTCGCCTGCGGCGTGGAGATCATCTCGACCGGGGGCACGGCACGCGCCTTGGCCGAGGCCGACGTCACGGTCACCGACGTTTCGACGGTCACGGGTTTTCCGGAGATCATGGACGGTCGGGTGAAGACACTGCACCCGAAGATTCACGGCGGCATCCTGGCGCGGCGCGACGTGGACGCCGGCGTTCTCGCCGAACACGGCATCGAAGGTATCGACCTGGTGGCGGTCAATCTCTATCCGTTCGAGAAGACCGTGGCGCGAGACGATTGCACCTTGGACCTGGCGGTGGAGAACATCGACATCGGCGGGCCAGCCATGCTGCGCGCGGCATCGAAGAACCATCGGGACGTGCTGGTGGTGGTCGACCCGGACGACTACGGCGCGGTGTTGGACGTGGTCGCGCGAGGTGGCACGACGTTCGACTATCGCCTGCGCATGGCACTAAAGGCGTTCCGGCACACGGCCGCCTACGAGAACGCGATCATCCGCTACCTGGAGACGCAGACATGAGAGTGATGATCGTCGGCTCCGGCGGGCGCGAGCACGCGCTCGCCTGCACCGTGGCGCGCTCGGACGCGGTGGAGACGGTGTTCGTGGCACCCGGCAATCCGGGCACCGCCGCCGAGGCAAAGGTGACCAACGTCGATCTGCCGCCGGACGACTTCGAGGCGCTCGCGTCTTTCGCCGAGCGCCGCGCTGCCGATCTCACCATCGTTGGTCCCGAGGCCCCGCTGGTGGCAGGGATCCGCGACCACTTCGACGCCTGCGGCCTCAAGTGTTTCGGGCCGTCTCGGGCGGCGGCGCGGCTCGAAGGATCGAAGTCGTTCGCCAAGCGGTTCATGGCCCGTCACGGTATTCCCACAGCGGCCTGCGAGGTGTTCACGGATGCCGCCGCCGCCGAACGCTACATCCGTGGGCGCGGAGCTCCAATCGTCGTCAAGGCCGACGGTTTGGCGGCGGGGAAGGGCGTGGTCGTGGCCCGGGACGTCGAGGAAGCCGTGGAGGCGGTTGGGCACATGCTCTCGGCCGATCGATTCGGCGAGGCGGGCCACCAGGTCGTCATCGAGGACTTTCTCGTCGGCGAGGAAGCCAGCTTCATCTGCATCTGCGATGGTGAGCAGGCCGTCCCCTTCGCCTCGTCCCAGGACCACAAACCCCGCGACGAGGGGGATACCGGCCCCAACACCGGGGGCATGGGAGCGTATTCGCCCGCACCCGTGGTCACGCCGGCTGTTCACGACCGCATCATGGGGGAGATCGTCAACCCGTTGATCCGCGGAGCCCTCGCCGACGGGATGCCGTACCAAGGGTTCCTGTACGCGGGGTTGATGATCACGCCGGACGGTTCGCCGAGCGTCGTCGAATTCAACTGCCGCTTCGGCGACCCCGAAGCCCAGCCGGTGCTTGCTAGATTGCGCTCCGATCTCGCCGAGTTGTGCCTGCGGGCGGTGGATGGCCGCGGGCTCGAAGGAGCAACCCTCGAATGGGACACGCGAGCCGCCCTTGGCGTGGTGCTGGCGGCCGGGGGTTATCCGCTGGACTACGACAAGGGCGATGCGATCGCCGGCCTCGACGACGATCTCCCCGACACCAAGGTGTTCCACGCGGGAACTGCAGTATCCGACGGGACTGTCGTGACCGCGGGCGGCCGGGTGCTGTGCGTCGTGGGTCTCGGTGAAGACATCGCCGCAGCACAGAGCTTGGCGTACCAGCGGGTGGCAACCATCCACTGGCGGCGCATGACCTACCGCCGGGACATCGGATTTCGCGCGTTGCAAAGGGCGATCGGCTGACAGACTCCCGTGCCGGGTGCAGGCACTCTCGGGTTCCTTCTCAAGAAACCGAGGTGCAGCGTGATCGACGAGCTCAGAACCTTCGAACCTTTCCGATTTCTGGACCGCGGCGCGCTTGCCACCGTGGCGCGGCACGCCAACCGCTTGCGGCTACCGGAACAACGCACGGTGCGGCGCCGGGGACAACGACTGGCCAGGGAGCTCTTCTTAGTGGAGGGGGTCGTTGCGGTGCACGGCGGCACCGGTGTCGCCCGCGTCAGCGCAGGTTCGACCGAAGGCCGTTCACTGGACGTCTGTGCTCCGGACGGTGCCGAGATATCGACGGTCACTGCAGTGGAGATGATTGCCGTCGACCTGTCGTCGATCCGGCACCTTCTGGACGGTGGAGACGAGGTCTCGTCGCCGGAAGTCGCGAGCGTCGACGACTGGATGGACGCGCTCCTGCAGGGACCCGTGTTGCGCTGGTTCCCTCCGACCGTGTGGGCAAGGCTGCTGCGCACCGGCACGCTGAAGCGCTTGTCGGCAGGCGAACGGATCCTCGCCCGCGGCTCGATTTCGGACGGGGTGTTCGTCGTCGCGCAGGGCTTCGTGCGCTTCGCCGGCAACCACCTGTCGAGGGGCGAGTTCTTCGCCGAGGAGTCCGCCCTGATGCAGTGCCCGGCGGACGATGATGCGGTGATGGAGACCGATGGCGCCGTCGTCTGTTTCGCCCGGGCCGACATATTCGAGCTGCTGGCCGAGTACGACGCTCCGCGCACGGATTCCCCGCAGCGCCTGGATCTCGACGAGTCGGAGAGCCAGGCCGGGGAAACGCTGCTCGCCTCCCTGGATCCGCAGGCGCCTGTTGCCCTCCGGGGCGGCGACCCGGCCCGTCGCCTCGTGGTCGCCGCCAAGCTCATGCGCAGGGGGATCACGGTGGTGTAGCTCGTTTCGGCCGAGCTTGGCTTGACGGATGTAGTCAGAAATGACGATCGAGCCGGTGGGTCTCACGTTGGAGAGTGTCCGATCGAGCCACCGGGTGTAAGCTCAGGTCGTCCATGGCGGCGAGGAACGACATGACTCGACTCGATACGCTTCTGACAGCCCTCGACCGGGGTCTGCGCAGCGTGACCGGCGTGGTCAAGGCGGACCGCCCCAACCCCGCCGGCGACCGCGAAGCGCCGTTGAACGATACCGAACGACGTCACGCTGCCGGCCTGATGCGCGTCAACCACTGTGGGGAGATCTGCGCCCAGGCACTCTACGAGGGGCAGTCGCTGACGGCACGACGGGCCGAGACGCGGGATTCCCTGGCTGCCGCCTCCCGGCAGGAGGAGGACCACCTGGCGTGGTGCCGCGAGCGCCTTGGCGAGCTCGACGGTCGTCCCAGTGTTCTCGACCCGGCGTTCTACATCGCTTCCTATGCCTTGGGCGCCGTCACCGGTTTGCTCGGCGACCGGGTTAGCCTCGGGTTCATCGAAGCCACGGAGGACCAGGTGCGCCAGCACCTCGACCGGCACATCGACAAGCTGCCGGAGGCGGATGAACGCAGCCGCGCGATCCTCGCCGAGATGCGCGCCGACGAAGTCCGCCACGGCGAGGATGCAGCGCGCGCCGGAGGACTGCCGTTTCCGGAAATGGTCAAGGGCGCCATGGGTTTGGCGTCCCGGCTCATGACGGAGACGACGTACAGGATCTGACGCGACCGCTACGCGGTCGCCCGAGATTCGCTTTGCGAATCTCTGGGTTGGCGCGGAAGAGGGTGCCTTACGCCCGGCGAGGTGCCAACGGCGGATGGTGGATGAACTGCACGGTGGTGCCTTCGGGATCCTTGGCGTAGAAGGAACGGGCGCCATCCCGGTGCGTGCGGGGCGGCGCATCCACGGCGACGTCCCGCGACCTCAGGTGGTCGTACCAGCGGTCCACGTCCTCCGCCCTATCGACGAGGAAGCCGATGTGGTCGAGCCGTTGGCCGTGTTCCTCCACGGTGCCTTCGGCTCGGTGGATCGCGAGGTTGTCGGTCCCCGAGGTCAGGTAGACGTTGTCGTCGTCCGGACGCCACTCCACCGTCATGCCGACGATCTCGGTGTAGAACGCCTCGGTGGCCTCGAACCGACGAGCATGCAGGGCAACATGGTGAAGGCCCGCCAACGGTGGTCGGCCAGTCATGCTTCGATCAACTCGTAGTCGTGGGTGACGGCAACGCCGGCGCGCTCCAGCATGATCGATGCGGAGCAGTACTTCTCCGCGGTCAGTCGGATGGCGCGTTCAACCTTGCCGGCGTCGAGCCCCCGCCCCGTGACGCGGAAGTGGAAGTGGATGCGGGTGAACACCTTGGGGTCGGTTGCCGCTCGCTCGGCATCGATTTCCGTCACGCAGTCGACAAGGTCCTGGCGGCCCTTGCGCAGGATGTTGACGACATCGAACGAAGTGCAGCCACCCACCCCCAAGAGCATGAGCTCCATGGGTCGCACGCCTTGGTTGTGCCCGCCGAGTTCCGGAGGACCGTCGATGGCGACCCGGTGGCCGCTGCCGGACAGTCCGTCGAAGCGGACGTCGCCGGTCCAGCTAATGGTCGCCCGCATCGTCTTTCCCTGGTGCAAACAATCGACGCAGAGCGTTTCCGGGGTCCGCTTCGCGCATGAACGCGGTGCCGACCAGGAATGCCTCGACGCCGGCGGCACGCAGACGGCGAACATCCTCCGGCGTGTGGATTCCGCTCTCGGTGACCACGATCACTTCGCCGGGAATGTCCGCCAGCAGTTCGAGGGTGGTGTCCAACCGCGTCTCGAACGTGCGCAGGTCGCGATTGTTGATGCCCACGAGCTTGGGATTCAGAGCCAGGGCCGATTCGAGTTCGGTGCGGTCGTGGACCTCGATCAGGACGTCCATGGCGAGTTCCCCGGCGAGTTCGCCGAGTTCGGCCAGACGCATCGCCTCGACTGCGGACGCGATGAGCAGCACGCAGTCCGCACCGAGGGCGCGTGCCTCGTAGAGCTGGTACGGATCGATCGTGAAGTCCTTGCGCAGGATCGGCAGGCCGACTGCGCCACGGGCTTGGCCGAGATGCGCATCGCTTCCCATGAAGAACCGCTCATCCGTCAATACCGACAGACACGCAGCCCCGGCGCGTTGGTAGGACTCGGCAAGGGCGGCCGGATCGAAGTCGGGTCGGATGACGCCTTCGCTGGGTGACGCGCGCTTGATCTCCGCGATCACGGCAGGCCGATGGTCCGACAGTGCTTGGGCGAATCCTCGCGCCGACGGTGTGGATTCGGCGGCTCGACGTACTTCCTCGAGTGACCGTTTGCGTCGCCGGTCTGCCACCTCGGCCCGCTTGTGTTCGAGAATCTCGACCAGGATGCCGGCCGGGCGGCGGGAGCGCCGCGCGGGCCTGTTCATAGTTCCGCCATCATCCGGGTCAGGTCGATGAACTCCTTGAACTTCTCGGCGGCCTGCCCGGAAGCGATGACGTCCTGCGCCAGCCCGACGCCGTTGCCGAGCGACGTGCTCACCCCGGCCGCGTAGATCGCCGCGCCCGCATTCAGTGCCACGATGTCCGAGGCGGCTTCGTTCGTGCCGCCGAGTGCCGCCCGGATCAACTCGAGGCTTTTCGCGGGCGCATCGGCATGCAGTTCGTCCATCTCCTGCTCGCGCATTCCGAAGTCGACAGGCGAGACCTCGTAGGTGTCGATGGAGCCGGCATCGAGTTCCACGACGACGGACGCGTCTTGGATCGACAGTTCGTCGAGTCCCTGGCTGTGCACCACCAGGACGCGGTCGGACCCCAGCTCGCGGGCCACTTCGGCCAGCGGACGCTGCCACTCGGCGGCGAACACGCCGAGCACCTGGCGCGTTGCCCCGGCCGGGTTGGTCAGCGGCCCAAGCAGGTTGAATATCGTGCCGATGCCGAGTTCGCGCCTTACGGGACCCGCATGGCGCATGGCGCCGTGGTGACGCTGGGCGAACAGGAAACCGACGCCCGCTTCGCGAATGCAGCGGGCGATCTGCCCGGGGTGCAGTTCGATACTGGCGCCGGCGGCCTCGAGCACGTCGGCGCTGCCGCTCGCACTGGATGCCCCGCGGTTGCCGTGTTTGGCGACATGGGCCCCGGCGGCGGCGGCGACGAAAGCGGCCGCCGTGGATATGTTGAAACGCTTGGCGGTGCCGCTCCCCCCGGTCCCGCAGGTGTCGACCAGGTAGGGAACGTCGACATCGACCTTCGTGGACACCGCGCGCATGGCTTGGGCCGCGCCGACGATCTCGTCCACGGTTTCTCCCTTGGCCTTGAGACCGACGAGCACGCCGGCGATCTGCGCCGGCGTGGCGTCGCCCGCCATGATGGTGTCGAACACCGTCCTGGTGTCCGCCCGACTCAGGTTCCGACGGCCAACCAGGGCTGCGAGGGCCTCGCTCATCTGCATCGTGGTCTCCTCACGGTCTACGTCGACGGGTTAGTTCAGGAAGTTGCCGAGCAATTGATGGCCGACCTTCGTCTTGATCGACTCGGGATGGAACTGTACGCCTTCGACCGGATGCTCGAGATGCCTCAAGCCCATTACCTCGTCGGCTTCACCGTCTTCCGTGGCGGTCCAGGCCGTCACTTCGAGGCACTCCGGGATGTCGGTGACGATCAGCGAGTGATAGCGGGTGGCATCGAACGCGGGTGGCAGCTCGCGGAACACGCCCCGGCCACTATGGTGGATCGCGCTCAGCTTGCCGTGCATGACCTCGCGGGCCCGACGGACCCTGCCGCCGTAGGCTTGGCCGATGCTCTGATGTCCGAGGCAGATGCCGAGGATCGGCACGTCGGCGCCGAACGTCTCCACCACGGCAAGCGAAATGCCGGCCTCGTTGGGCGTGCACGGCCCCGGCGAGATGACGATCTTCTCTGGTGCGAGCCCCTCGATCTCCGCCAGGGTGATCTCGTCGTTGCGCCGCACGTGGACCTCGGCGCCGAGTTCTCCAAGGTACTGCGCGACGTTGTAGGTGAACGAGTCGTAGTTGTCGATGAGGAGGATCATGGCCAAGCCCCGTCTCAGGGCGCGAGGTTACATCAGTCGGACCTGAACCGGCGGGACGCCCTGGAGCGCCAAAAAAACGGCGGAAAGGGGACATCCACCCTACGGCGGAAAGGGGACATCCACCCTACGGCGGAAAGGGGACATCCACCCTGCCGCCTTCGACTCGGGCGTCCATCTCGAATACCAGCTGCAGCGGGTGGGTGTCCCAAAATGGCCGAAGGGTGGATGTCCCTATCGCTAGCCCTCCTTCGACTCGGGCGTCCATCTCGAAATACCAGCTGCAGCGGGTGGGTGTCCCAAAATGGCCGAAGGGTGGATGTCCCTATCGCTAGCCCT
>VXPO01000154.1:15767-18778 GCA_009839505.1 Gammaproteobacteria bacterium
CAGCGGGTGGGTGTCCCAAAATGGCCGAAGGGTGGATGTCCCTATCGCTAGCCCTAGTTGTTGTACCCCATGATCGCCTTGACCTCGAGGAACTCCTCGAAACCGTAGCGGCCCCATTCGCGACCGTTCCCGGACTGCTTGTAGCCGCCGAACGGCGCCTTGTTGTCCACCGGTGCGCCGTTCAAGTGGACGTTGCCGGTGCGGATGCGGCGGGCGACGTCGCGGGCGCGGTCGCCGGTGCCGGAGACGTAGCCGGACAGGCCGTAGCTGGTGTCGTTGGCGATCCTGACCGCATCGTCGTCGTCCTCGTAGCCGATGAGCGACAGTACCGGCCCGAAGATCTCCTCCCGGGCGATGGTCATGTCGTTGGTGACGTGCGAGAACACGGTTGGCCTCACGTAGTAGCCGGCGTTCAACCCGTCGGGTCGGCCGGGGCCACCGCATTGGAGCCTTGCGCCTTCCTCGATGCCTTTCTCGATCAGTCCCTGGATCTTGTTGAATTGGACCTCGGAGACGACCGGCCCGATGGTCGTGTCGGGCGCGTTGGGATCGCCGACCTTGACGTTCTCGGCGGCCGACTTGGCGATCTCGGCCGCCTCGTCCATGCGCGCGGTGGGCACCAGCATGCGGGTCGGCGCGTTGCACGACTGGCCGGAATTGGTGCACATCTGGAATACGTCGCGGGAGATGGTGGAGGCGAAGTCCACGTCGTCGAGGATGATGTTGGCGCTCTTGCCGCCGAGTTCCTGGGCGACCCGCTTCACCGTCGGGGCGGCGTTTCGGGCCACTTCGACGCCGGCTCGCGTCGAGCCCGTGAACGACACCATGTCGATGTCCGGATGGGACGAGATCGCGGCGCCGACGGTGGGACCATCGCCGTTGACCAGGTTGAAGACGCCCGGCGGAACACCGGCTTCGTCCAGCACCTCGGCGAACTCGATGGCGTTGAACGGCGCGACCTCGGAGGGCTTCAGCACCATTGTGCAGCCCGCGGCCAGCGCCGGCGCGACCTTGCAGGCGATCTGGTTGATCGGCCAGTTCCACGGCGTGATGAGGCCGCAGACGCCTGCCGGCTCGCGAATGACGCGGGACGAGCCGATGTCCTCCTCGAACTCGAACCGCTTCAAGACGCTCAGGGTCGAAATGAAGTGGCCGAGTCCGGCCGGAGCCTGAGCGGCGTTGGCGAGTGCCGCGGGCGCGCCCATCTCTTCGCTGATGGTCGAGGCCACGGTGGGGATTCGCGACTTGTAGACGTCGATGATCCGCTGCAGCAGATCGACGCGTTCCTCGCGTGTGGTCTTCGAGTAGGAGTCGAAAGCCGCGACTGCGGCTGCGACGGCGCGGTCGACATCCTCGGCGTTGCCGAGGGCCACCTGGCCGATGACCTCTTCGGTAGCGGGATTGACGACGTCCAGCCGCTCGTCGGACAGGGGCTCGACCCACTCGCCGTTGATGTAGAACTGGGTTCGGTGACTCATTTGGTCCTTCCCTTCGCTGGTGTTGTCTAAGGAGCCGCGCAACCTATTCGAAACAGCCGCTGTTTGGCAAGGGGACATCCACCCTATGGCGAAAAAGGGACACCCACCCCCGGTATAGTGGGACGCCGCAAGCGTCGCCCTTGGGCAGGCGTCAGTCCGGCAACCCCAGCACCCGCTTGGCGATGATGTTGAGCTGCACCTCGTTGCTGCCGCCGGCGATCGAGCCTGCCTTGCCGGCGAGCCATGCGCGGGTCATGGCCAGTTCGCTCGGGTTGAAGTCGTCTCCCTGCCAACCGATGCCGCGGGTACCCATCATGTTGATCTGCAGTTCGGCGCGCTCCTTGCGCAGGTTGGCACCGTAGTACTTGAAGATGGACGTCGCCGGACCGGGGGTCGAGCCTTGCGATTCCTCCACGGTGCGGCGTTGCGTCAAGCGAAAGGCCTCGGCGTCGATGTAGTGGCCGGCGATGGCGTGGCGCAGGTCCGCATCCGCAATCCGGCCGTCGTCCTCGCCGGCGAAGCGGCGTGCGAGGTCGTACAGCTCGGCGCCGCTTTCACGGTTCGTGCCGCTGGCCAGCATGCCGATGCCCGAGCGTTCGTGCTGGAGCAGCCGCTTGGCGACGGTCCAGCCTTTGTTAAGTTCGCCGACGAGGTCGTCCTTCTCGGCGATGGCGTTGTCGAAGAAGGTCTCGCAGAACGGCGACGCGCCGGAGATCAGGCGGATCGGCCGCACCGTGACCCCGGGCTGGTCCATGGTGAACAGGAGAAAGCTGATGCCCTCATGCTTCGGCGCATCGGGATCGGTGCGTACCAGGCAGAAGATCCAATCGGCGTTGAAAGCCCCCGAGGTCCAGATCTTCTGGCCGTTGACGACGAAGTGGTCGCCTTGGTCCTCGGCGCGGGTACGCAGCGAGGCGAGGTCCGAGCCGGAACTCGGTTCCGAGTAACCCTGGCACCACCAGACCTCGCCCCGGGCGATCCGCGGCAGGTGGCGCTTCTTCTGCTCCTCGGTACCGTACTCGAGGAGCGTGGGCCCGATCATCATGGTGCCCATGCCGGAGACGGCCGCGCGGATGTCGAGAGCGCGCATTTCCTGCAGCAGCGTGACCAAGTCGTCCTTGTCGAGTCCAGCACCGCCGTACTCCTCCGGCCAGGTCGGTACCGTGAAGCCACGCTCGGCGCAACGCTCGATCCACAGGCGCTGGTCGTCGGTCATCGACACCTTGGTGCCGCCTCCGGGCACTTCGCCCGGCCCGCGGCAACTCGCAGGACAGTTGGCGTCGAGCCAGTCGTGAACTTCGCTACGAAAAGACATTGCCGGTCCCCCAACAACCACAAGGTTGCCATCATGCTACACGCCACATCGCACCACCACTCGGCCAGCAGTCGGTAGTCGCATGCAAGGAGAATTCGCGCCAGCGAATTCTCGGGCGACCGCGAAGCGGTCGCGTCTCGCATGGCTGCGGGGGCGAGGGGGCCCCCCCCGACGGGGGGGGCGGCGAAATGCGCGGGCCCGGGTGTTAGGCTGCCAGA
>VXPO01000157.1 GCA_009839505.1 Gammaproteobacteria bacterium
GGGGCGCCGCCTGGGCGTGTATCTATACGGGGTTTCCCCGCCGGGGCCGGCACGCCGCCCGCCATGTGGGCTATTTTTATATCCCCCCGGGGGGGGGGCCGCGCGCGCCGCCGCCCGGGAAACCGGTCCAGATCAAAGAAGTCCTGGATCGTGCGGGGAACCTCGCCCGTCGTCCGTTCATGGTTGTAGGCGACGACTGTGGAGAAGAACAGCATCGCAATGCCGCACTCGCTGATCAGGTCGGGATAGAAGTCGTCCTCGGGCGCCGAACCGTCCGCCCCGGGCGCCAGCAGCGAGGTGTCGAGCGTCTCGAAAAGCCCTTCGTCGCAACCGCGGACCAGGTCCGGAAACTGGATGTCGACGATGTCCCAATGGACGTTGCCTGCTTCCACCTGGGAGCGGATTTCCGACAGCCCGCCGCTGTAGTCGTCCAGCGCGACCTCGATCCCGGTATCGACTGCAAACGGCTTGAGATAAGCCTCCTCGCAGGCCTCGGCGTACGAGCCGCCCCACGAGACCACCGTCACGGACTCGGCCGCCGAATAGGCGGCTCCGACCACGAAGAGCCCGGCGAGCACACGGGTAATCAACCCGACCGAGGTTGCACGCATGCGTGATCTCCCTTCTCCAACCAGTACCGCGATCCTACCTTTGCGCGGGGCCAAGGTCTGCGGGATCGGGCCGGAGCCACATCCGGGTGAACCGTCCCGACGGGCTTGCGGACGCGGAGCGGCGCGCCGTTTTCCCGTGCCGGCCCGCCCCCATCTGCAGGACAGTGCGAACTTCGCAAGGGGCGGGGAAGCGCGATCCAAGCCGCTGGGGGAGTATCATTGGCACATGAAGCGCTTAGGCGAGTTGCTGGTCGAACGAAACGCCATCCAGCAGGCGGATGTCGACCGTGCCCTCTACATCCAGCGGAGCGCCGGCGGCAAGCTCGGTGCCCTGCTGCTGCGCACCGGTGCGATCTCCGAGGACGTCCTCTTGGAGACCCTGTCCGCCCAACTCGGTGCGACCTACCTCAGGGAAGACGGGGAACTCCCCGAGAACCTCGACGTGTACCGCTTCATGGTCGACTCGCCCATCAAGCTTGAATGGTTCCTCGACCACGCCACGGTGGCCTGGCAGAACAACGGCAACCTCTGCTGCATCGCCAAGGACATCCGCGACAGCACGCTGGTCGAGACCTTCAACTATTTCTATCCGGGCGAGGACATCACCTATCACCTCGCCGCCAACCACCAGATCGACCGCCTGCTGGATGCCGTCCGCAAGGAACGCGCCATGGAGGACCTGTTCTCGGGGGACGACGCCAAGGCGCTGCGCGAGATGGCCGAAGAGGCGCCCGTCATCGAACTCGTCAACAACCTCCTGTCCCAGGCCGTGGATCTCAACGCCTCGGACATCCACATCGAGCCGGCGGAAGAGCACTTCACCGTCCGCATGCGCGTCGACGGTGTCCTGCACAACCGCCTGTCGCAGCCCATCGACCGTTTCCCCGCCGTCGCCTCGCGCATCAAGCTGATCTCGGAGATCGACATCGCCGAACGTCGCCTCCCCCAGGACGGCCGCATCAGCGAGCGCATCTCCGGCAAGGAGATGGAAATCCGGGTGTCCACCGTCCCCTGCGCCTTCGGCGAGTCCATCGTGCTGCGGCTGCTCGCCCAGGACCGCGGCGAGGAATACGCCCTAGCGAGCCTCGGCATGGAGCCCGACCACCTGGACCTCTTCCAGGGCTGGATGAGCGCCAGCAACGGCATCGTTCTGGTCACCGGCCCCACCGGCTGCGGCAAGTCCACCACCCTCGCCGGGGCGCTGGAGTACATCGACGACGGCATCCGCAAGATCATCACCGTCGAAGACCCGGTCGAGTACCAGATGCCCAGCATCACCCAGATCCAGGTCCACGCGGAGATCGGCTACACCTTCGCGAAGGCATTGCGCCACATCCTCCGTCACGACCCCGACGTGATCATGATCGGCGAGATCCGCGACCTGGAGACCGCCGAGATCGCCATGCGATCGTCGCTGACGGGCCATATCGTGTTGTCCACGGTGCACACCAACGACGCCGTGTCGAGCTTCACCCGCCTGATCGACATGGGCGTCGAGCCCTTCCAGGTGGCCGCCACCCTGCAGGGCGTCCAGGCCCAGCGCCTGGTGCGCAGGCTCTGTCCCCACTGTGCCGAACCGGACGACCCTCCGGCGCTGGCGACCGAACTGCTGGACGCCGCACCCGCCGAACTGCTCGGTGACCAATGGGCCCGCGCCGTTGGTTGCGAAGCCTGCCAGCACACCGGCTACCGCGGCCGCATGGGCATCTACGAATTGATCCCGGTGACCGCCGAACTGCAGGACCGGATCGTCGCCGGCGCCCCCTTGAACGACCTCCGCCGCTTCGTCCACCAGGAGCAGGGCCACCGCACGCTGCTCGCCGACGGCCTGATCAAGGCCTCCCACGGCAAGACCACCGTGGACGAGGTGCTGCGCCAGGCCATGAGCCACGTCGAGGACACGTGACCCGGATGGGCACCCGGGATTAACCATGCCGCAGTACGACTACGAACTCGTCAACGGCGACGGCGAGCTGACCAAGGGCCAGATGGAAGCCGCCTCCGCCGCCGAAGTGACCCGCAGCCTCGGCCGGGACGGGCAGACCGTCGTCGCCGTCACCGAGACGCGTCCACCGGTGCCATCGCTGTTCCGACGAAGACTCCGCCCCGTGGACGTCGTCGTCGGCCTGCGCGAACTCGCCACGCTGCTCCGTTCTGGCGTCCCTCTCGGCGAAGCCGTACGTTCCCAGAGCCAGGGCAGCTACCACCCCGCGTTGGCCGCCGCCTTCGCCCGGATGTCGCGCGAACTGGTGCGCGGCGCGAACTTCCTCGCCGCCCTGCGCGCCGCCGAGCTTCCGCTGCCCGACTACGTCTACCACCTGATCGAGGCCGGCGAGCAGACCGGCCGTCTCGCCGGCGCCCTGGGCCAGGCCGTCGAGCAGTTGGAGGTCGACGAACGCGTCGCCGCCGACATGCGCTCGGCGCTGGCGTACCCGACGATCCTAGTGGCCTCCGGCATCGCCGCCGTGCTCGCGGTATTCGTCTTCGTCGTGCCCCGGTTCGCCAACCTGCTCGAGGGAGGCAAGGAACTGCCCCTGATCTCGAACGTGGTGCTAGGCGCCGGCCTGTGGTTCAACGACAACGCCTGGCTCGTGGTCGTCGGCGTCGCGCTGATCGCAGGTGTCCTCGTCGTCCTGTTCCGCAACAGGAGGTTTCGCCAGCGCGCGGTGGACGCTCTGGCCCGCTTTCCGGTCCTCGGACAGTGGTACACGGAAGCCGACACCGCCCGCTGGGCGTCGTCCATGGGCGCCATGCTCGAAAGCCGGGTCGAGATGATCGCGGCGCTGCGTCTCGCCGCCCGAGGCGTGCGCATCAGCCGCCGCCGCACGATCCTCGACCGGACCCTGGTGGACGTCCGTGGCGGCGAGAACCTCTCCGCTGCGCTCGAGCAACACGACGCCCTGACCCCCACCGGCTACAACCTCGTGCGCGTGGGCGAACAGTCGGGCCAGCTCGCGGAGATGATGCGCGCGCTCGCCACCCTCTACGAGGAGAACAGCACGCGCCGCATGAAGCGTGTCCTGACCCTCATCGAGCCGGTCGCCATCCTGTTGATAGGCGCGGTACTCGGGGCGATAATGATTGGCGTCATTTTGGCCATGGTGACCATTAATGAAGTGCCGCTCTGAACACCGGCGGCGGCGCCCGGCGTCTGGCTTCTCGTTGCTCGAGCTGATGGTCGTGCTCGTCATCCTCGGCCTCCTGATGGGACTCGTTCTGCCCAACTACTGGGCAAGAGCTGATCAGGCCAAGGTCCAGGCGGCGGAGACGCAGATCAAGATGTACCACAACGCCCTCCAGACGTATCGTTTGGACATCGGCAGCTACCCGACGACGGAGCAGGGACTGCTCGCGCTCATGGATGCGCCCGCCGACGTCGCCGAATACTGGAAGGGACCGTACCTCTCGAGCGAGATTCGCCCCGACCCGTGGCACATGCCCTACCGCTACCAGTTCCCGGCGAACAACCTCCAGGGACTGGCGCTCTACTCCCTCGGCGAAGACAAGGCCGTAGGCGGGGAGGGCAACGCCGCCGACATCGGTTTGCTCCCGGACAGCCCCGCCGAGACATCCTGACCCCGCCGCCCATGGCACCGTGGAGATCCGTGGGGGCGACCCGGTCGCGCCTCGCGCCGATGGGCATCACCCTCGTGGAACTGCTCGTGGTCCTCGCCCTCCTCGGCGTGATCGGTGCCCTGGTGCTGCCGAATCTCGAACGCTTTACCGCCGGGGTGGCCCGAAATTCCGAGCGCGACCTGATCCTCAACGAGATCGCCGGACTCGGCACCGAGGCCTTGCTCCAGGGCCGGGGCTTCGTCGTTCTGGATACCGAGGCGCTTGAAGAACTCGAAGCCGAGGCGGATCTCGACCCTGAAGGGCAGCCCGGCCCACTCGTCCACGACCTCACGGGGCTGCCGGTCCACCGTCTGGAGATTCCGGCCGGCTGGCGCCTCTACCTGGACGCGCCCCTGATCGTTCGCGCCACCGGCGCCTGCCTGGGCGGCCGGCTCGCCTTGGAGCACGACGACACGCCGCCCGTGGAGGTGGAACTGGTGGCGCCTTACTGTCGGGTCGAGACGGGCGAAGCGTGACCCGATGATCCGGTTCCGCCCCCAACGGCGTCGCTCCCGAGGCTTCACGCTGCTCGAGAGCTGTGTCGCCCTGGCCATCTTCGCCGCCGGGGCCATGGCGCTCTACGGCCTCCTCGACAGCAACCTGTTCGCCCTCGGCCGTGCCAACGACGTCTCCCGCCAGACCCTCGTGGTACGCAACGCCGTCGAGCACCTGTCCGCCGTCAACCCGATGCGGCAGCCGAAAGGCAGCCTGGTCTTCGGCACCGCCGAGATCGACTGGCAGTCGACCCTCGTGGAGCCGATCCGCACGGGCCAGTCCCCCTCGGGCGCCATGGGCGATTTCGACCTCGGCCTCTACGAGGTCGAGTTCACGGTCACCGATGCCGGCCGCACCCTGGGCACCTGGCACCTGCGGGTCGTGGGCTACGAAAAGGTTCGCGGCTTCTTCATGGACTTCGATTGACCGGAGACAGGATGCCGACCATTCCGATACGCATCCGGTCCCGCCCTGCCGGCCTGACTCTGGTGGAGCTTCTGGTCACCTTCGTGATCCTGTCGCTGCTCGTGGGTCTCGTGCTCGAGGGCCTGAGCCTGTTCACCGCCCGTTACGAGACGGTCACGCGCCACTTCCGCACCGCCGCGTCCCAGACCCTCGGCCAGCAATGGTTCGCAACCAGTGTCCGCGGCATCGTGCCCTACGGCCGCATCGCGCGCCGGTTTCAGGGCGACGCCAAATCGTTCACGGGCATCACGCTGGAACCGCTGCACGCCGAACCGGGCACCCCGGTCACCGTCCGCTGGTCGGTGGCCAGCGACGAGTTCGCCTCGACCGTGGTCTACGCCGAATACGCCGCGATCATCGATCCCGCGACGGCCACTCCCATCGTCGAGTGGCACGTCCACGGCTCCGAAGACGCTTCCCTGTCGTTCCAGTACGCCGCGGGCGTACCGGGCGTCGCCTCCAATCCCGTGGACGCGATCGACGCCGCCATCGACGCGGCCCTCGCCAGGGGGACTTCCCGTTCCGCCGCGCCTCCTGCCAAGTGGCAGGACCGCTGGCTCGCCGACGGTGCCGAGACCGCGCGCACGCCGCGCCTTGTCCGCCTGGTGGCGGATGACGACGAGGTGGTCTGGACCGGGCACGTGGAGCCGTCCCCAATGCCCTTCACCAACGAGGAGGACTTCCTGTGATCGCGGCTTCGGCTCGGACAGCCAGGGGCCCGCGATATCGCCGAGATGTCACCTGTGCGACGGTCGGCGCGTGTGTCCGGAACTTCCGATATCGCCGAGATGTCACGTTTGCGAGGAACACCCGTGGGTTCATCCTCGCGGCCACGCTGTGGGCGCTGGTGGCGCTGGCGGCGCTCGCCGCGTACATGGACCGCGCCACGGACGAGCATGTCGAGGACGCCCGCCGGGCCAAGCTGTTGCTGCAGGCGGAGATCGACCGCCGCGGCACCGAGGCTACGGTGCTCTACCTGCTGGCCACCAACGTCGTGAACCACCGCGCCCTGGTCCACTCCCGCGAACAGCTGTTCACGGACCCCGACGTACCGCCCGAGGAGGGTTTCGGCGACGGCGAAATCGGCCTCGCCGGCGAGCCCTACGCCGGCTTGGGCGGCGTGGTCTTCAGCGTTCAGGACGAGGCCGGCCTCGTGCCGGTCAACTCGCCGGGGCTCGGCGCGCTGCCCATCCTCCTCGAGTATCTCGGCGCGGAACCCGATGCCGTCGCCCGCCTGATGCCGAGGCTCGTGGACTACGTCGACCGCAACCAGGACCTCACCCTGGACGGCGCCGAACGCTTCGACTATCAGCGCGCCGGGCGCGCCGCCCCGGCCAACTGGTTCCTGCAGAGTCCCATGGAACTCGCGCACGTCCTCGGCGCGGACGGCCTGCTGCCGCCGAGCCAGTGGCGCCGGGTGCGGGAGCTTGCCACGCCGCGCCTGGTGCCAGGCATCAACTTCACCACCATGCCCGAGGAGCTTGCGGTCGCGCTCCTGGGCGTCAAGCCGGAGGCCCTCGGACCGCTTCTCGAGGCGCGGCGGGAACGCTCCGTTGTCAGTCCCGACCAGATCCGCGAACTCACCGGTCGCGCGCCGCCGGTGGTGCGCGACGAGATCCTCGGCTTTCCCCTGCCCATGCTCCGGGTGTCGACCTGGTGGCCCGAGGGTGGATCCCGGGTTGTCCGCGGCGTCACCCTGACGCCGAGCGCGGAGGATTTCCCCTGGCGCACGGAGTACCGCTACTCGGAACCCCCGGCGATCGCCGCGCGAACACCGCAACGGACCGGCTCGACGTTGTTCGGTGAACGCCCCCAAGGCGACGCGGACGCCGGCGAGGGCGCCGAGGCCGGCGTTGGCGCCGAGGTCGGCGTTGGCGCCGCGGAGAACACGAATGCGGGTTGAAGACGTCATCGCGGCCGTTCGCCGCCTGCGGTCCCGGTTCGCGCGCGCCGGCAACGCCATCCAGACGCGCACGGGCGCCCAGGGGATACCTCTGAAGACCGTCCATCCCCACTGGATCGTCGGTCGAGGCCTGTGCCTGTTCCGCTCGGAGGACTTCGCCAACGTCCCCAAGAACCGCCGCGATGCCGCCGTCGTGCACCGGCTGCCCGTGTGGAGTCCGTTCCAGCGTACCGGCCATCACTGCGTGTTTGCCGGCAGCACCGCCATGGTCTGGTTCTGGGACGCCGACGTGGTGGACCCTCAACCGGACCTGCTCGACCTCGACTCCGACGCCGACCTGGCCCGCGTTCGCACCGTTCCCGAGACCGTCTTTTATCCGCGCCCGCAAGCGGGCGACCGCCCCGGAGCGGACGACCGTAGCGGCGGATTCGCCATCCAGCAGTGCCACGAGGGCTTCGAACTGCAGTTCTGGCGCAATGCCGCCCTCGTCGACTCCCTCTGGCAGCCAGCGCGCCCGGACGCGGCCCGGATCGAGTGGTTTGTCGCCCGCCAGGAACTCGTGGACGACACCGCGGGCGAGGCACCTCGGGAACCGGCTCCCGCCACGGCCGGCGAACCCTGGGCCTTCCCGATCACCCCCCGTGCGTGGCTGCTTGCCAACGAACGCAACCTGGTGATCGCCGGCCTCGCGCTGGCCGTGGCCGTCGCAGCAAGCCCGGCGGCCCGACACTCCCGCCTGCACCTCCGCACCGGCGCCGCCTAGGGCGAACTCGCCGATCTCCACAGCGACCGCGCCCCGGTGCGCGGGGCGCGCGCCGAGCTCGCTGCCCTCAACCGCCGCACGGAACACCTCGCCGGGCTGCTCGACATCCCCTCGCAGGCGTTCGTCATGGCCCGGGTCGACCAGGCGCTGCCGGATCCGACAACCGAGTTCCGCGGCTGGCGCTACCAGCGTGGCGAACTGGTGGTGATCCTCGGCGACCGCAACCTGGACACCGTCGCCACCGTTGCCGCCCTGCAGGGTGAGAGCCTGTTTACCGGGGTGGAACCGGGGCAAGCGCAACAGGGCGGCATGGAGATCCGCCTGCGGGTCGATCCCGCCGCCGCCCGCGGAGGATCCGGATGAACCTTCCTCCGGCCATCGTTCGGATCCGCGACGAACTGGCCGCCAAGCCCGTGCTGCGGGCCGGCGTCTGGCTGATCGTCGCGATCATCCTTTTCTATGTCATCGCCGACGTCCAGTCCGGACGCCTGTCCACGGTCGGCTCGGATTACGCCGTTACCGCCGACCGCCTGTCCCGCTCCCGCGCCCTGCTCGAGCGCAGCGACTGGAACGAGCGCGTGGAGGCGGCCCGGGCGACAGAAGAGGCGCTGGCCGCCCGCTTCTGGCGCGCCGAGAACCCGGGTCTCGCCCAGGCCCGGCTGCGCACCGAGCTGACGGCGCTGATGGAGGAACACCACGTCGAGCGGCCGCGGATCAAGCTGGGCCTGAGTCAGCCCGTGGACGACGCTCCCCGGCGACCGGGCGCGAACCAACTCTGGCAGATCCAGGCTCAGGTCACCGGCCAGGCGCCGCGCCGCCGCATCCTGGACATCATCCACGCCATCGCCAGCCATCCGGAGAAGCTCGTCGAGGAGCAGTTGAACATCACCCGACCGCGCACCGACACCTGGGGCAACACCCGCTTCGACCTGCTCGTCTCCGCCTACTTCCTCTTGGGCGGGCCGGACGAAAACACGGCCGTCGCTGCATCGCCGGAACCTTGATCCATGGACAATCCGTCGCCAGCAGACCAACCCGACCGCGGAAGCCGGAACAGCCCGGCCGGATGGGCGCGGTTCCTGTCCGCGGCAGGAATGCGCCGCCTGGCGGCTGCGCGGATTCACCGCCTCCCGGCGACGCGGGTGGCGATCCTGGGGTTCGTGGGGCTGGTCCTCGGCCTCGTCTGGCCCCTGCCCGACGTCGACACAGGCGGGGGAACCGCGTCGACCGGACCGGGTTCCGCTCCGACCGTCTTGCCGGAAGACGCCCTCGAAAGCCTGCTCGCCACCACCCGGTGGGGTCGGATACCCAAGGCCGACACGTCCGGGGATGACACGCTTATTGCGAACACCGGCCTCAACCCGGAGCTCGCGAAGCTCGGCTACGTCGGCAACACCGAGGTCGGCGACGACATCGCGGTGCTGCTGCAGGCCCCCGAGGGCGGCGTCACGCGCTACCTGCCCGGCGAAGAGCTCCCGGACGGCCGGATCCTCGTTGCCGCGGACGACAACGCGGTGACCCTCGAGAGCACGGGCGGGGAACGCGAAGTGCTGGTATTGTTCCCGCGCCTAAGCGTTACAGGTGGTACCGCCACGACAACCCCGTAGGGGCGACCCTTGTGGTCGCCCTCCCTTGGTGGTCGCCTATCTCGATGGGCGCATCCCATAGCGACCCCGACGCGCCCCGATGCGTACGGTCGCCCGCAGACATGGAGGTAACAGTGACCAACCCACGCCTACCCCGCCAGCGGCATCCACCCGCGAGGTCCACGGTCACGACGCTGGTGGTCGCCGTCGCGATCCTCGCGGGTGGCTGCGCGACCCTGGAGGTCCCGCCGCTGCCGGAACCCATCCGTCCGCCCACGCCGCCGGCGGAAGTCGCCGAAGCCGTGGGTCCGCCCCCCGAGGAGCCCGGCGAGCTGGTGATAACGTCGACGCCCGGCGTCCCCGTCGGACCGGGGATGGCCGAGGGCGCCGCCGAGGACCTGGGCCTCGATCTCAGCGGCGACCCCATCGCCATTTCGTTCAACGGCGTACCGCTCGCCGCGTTCATCGACGAACTCTTCTCCGAGCGCCTGGGGCTCTCGCATCACGTCTCGCCGACGCTTGCCGAGATGACCGACCTGGTCACCCTGCGCGTCCTCGACCCGCTGCCGCCGGCGGAGCTCTTCGCCTACGCCCGCCGGGTGCTGGAGAGCTACGGCGTGCAGATCCGGGTCGAGGACGACGGCACCCTGACCTTCACCGACAGCACCGACGTCATCAGCGGCGAGATTCCAATCGTGGTAACCGGCCGCGCCCTACCGGAGGTGCCGGCCACCCACCGCACCATCTTCCAGATCGTGACGCTCAACGTGATCCGTCCGAACGATGTCGCCGGCCTGCTCGACACCCTGATCCGCGGCCTGGACCTCGAGATCCACGAACTGCCGGAACGCGGCGCCGTGATGCTGCAGGGCAGTCAGCGGACCGTGGAGGCCGCCGTGTCCATGATCGAGGTGCTCGACCAACCGGTGCTGGTCGGCCGCCGCGGCCTGGTCGTGGAGCCCGCCTTCCTGCAGGTGGACGAGATGGCCAAGGACCTGACCTCCATCCTCAGGTCCCAGGGATACGCGGTGGCGGCCGGCGGCGGCTCCATCGGCGCCGGCATCATCCTGCTGCCGCTGACCACCGTCAACAAGCTGGTGGTGTTCGCCACCGACCTGGAAATCCTCGACCGCATCCGCGAGTGGGCCGAGGTGCTGGACGTGCAACGCGAGGCAGCGGTGGAGGACGGCTGGTTCACCTACGCGGTGCAGAACACCCTCGCGGCGAACCTGAGTGCCACCCTGGACCGGCTCATGGGTATCGAACGCAGCGGCTCGGCGGAAGACAGCGGCCAGCGTGGGGCGGGGGGCGCCAGCGCCAGCTCCCGCCTGTTCGTCGACGAGGATCGCAACCTGGTGTTCTTCAAGGGCTCCGGCAAGGAGTGGGCGAACATCCGCGCCATCATCGTGAAACTCGACCAGCCGGTGCCGTCGGTGCTGATCGAGGTGCTGCTCGCGGAGGTGACGTTGTCAGACAAGGAGGAGTCCGGCGTCGAGTACCTGGCCAAGATCGGCATCGACGGCCGCGACGTCGACGCCCAGCTCACCGGCGGCGGCATTACGCTCACCTTGGACGGCGCAGGCGAGACGCGAGCGCTCTTGCGCATGGCCTACGAGGACAGCCGGGTGGTCATCCGCTCCCGCCCGCGCCTGGTGGTGAAGAGCGGCGAACAGGCCCGCCTCTACGGCGGCACGGACATCCCGGTGCTGTCCCAGCGCGCCGAGGGCACCCAGGTGGAGGGCTCCACCAGCATCGTCCAGCAGATCGACTACAAGCGCACCGGCGTCAACCTGCAGATCACCCCCATCGTCCAGGCCAACGGCCTGGTCGACCTGACCGTCTCCCAAGAGCTTAGCGAGGCCCGCGCCACCGGCGCCGTCAGCCTCACCCCTTCCATCCTCACCCGCCACTTCGAGACCAGCATGACGCTGCGCGACGGCCAGTCGGTGCTGATCGGCGGGCTCATATCCGAGAGCCAGAGCCGGGGCCGTTCCGGCATCCCGGGGCTGGGCAGAATCCCCTTGGTGGGACGCCTGTTCCGGGCAGACTCCTACCAGAAAGACCGTACCGAACTGCTGGTGATGGTGATACCCTACGTCATCGTCGATTCTCGCCAGGGCCACGAACTTCTAAAGCAGATCGAGGGCCAGCTTGAGCTTCATCGGCGATTCCTGTAAAAGGGGAGAGAGATGGGGGTTTCCGACCGGGTGTTTTCGCGACTTGGACACGCTTGGAATGGAGCGATCCGCTTCGAAAAAAAGTGTTGCCATTCCGCAAACGGCGTGGATAATTCCCGCTAGCCCAGTGGCGTTGGGGGGGTACCCCGCCGGGTCATCAGGCTTTATGGCAATGAACGTTAGGAAGACTTGGAGTAACACAATGCTCTGCAAAAGAACCATGAGGGCTGCTCTGGCCCCCCTTGTCGGGCTCATCGGGCTGCTCGGCGCCACGATGGTCAGTGCGAACACGCTGGACGCCGTGGTGGCCACCCAGGTCCCGGGGCTGATGGATGCCGCGGGTGCCCCGACAATCGCTAGCGAGACGTTGTCGGCGGGCGAGATGAACGCCATGGTGACCGAAGGCCACTACCACGTGACCACGTCCTCGTCCACGCCGACTGGCACCACGCGGGCGAACACGGGCAAGCCGGATACGTGGCTGGAGTTGCGAACCGAGGTCGACATCCTGCTGTCGGATCGCGGTGACAGCGAGTACTACTACGTGCGTTACGACTTGGACGGCATGGTGCTCACCGGCGCGCTGCCGAAACCCGAGGTCCGGCTTCCGTTCTTCCCCTTGTGTAGTGTGGTATCCGGCCAGGGCACATGCGGCCCTACCGGCTCGGACCCGGCGACTACCGCGACGACAACCGCGTACAGGTACATGGTGCCCTCGGCGGAGATCGAGGTGGCCTACCGCGGTCGGCAGGGCGACTCCGAGGTGATCTTCCGTCTGCCGCGACCCTCGCAATCCAATGAGACGTACAATCATCCGACGATTACCGGCGAAAGCCAAACCAATAATCCCAATGGTGACTACGCGGTCGGCACGACGATCACCCTGCTGCTGCCGCATCACCTCGCGGTAATGGCCGCGCGGGAGGCGACCTACGGAGCTACCGTTAAGGTCTTCGAGGACCTTTCCGAGGCCCGGGAGTCCCAGGCGGACAGGCACGGTGCCGAGGTCTATACCGCAAGTGGCGACGTAATCAAGCTCGCACCCGCCGTCGGCGCCGCCGAGGTCGATGCGATGTTGGCGATCGCCGAGGTCAGCACTCCCGAAGAGTACGGCGGCGCGTTCCGGCTGTTCGTCGACGCCGGCGAAGACGGCGAGCTGGACATGTTCGCGAATCTCGCCATGGTTTCGGTCGAGGTGAACAAGTCGTTGAAGCACGCGAACAACAACTTGATGAACGTCACCGACGCAGTTCTCACAGGGGTCAGCGCGACGGTCACGTCGGACGCCGGGAACTTCGGCTTCGGCGCCACTTTCAAGCTCACCGGTGCGGGGTGCACAGGCAGCGGCCTGGCGCTCATGAAGCCGGGTGACGACGGTCCGGTGGCGATCGAAGAGGGGGAGAGCGGCCTCGCGACCTCCGGCACGGGAATGGTCAGCACCAAGGACTCCTACTTCTGCGTCATGGTGGGCGGACACAATCCTGACGGCGATCCGCCGGTGCACCGCCAGGCCATCCCTGAAGTCGGTGATCCGGACATGAAGGACGGCTACATGCTGGCCGCCACGCCGACCATCGCCGACGGCGCGCCGGATGCTGTCAAGCCTCCCGAAGGCACGGCAATGGCCGCAGGCTCCATCGACCGCAACGGCACGACGGTCCACGTCACCTATCTGAGCGGCTCGGACAACGCCAACCAGCGCCTCGTCATCGTCAATCGCGGCGGCGACGCGGCAAGGTTCTGGATGAACGACTTCCAGTCCGAGGGCAACCAGATGGTCACCCACAGCGGTGGCATGATGCTGGCCCAGGGGAGCATGTCCGAGGTTCCTGGCGGTGGCCGGGTCGTGGTCCGGATCCAGGACAACCTGGCGTTCAGCGAGCGTCCGCCCCGAGCGGCCGGTACGCTCACCGTGGCCGGACCCACGCGCAACATCGACGTCATGACCGTTCAGGTCGTGGGTGGCACGCTCGACACCACGGTGTACCAGCACGCGGATATGTAGTTCGCATACTCCAAGTCAGTCGCCCCCCATCACGGGGGGCGACCTTTGGACTGAATCCAGGGGAGGGCACCACGCCCTCCTTTTTTTTCGCCCGCAGAATTCCGCCCAATTCCGGACACACGCGCCGCCGTCCCCGAAATTCCGGACACACGCAAAAGCCGTCCTACAAGGACCGGGGACCGTTTCCCGAGGGTGACATCACGCTGATGCTTCGAAATTCCGGACACACACGAAAGCCGTCCTACAAGGACCGAGGACCGTTTCCCGAGGGTGACATCACGAGGATGCCTTCTTCCCTGTCACACGCAAAATTCCGGACACACGGTTGGAGGACCGCCTACAGCGCCAAACGAGATCCGCGACTGACGTCGTATACCGACTGGAAGTTGTAGTCTCCAACACGCCGAGCCGTGTGCTGTTCCGACACCTTGGCGGCGAGGACCGACAGTTCTCCGAAATACGCCGTCTGGCCCTTCGGATAGCTTTCCTTCTGCTGCAGCATGGCGAGTGATCGCCTGAAGCCCGTCTCGACCTGCGGATCGAATCGGGCGATCCGGGGCGCTACGGGTTGTCGAGGCCGTTCCGGATTCTTGTAGCTCACCAAACCATGCAGGCTGATGCCTTCGAGCAGGTGTGACAGGCATCCATCGAAGCCCTCCTGGGAGGTCTGGTGAATCAGCACGTCGAAGCAGAGCACGAGATCGGCCCGGTGTGGCAGCGGACTGCCAGCGAGGTCGAACGCTTCGAACCTGAAGGCCGGAAAATCCTTTCGGTTGTTCTGCACGATGACGTCCGAGATGTCGAGTCCGGTGAAGTGGACTCCCCGAAGATCCTCCACCGACAGCCGTTCAGTCCTGAGCCAGCACATGTCCCCACATCCCACATCCAACACCGAGCGGATGTCGTTCTTCGACAGCGCCATGCGGACCAGCTCGGCCTTGTAGTGCTGTGCGATCCCACGCGAGCCCGGACCACTACCGATCCACGGTTGCCGCCGATAGCGTTCGTTCCAAAACCCAAGGTTGTCCAATCCGCCAAACCTCCCGCGGCAGCTCCAGCCATACTAGCTAGAAGAGTCGCCATCGGCACGCGTAGGGGCGACCCTTGTGGTCGCCCGTGCCCAGGATCATCACCGTCGCATGGGTACCGCCGGTCTGGGGGACGCCGGTCTGGGGACACCCACCATCCCATGGACCGTGGCGGAGGTGCGGTCTCTGGACACCCACCGCCCTAGCAACGTGGCGTTATAGGACAATGGAACCTCTCGCGAGTCCGCAAAGCGGGGGCTTAGCACATGGAACACGAGAGCCGCGTTCGAGCGGGTGAACAACGCTTCACGCGGCCCGAGGGTGCGTGGGTCGATCCCCCCGCCTGGCGCGTCGCCACCGCGTTCGCCCGGCGGCCGCCCGCTTTCCTGGTGATCGGCGCCCAACGTGCCGCCACGACGTCGCTCTACCGTCTGCTGACCAGCCACCCCGGCGTGCTCCCGGCGCTACGCAAGGAAGTCCACTACTTCGACTTCCAGCACGCCAAGAGCCGCCATTGGTACTTGGCGCACTTTCCCCTGCGCACCGTGTCCGGTCTGACCGGCGAGGCGTCCCCCTACTACATGGTCCATCCCCTGGCACCCGAGCGGGCGAAGCGGATGAACCCGCGCATGAAGCTGATCGCGATCCTGCGCGACCCGGTGGACCGGGCGTTGTCCCAGTACCACCGCGAAGTCCGCTTAGGGTTCGAGCCCCTGACCTTCGTGGAAGCCGTCGATGCCGAACCGGAACGGCTCGCCGCCGATCAGCATCGGCTCCTCGAGCCGCCCCACTACTACAGCCACAACCATCACCACTACTCGTACCTGGACCGTGGCCGCTACGGTCACCATCTCGGCCGCTGGCTCGAGCACTTCCCACGTCAGCAACTGCACGTCGTCCGGATGGAGTCCCTGTTCGAAGATCCCGAGACCGTGATCGGCAGGACATTGGCCTTTCTCGGTCTGCAGCCCGCGGACGGGCGTTTTCGTCTGCCCCACGACAACCGGGCGCCACCGTACCAGGCCCTGTCCCCGACCCTCCGTGCCCGTCTCACCAAACACTTCGAAGCCGACCAAGCCAAGCTCGACGGACTCCTAGGGAAGCTCTGAACAAGCCGCAGGGCGTTTTCCGACTCGACAACGCGGCGATTTCCTACATACGCCGACACATGGCAGTGCCAGAGTGGTACTTTTGGTGAACGGTGGAACCCGGCGATGCAGACAACCGTGATCGACACCCTCCGCTACGCGAACAGCCTCAAGGAAGCCGGCGTGGAACCAAGCCAGGCGGAGGCCATGTCGCGGGCGATCAACGATGAACTCACTGAGGGCGTCGCGACGAAACGCGACCTTGACGACGCGGTGGTGGAACTCAAGGGCGAGATCGCCAAGTTGGACTCCAGATTCGATGCGATGGAAGCCCGGAGCGATGCGAAGTTCGAAGGCATCGACGCCAAGTTCGGGGCCATCGACGCGAAGTTCGGAGGCATCGACCGGAAGTTCGAAGGCATGATCCAAGCGATGGAATCCAAGTTCCTGGGCGAACTCCGAACCCTGGACGCGAAGTTCGAAGCGAGTATCGAAGCCTTGAACTCGAAGATCGGTGCCGTAGGTCGCTACGTGTTCCTGGTACTGGCGCTGGTCGTGGGACTGGGGCTCTACAACGCGGCCACCCCCCACCTTGTCAAGCCGGCGTCCGCGCCCGCGGCGCAGGCTTCCAGCAGCCCGGAATAGGGACGCGGCGGCGGGAGAGCATCAAACTCCCGCGGTTCGGGCCATACTCGGTGGGCGGACCGCCGCGACCAAGCGTGGTCTAGCAAGGAGACAGACGTTGGACGACGTGGACAGGCGCGACCTCGAAGGGTACTGGCTCGGGCTCGGCGTCCTCGAGGAGCTCTCGCAGTCTCCCGACGGGCTGACGAGCGAGCAGGTCAGCACCATTCTGGGTACGCGCAGCGTCAAGGGAATTGGCGCGGCACTGTCGCGAACCCGATGGTCGCTGGAGTTGCTGGGCATCCGGCTCGACGAGGCGCTTCGGCGGCGCACGGTGCGCCGCCGATCCGTGTGGATGCCGGGGCCGAGAATCCGGCAGGCGAGACATGCACTCGAACTCGCACGGCGCGTGTGGACGAACGGCGGGGGCGAGGCCGTTCCCGTGGTCGACCTTCCCGATGGGCATCCGGGGCCGGTGTTGGTGTTGCGCACGCTGTTGTCTACCGGCAATGCCTATCGGATCGATGGTGGGATGGCTGAGCTTGATGAGATTCTCGACGAGGCATGGATCGATCCCGAACGCGCGAGTCGGAAGTTGTTGGGCGAGGTCTTCATCGATCGAATCGAGACGGCTGGCGAGTTGTATCAGGCCGTGCCGGATGGTTACGGCGAGAACGGCATCTGGGTTCGGGGCGACTTCGACTACGCGAATCCGCGTGTCGCGGGTGCCATCGGTACGGGCCGTGACCCCACGATGACGGCTTGGATCGGGCAAGCGACCTGGGCGGAGCGGCGGATCGCCCTAGTCGATGCCGTCGCGCAGGTCGAGGCCGTGCGTGCGGAAAGCCACCTGCGCGCTGCGTCCGAGACCCCCGGCTGGCGGGAACTCGGCGGCGAGCCCTTCCGGTACGTGAAATGGATCGCTCCGCGCGGCTACCTGACACCGAACAGCACCCCGCCGCTGCGGATGCGCCTGCGCTGTTGGCGGGACGTCGTCTTGGAATCGGTCGAGGGGAGACGCATCGTCCTCCGGGAGGAGGGCCTACGGGGTGACGAGTACCGCACCGCCTTCCGAGCGATCAATCGCTGGCGCGAGACGGAGAACGCGACCGGCGACGTCTCCGTGGTGGACGTCCGCATTTCGAAATCCCAGCCCCGGCCGATGCCGACGGACGGAAAGTGACGGTCGCGCGTGACGGCGGGCCAAAGTCAGCCGTACCTATCAGCTGGCTCGTGTATCGATCCCGCGCGTGCCCATCGTGCGATACTGGCTCGGCCAGTGTCGCTTGATCCGGAGGGATGATGACATGGCGTAGCTCCTGCATCGCCGTGAGCGTGCTGGCTGTGTCCGCTGTCAGCGTCGACGACGGTTGGGCAGCCACCCACGAAGGCGAACTCGTCAACATCCAGGCGGAGAGCCGGGAACTCCGCGATGCGCGCCGCGCCCGGGAGCGCCAACTCGACGACATCAGGGCCGCCCTTCGTCTCGCCCGCCAGGAGTGGTCGCACTGCGTGGCCCGGCGACTTGGCACCCGTCGAATGGAAGACTACCTTGATCGCGTCGAAGCTCTTCGCGTCTCGGTCGAGGCGTATCGCCAGTCCATCGAGCGCCGTCGGCAGCAGCTGGAGAGCCGGCGGCTGGAACTGGAGCGGAAACGCGCCGGCTTGAATCCCGCGGACCACGACTCCGTCTACGAACTCTACCTGGTGCCGATGAACGTCTACTTCAGCGACTTTCGGGAATTGCTTGGTCGCTACGACGACTATCTCGGTGCCATGAGCGAGTACACTGGTTTCTTCAACGGCGCGGCGGAGCGCTGCAGCACGCGCCGCGGCCTCCTGCGCGCGATCCAGGAAGGCACCGACCTCTTCGCCAAGGTCGTCGAAGCCCTCCCCGAAGTGCCCGACGAAATCTCAATCGTCAGCGTCAAGGGCGAAGATTCGTGAGCGGCTAACGGCTGCCCGCATTCGTTCAACGCGGTTCGGAATCCGACACGGGCGTTGCCCCGCCATCGCGCCTCGTCGGCCGTAGGGGCGACCCTTGTGGTCGCCCGCTTTCGTTCACGTGCGGTTCGGATTCGCCGAGGTCGGTGTGGCTGGGCCGGAGGCGGGGGGCGGGGCGGCCCCCCGCCCGGCCCGCGGCCGCCCGGGCGGCCCCGCGGGGGGCGCGGGGGACCGCGGG
>VXPO01000052.1 GCA_009839505.1 Gammaproteobacteria bacterium
CGCCGCAGTCGACCACCGGCGGCACACCGAGCTCCGGCTCGATCATCCGGGCGTACTCCATCGCGGAGGAGTTCCTGCCGATGCTGGTGTTATCCGGCTGGCAGCCCTGCCAGGCGCCGATTCCATCCTCGTCGTATCGCGCGGTGGAAGCGGGGTCCGCTTGGACCGCAATCGTGAGGCCGATAGCTACCGTACCCACTAGAGCCAGACCTCTCGTGCGGGACTGATGTTCAAGTGCCGACACCCCACGTGAGTCCGTTTGGAACGTCATGGCGCGGTGCGTTCGTCGGCGAGGGCGGCCACAAGGGTCGTGAGGGCGACCACAAGGGTCGCCCCTACGGAGCCTTGAATGCCAGCCGTTCGCGGGCCTGCTCTTCAAGTAGGAGCACGGCGGGTACGAAGAACAGAATGCCGAGGCTCGCGACGATAAGGCCGAAGACGATGCTGACCACCATCGGCACGAAGTTCGCGGTCACTTCGGCCTTGACCAGCAGAATGGGCAACAGGCCCACCACGGTGGTTGCCGTCGTCAGGATGATCGCCCGGAACCGCTGGCGTGCGGCGGCGCTCACCGCGGCAACGGCGGGGATGTCCGCCTCGGCGCGAATCCTGTTGTAGCGGTGCATCAGGACCAGGGTGTCGTTCACCACAACGCCTGCCACGGCGATCATCCCGAACAGCGAGACCGCGGTCACGTCGTAGCCGAGGATCAGGTGGCCAAAGATCCCGCCCGCGAAGGCGAACGGCATCCCCGCCAGAACGATGAGGGGTTGTGCGTAGCTCCTGAAGAACACGGCGATCAGGACATACATGACCAAGAGCGCAAGCGGAATCGTATAGGACAGGACCTCCCCGAGTCCCTCCCGTTCCTGCCCCCCTTCGATCGCGTAGAACTGCATGCCGGGATACCGTTCCTGCAACGACGCCACGACATCATCCAACTCCCTTTCGATCATGCGCGGCGTCGACATGCCGAGATCGACGCGGGCACCGACTTCGATGGCGCGGACGCCGTTTACGCGCATCAGCGACGCGTAGTTGCGCGTCTCCAC
This sequence comes from Gammaproteobacteria bacterium, assembly GCA_009839505.1. Lineage (GTDB taxonomy): Bacteria > Pseudomonadota > Gammaproteobacteria > Pseudomonadales > Azotimanducaceae > VXYL01. Next base: position 1,053 of record VXPO01000052.1, read on the forward strand.
GATGCTCGCGACCGTGTGCAGCGGAACTTCGATGCCATCCGGTCTCAGTATCCGTTCATCCCCCAGTTCGTTGAGGCTGCGCCGGCGGTCTTCGGGATAGCGCACCATGACCTTGATTTCGTCGCGCCCGCGCTGGATGCGCTGTACTTCGCTGCCGTAGAACCTAGATCGCAACTGCGCTGCGACCGACGCCGGCGAAAACCCAGCGGCCTTGCCCGCATCGGTAAGATCGATGTCGAACTGGCGCTTGCCGCGAACTAGGGAGTCCTCGACTTCAAAGAGGGCCGGAATCGCTTCCAAGGTGCCGCGGAGCTCGCCCGCCGCACGAACGAGCACTTCTTCGTCGTGATGCGCGAGGACGTACGCGACGCCCGGTGTGGCCAGACCCTCGCCCGCGTTGGATCTCACCTTCTGCGTCCCGGGGACGTCGCCGATATTGCGCCGCCAAAGGCGCTCGATCTGCCGGGGAGATGCCGAACGCTGCGACTCGTCATCGAGATGAAGCACAACGCTCGCCCGGTGCGTCGCCCAAGCGGTTGCGCTGTCGACCCCGAGAAGGCTGGGCTGGCCGATGTGGCGCCCGCCGATCACCGAGATCGTCCTGATGGGGTCACCGTCGATCTGTTCGTTCGTCAGACGGGCGGCGTCGGCCACCTGCTCGGCCGCGGCGACGGTGGCATCGAAGGGCGTGCCCGCCGGAAACGTCAGATCGACCTGGATCCGATCCGCCTCCAGGGACTGGAAGAACACGAAGCGGACCACACCGGTGGAGAACAGCAGCAGGGCGGCGACCACGAGTGCGATGCTGACCAGCACCGTCACGAAGGGCCGCCGGACAGCGGCAGAGATCGCAGGCAGCATCCGCCGGTCTCGAAACTCATCGAGCCAGGCACGCGATCTCGCCTGGATGCGCGTCAGCGGCCAGTGGCTCCACGGACTGGCGTGCGACAAGTGCGAAGGCAGGATCAGGAAGGCTTCGACTAGCGACACCGCGAGGACGAGGAATACCACTACCGGGAGGAGGTTCATCATCTGTCCGATCGCGCCGTAGGTGAACAGCAGCGGGACGAAGGCGATCATGGTCGTGACGACGCCGAGCACCACCGGGCCGAGCACAGCCCGGGCTCCGGATACGGCGGCTGCCGGTCCCACCTGTCCCTGACCCTGGTGCGTGGCGATGCTCTCGCCCACAACCACGGCGTCGTCCACGACGATGCCGATGACGAGCAGCAGGGCAAAGATCGAGACGATGTTGACGGTCATGTCCGCCGCTGGAAAGAACAGCATGGCGCCGAGGAAAGACGTGGGCACGCCGACCGCCACCCAGAGAGACACGCGGAAATCGAACACCAAGGACAGCAACACGAAGACCAGCGCAAAACCCAGGAAGCCAGCCGTGACGAGGAAGCCGACCCGTGCAGTAAGGGTGCGGCTTCGGTCATCCCATACCAGGACATCGACCCCCGGCGGCGCCGGGTAGCCGGCGACCAACTGCCGGACTTCGCGGGAAATCTCCAAGGGTTCCTGATCGCCGTCCCGGTTTATCTGCACGAGCACACCCGGTCGTCCGTCGACTCTCGTAAACGACTCGATGTCGGCGAAACCGTCGCTCACCTCGGCAACATCGCGTAGCCGCACGAGGGTGCCGTCGTCATGAGCAAGCAGGACGATGTCCTCGAAGTCTTCGCCCCGCATTCGCTTGGTGTTCGTACGGATTACCAAGCCGCCTGCCTCGGTACGCAGTTCGCCCGACGACAGGTTGAGAGACGCCTGGCGGACTCGGCGGTCGATGGCGGAAATAGTGAGTTGGTGCTCGCGTAGCGCTTCCTCGTCGACCTCGATGCTGATCTCCCGATCCTTGGTACCGAACGGCGTCACCATCGACACGGAGGGCAGGGCCAGCAGGTCTTCCTGAACCTGCTCCGCGACCAGCCGCAACTCGTTCTCCGAGAGCGACGACGACAGAACCGCGACGGTCATCTGGTTCCATGGCGGCTCGATTAGCGCGACCTCCGGTTGCTCCGCATCGGGGGGTGGAAACCTCTCAATGCGTTCAACCGCCGTCCGAATGTCGTCAAGCACCCGGTTCGCGTCGGCGAAGGGACGCACGTCAACCATCACCTCGCCCCGGGATTCAGCCGCCGTGGTCGTAACCCGGTCCACGCCACGGACCACCAGGACTTTCTCTTCGATGCGCCGGGTGATGGACTCCTCGACCTCCGCGGGTGAGCTCCCGGGATACGGGACCACGATGGATATGCGGCGGGCTTCCACCTGCGGGACGTTCTCAACAGGGAGCCGGGGTATGGTGTAGAGGCCACCGCCCAGCAACACGACCATGAGGAGGTTGCCCGCAACCCGGTTGCGGGCGAAGAACGGAATCAAGCCCCCGACGCGGGACTCGCCGCTGACCGCCGCGCCGCTCGCCGTGTCGCTCATCACGCGTCTCCCGCGTCTGCGACCGCGACTGCCTCCACCTTCAGCCCGGGTGCCGCACCGGGAACGGCACCGACCACCACCCCGTCACCCGCATCAAACGCAGCGACGATCCAGCCCGTGTTCATGCGTCCGAGCGTGTCCGCCGTGACGGATCGCAGCTCATCCCCGTCGATCACCCAGACAGAGCCGTCGTGCTGCTCCGCGGCCTCGGGCAGCCGGAAGGCGTTGTCGTACTCAGCCCCCTCAACCGAGACCTGCACGAACGTACCCGGCAACGGCAACTCGTCAATGGCGACCGAATCCGCGAAGGCGAAGAACAAGGTGGCCATCCGGCTGCGCGGAGCGACCACCGACGACGACCGTTCGACCACGGCCGGCAACGTCCGACCGGCAAGACGCGCGCTGGCATCGCGTCCGACCACGTCACCGAGGTGAGCCAGGTCGACCAGCGAGATCGGCGCCTCGATGCCGATCGCCTCCTTCGAGTAGGCAATGCCGAATGGGTTGGCGGGTCCTACGACCTCGCCGATGCCGACGTTAGTGGTGATGATCCTGCCATCGAATGGCAGCGAGTACTTGGTCTTGGAGAGGTTGAGTTCCCTGTCGGCCACAACCGCTTCCCAGTGCTTCACGCGAGCCTTGAAGCGTTCGATCTGGGGTTCGTGTGCGACGATCGCCGGGACCTCCTGACCCGGGTTGTCGCGAAGGAACTTGGCACGCTCCAACTGACCCTTGAGTTCGTGCTTCCGGACCCGGGCCAGCGCTTCCTCGACCCCGGCCTGCGCCTCCCTCACGTTGATCTCGATCTCCCTGGGGTCCAATGCCAGCAGTGTCTCGCCAGCCCTGAACGTTCCGCCGTTGCGCAGCTTCGGCGACACCGACATTACGCGTCCGCGTACCTCGGACGTCATGGCGATGCGGGTGTGCAACCGCACCTCGCCGGTCAGGGTGACCGTTAGCGTGTGCGTCGTCTGCGACGGCTGCACGACGCTGACCCGCGGTGCGTCGGCTGTCCCCTTCGCAACGACGACGTCGAGCTCGGTTATTCCCGGCGCCCGCATGAAGTACAGAGCGACCACGACGACGGCCAGGACCACCGCCAACTGAACCATGCCCTTCCAGCGGACGGAGGGCGACCCACTTCCTTGAGCTTCCGCCATCGGTAGCTTACCTCCCCTATGTCTTAGGCCTGCAGACGGGATGCGACGGACAACGCGCCCGGGAAACGCGGCGCCACCCCTGCGATACCCAGTTTTGCTCTAGTCCCTGATGAACTCCCGGATGACTGTCCCCGGCCGATTGCCGGTGTACTCGCCGTTCTCGATGACCACCTCGCCCGCCACGAGGGTCGCGTCATAGCCCCTGCTCTTGACAACCAGCCGTCCGCCGTTGTGCGGGAAGTCGCGGACGTACTCGGGGTGGCAGGAGGTCAGGTTCTCGTAATCGATAACGTTGATGTCCGCATGCCAGCCCTCGCGGAGTTCACCGCGTTCCTTCAGGCCCAACACCTCGGCGGACTTGCCGGAAATTCGATGGACCGCCTCGGGCAGGGTGTAGACGCCCCGGTCCCGGGTCAGCTCGCCGAGCAGGAAGGTCGGCGAGTCCGCGTCGGTGAACTGGCCGACGTGGGCACCGGCATCGCCCAGCATGGGCACGACGTGGGGCAGGCGCATGTAGTTCCACTGGTTCTGCAGCGCGCCTCCGAACGCCCACATGTTCCACAGTTCGCGGCCTTCCGACGCGATCAGGCGCTCGACGTAGACGTCCACCGGATCCTTGCCGGCGTCGTCGGCGAGCTTCTGCAGGTTGCGGTTGTTGTCGAGATCGAAATCCGGGTACTCGCCTGTGCCCATGGGATGCAGGATCCGCGCGGCCTGGCCGAATCCGCCCGCTTCCTTGGCTTCGGTGACGAGCTTGTCGCGCGTTGCCGGCTCCTTGAGTGCGGCGACGCGGTCGTCGATCGTCGGCAGCTTCATCAATTCGCGCCACGCCGGCGTGCGCAGGAACGCCTGCTGGGCGAGCCCGAAGAACGAGCCGCTCGGCCGGGTGTGGCAGATGGACGTGATGCGTCGGCCGTTCTCGTTGTTGCGGCCGAGAAACTCCTCCCAGCGGGCGACACCGCCGTCGCCTTCGGCGCCCGTGCCGCCCGAGAACAGCACCTGGCAGCCGAGTTCCGCGCCGGTTTCGAACATGTCTCGCTCGACCTGGAAGCGGGTGCGCATGTCCGGCGCGACCTGGAACATGCCGCCGCGACCGCCGGCTTCGACGACTGCCTCCTGGATGGCGCGTGTCTCGCGCGGGTCGGCCCAGGTTCCCGGCGTGAGGCGTCCGTCGGGGACGCGGTGGCCGAGGAACCGAGAGGTGGAAAAGCCTGCGGCGCCGCCTTCGACTGATTCCTTGACCAGGTCGACGATGCGCTGCAGCTCGCGCTCGTCCGCCTGTACGCCTTCGTCACAACTCTTGTCGCCCATGGCTTCGAACCGGATGGCCGAGTGACCGCACATGCCGACGACGTTGAGCGCGGGTCCGAGAGACTGAACGCAGTCGAGGTATTCGCCGAAGGTTGTCCAGTTCCACGGCAGCCCGTCCATGATCGCATTGGCGGCGATGTCCTCGACGGCTTCCATGAGTTCGGCGAGGTAGCGGCGGTTGTCCTCGCTGCAAGGCGCGAACGTGACACCGCAATTGCCGATGAGCGCGGTGGTCACGCCGTGGTAGGAGCTCGGACGCATCTCCGGGTCCCAGCCGATCTGGGCGTCGAGATGGGTGTGCAGGTCGACGAACCCCGGAGTGACGATCTTGCCCGTGGCATCGATGGTTTCCGCAGCCTGCGCCTCCGAAAGGTCGCCGATGCGGCTGATGCGACCGTCGTCGACGGCGACGTCGGCGCGTTTCGACTCAGCACCACTTCCGTCGATGACGGTGCCGCCCTTGATGACTAGCGTATGGCCCATGGATCGGAGTTCCCCTCTGTATCGTCTCTCCCAAGACAATCATACATGACCGTACCATCAGGGGGTCGCTGGGCAAGCCACTGCCAGACCAGCGAAGCGCTGCCTCAAACCGACGAGGGAGAGCCCGTAGGGGCGACCCTTGTGGTCGCCCGTGTCCGCGATCCAGGCGCGCGTAGAACTCGAAACGGGCGACCAAACGCGCCCGCCAAGACGCGCGGTCGCCCCTGGCATGGAACATCCGCAAGGGGAACGTAGTGACCCGCAGCGAATGTTCCATGATCGACGGCGTGGCTGGGCAGGAGGCGGCGCGCCGCAAGCGGCGCGACCCGGCGCACAGCGATAGCGAAGGCGCGTCGTTGCCGACGCGGCCGGGGACGGCTTTGGGGCGCTACGCGTGTAGCCAGGCCGCTTGGCGCGGTGCCCGTTTCGTGCGCGACCACTCCTCGAGCATCTCCTCCGCGACGGCTTCGGCACGTTGCCGAGCTTCGTCGCCCCCCTTGTTGGTGGCGAGTTCCAGCCGGTGACCGTTGGGGTCGAAGAAATAGATGGACTCGAAAATGCCGTGATCCACGGGGCCGAGCACGTCCAGGCCGGCTGTCTCCAGGCGTTTCTTCGCGGCCAGGAGGTCGGCGCGCGTGTCCACCTCGAAGGCAATGTGCTGGACCCACGCCGGGGTGTTGGGATCTTTGCCCATGGGCGGCGAGTTAGGCAGTTCGAAGAACGCCAGCACGTTCCCCATGCCGGCATCTAGGAACACGTGCATGTAGGGATCGGGCTCGCCCGTGGAGGGCACCGCGTTCTCGGCGAAGGCGAGCTGAAAGTCCATGCCGAGCGTGTCCCGATAGAAGTTCACCGTTTCCCGAGCATCGTTGCACCGGTAGGCGACGTGGTGGATGCGCCGGATGTTCACGCGGCATCTTCCGCAACGCGGGCGTCTTCCGCAACGCAACAGTTCTCTGGCGCCGCCTTGAGCATCTGGTCTCGCTCGATGGACTCGAACAACGCCTGGAAGTTTCCCTCGCCAAAACCCTCGTTGCGTCTGCGCTCGATGAACTCGAAGAAGATCGGCCCGATCAGCGGCTCGGAGAAAATCTGCAGGAGCAGGCTCGGTTCTTTTCCCGACGTGTCGCCGTCGAGGAGGATGCCACGATGCGCGATCTCGGCCACCGGTACGCCATGGCCGGGCAGACGTTCGTCGAGCATGTCGTAGTAGGTGGCCGGAGGCGGCTCCACGAAGCGCAAACCCAAGGATGCCAGCCGATCGCAAACGGCGGTCAGGTCGTCGCAGCCGAACGCGATGTGCTGGATGCCCTCGCCGTTGTACTCCATCAAGTAGGCCTCGATCTGGCCGCTGCCCCCGGCGGCCTCTTCGTTCAGCGGGATGCGGATCCTGTCGTCCGGAGCCGTCAGCGCACGGGAGACCAGGCCGCTCTGTTTGCCCTTGATGTCGAAGTAGCGGATCTCGCGGAAGTTGAAGAGCCGCTCGTAGTAGCGCGCCCAGTGGTCCAGACGTCCGCGGTAGACATTGTGGGTGAGATGGTCGATGACCTTGAGTCCGACACCCGCAGGGCGACGCTCCATGCCGTCCACGAATTCGAAGTCGATGTCGTAGATGCTGCTGCCGTCGCGGTAGCGGTCGATGAGGTACAGGGGTGCACCGCCGATGCCCCGAATCGCCGGGAGGCGCAGCTCCATCGGGCCGGTGGGAATGTCCATCGGTTCCGCGCCGAGAGCGATGGCCCGCGAATACGCCAGATGAGCATCGGCAACCCGGAACGCCAGCCCGGACGCGCACGGCCCGTGCTCCTCGGCCTGGTACCAGGCGTTGCTGCGCGGTTCGTAGTTGACGATGAAGTTGACGTCGTTCTGGCGCCAGAGTTGAACCGCCTTGGAGCGGTGGTCGGCGACATGCTCGAACCCGAGCACGCGGAACACCGGCTCCAGGATGCCGCGCTTGGGAGCAGCGAATTCGACAAACTCGAATCCATCGAGCCCCATGGGGTTGTCCCTGTCTTCCATATCGAGTCCTGCTTCCACCAGCACTCTGACCATACTCCCCGTTTTGGGCAGGAATCGACCTTTTCTACCTTCAAGTAAACGAAAAAAGGCGTAAACTGCCTCTCTCGTACCGAAAGTAGACAGAGTGTTCCAATGTCTCTGGATCGGACCGAACACCGGATCCTGGCCCTCCTGCAAGATCAGGGAAGGATGTCCAACGTCGAGCTGGCGGATCGGATCGGCTTGTCCGAGTCACCCTGCTTTCGCCGAGTGAAGAATCTGGAACGCACCGGCGTGATCGAGCGCTACGCCGCCGTCGTCAACCAGCGGGCGTTGGGCTACACGGTCACGGCCTACGTGCTCGCCACCGTGGAGAAGCAGCCCAGCGTCGACATCGACGAGTTCCACGCGCGCATCGCTGCCGAGCCCCACATCGTCGAATGCCATGCCATGAGCGGCAGCCACGACTACATCATGAAGGTCGTGGCACGGGACATCGATCATTTCTCGGAACTGGTCATGCAGGGCATCTTGAAGTACCCGGGCGTGCTCCACGTCGAGTCGAGCTTCAGCCTGCGGGAGATCAAGCACTCACGCGCGTTACCGACGTAGCGCCCCAGAGCCAACGAGTCCGTCGAGTCGGGTCCAAGTTTTGGCGCCAGCGAAACTCCAACGCGCCCAACCGCAGTTGGCAAGTCCGATCCACTAGGAGTTTCGCGTAGCGAAACTCCAACGCGCCCGAAGGGCGCGCGCGCGCAGTTGCAGGACGCGCATCGGCTCGGACACACTGCGCCAATAGTCACTGCACCACCCGCCGCGGCCGACATGTACCAGCAACCGACTGCCCCGCAATCCATCGGCGGCGTGCTCGACAGCGCGATCGGGCTTCTCAAGGCCGCGTGGATTCCAGCTCTGACGATGGCTGCGGCCTGTGCTGCGACGAGCAGCCTGCCCAGCTTGCTCGCGGTCGCGATGCCCGAACCGATGATCACTCCAACTCCCGAAGACATAACGGCCGAGTTCGCGTCCGAATACATGGCAGCCTCGGCGCTGTTGCTGCTGGCCTATCTCGTCAGCTTGCCGTTCGTGCTGCTCTTCGGCCTCGGGCTCATCGCGCAGATGCACGCCACGCAACGCGGCGATTTACTCGGTTGGCGCGATGCGCTGACGTTTGCAGGTCGCCGATTCCTCCACGCATTGCTCTGCGCCATCCTGCTGATTCTGGCGACCGGCGTGGCGTACCTGGGTGCGGTGTTCATCGGCGTGTTGCTGTTCGCAACGATGATGGTGGCTGGCGCGCAGAGCACCGCAACGGCGGTCGGGTTGGTGCTGGCGCTGGTCTTGTTTGCGTCCACACCCATCGTCGTGCTCCTGGTCTATTGGGGTTTCGCGCTGCCGTTGATCGTCACCCGGAATCTCGACACCTTCGCCGCGCTCGGGCGCAGTTGGAACCTGGTTCGGGGGCACTTTTGGCGCACACTTCTGATCCTCACCATCGCCACCTTCATCGTCGCTGTCATTACGATATTGGTTTCGTTCGGTGCGTTCTTCACCGCGTTCGTGCCCACTGTCTCGGGCCAGATGGCGATCCTGTTCCTCATCAATACGCTAAGCGGCATGGTGACCACGCCGATGTTCGTCGCCGTGCTGCTCGCTGTGCTCCACGACCTGTCGCTCCGCCGGGGCGGTGACGACCTCCACAGACGGATCGAAGCCGTCGCCGGGCGGAGCCCTTGATGCACCCCCGCCCGCTTCTCTCGCGCCTCGCGATATTGTTCCTGCTCGCGACACCCACCGCGCCTTGCGCCGATCCCCTGGCGGACGCGGTGGCAGCCGAGCTTGGTGTCGAGAGTCTTTCGCCCGCCCAGTTGGAAACCCTCGACGACGTGGTTTCCCACTACCGAGAATCCCCGACCGGCCCGGTATTGGACCCACATGTCCTGGACGGGATTCTCTACGGCGTGGATCCCGCCTCGGAGGAGAGCCTATGGGACCGCTTCTGGACGTGGCTGGCCGAGAAGCTCGGGTCGATCATTCCGGCCGAATTCCAGCCAACGGAGGTCCCCCCGTGGGTGTTTGAGCTCATTGCCCTGGGATTGGCCGTGACCGTCCTCGCCGTGGCCGTCAACGAGCTCCGGCTTCGTCGATGGCGTCGCCCCCGCGTCGGACCCGTTCCGGGCGCCGCCCGGTTTCGCGACGGTACCGAAGCTCCAAACCTCGACGACGTTCCGGGACTGCCCCTACGGGAACAACCGGGTGCCGTGCTGCGGATCGTCTTGGCCGCCCTCGCCTCGCGCGGCATTCGTTTCGGCGGCGACGCTACCACCCATCGGCAAATCGCCGCCGGCGCCACTCGCATCGGAGCCCGGCCGGGATTCCTGCTCGCCCGTCTCGCGAGGATGGCCGAACTGGCCCGCTTTTCCCGCGCCGGTCTCCGCGAGCAAGGGGAGGCGCTCGACACCGGTCGGGCGATTCTCGACGGCCTCCCCGAAGGCAATCCCGATCAATGAAGGACCGTGTCGTCACCGCGGTCGGTGCCCTGCTGGCGCTCCTCGCATGCGTGGCGCTACTGCTCCGCGACCCAGGGCCGCCCGCGTCGTGGCCCACATCGGCTGACCGCGGCCCCAACGGCTACGCAGCGCTGCACGACTGGCTTGACGCGACCGATATTGCCGTCGAGTTTCTGCGCGACGCCATCGATGACGAGTCGTTGGCGTTGCAGCCGGACCGTAGGCTGCTGATCACTACGATGCCGCACCGCACGCCGATGACCCAAGCGGAGCGACGACGACTTCGGGCCTGGGTCGGGGACGGCAACACGCTACTGGTGATGGCGGCACTGAACGACTCGCCTGACTGGATCGCCAAGGTGGACACCTCCACGTTCCTGGACGACGTGTCGAACCTGACGCGCGTGCGGTTCGAGCCGGTGTTCGACGAGGCCGGCGATGAAGTCGTGGTCGGTGGCAGCGGTAACGAGACGTCCATCGTCCTGAAGGGATTCGACGCGCATCCGCTCACTGGAACCGGGGACACGTTCGAGGGCGTGAGCGACGATGTGACCAGCATCTGGGGCGCGCTTCCAGATCCCTTGCAGCTCAGACTACCGGTTGCCACCGAAGCGCAGTTCGGACCCGGCGCGATCCTGCACCTGCCGAGGGGAAACGGCCAGATCTTCGTCGTCGGCCTCGGCAGCATGCTGACGAACCGTGCCATCGGTCGCGCCGACAACCGGCACTTCATCGCGAACTTGGTACGCCAGTATGTCGATGGCGGCGTGATCTTCGACGACTTCCACCAAGGCTTGTCAACGATCTACGACGCGGCAGCACTGGTCCGCGATCCCAGGCTGCACGTGACCATCCTGTTCGTCCTCGCTGCGTGGTTCGTGTACATGGTCGGAACCTGGAACCGGCTCGCTCCCGTGCGCGAAGAACAAGCAACCGAGCCGGGCCAACTCGACTTCGTCCGCGCGGTCGGCCGGTTTCTCGCCCGCAAGCTCGACCCCGTGGAAAGTGGGCGGATGATGTTCGCGACGCGTTTCGCCGAGATCGCGGGCGAGTCGGCGGGCACGGATGCGGGCACCTCTCCCGGTCCCGGCGCCGTGGACCCGGCTTGGTTCGAGCGTCCGCCGTGGCCACGGCTCGAAGCCAACCCTCTCGTCGATCCGGCGGTTCTCGATGCGCTGAAGGCGGACCACGCCCGCCTCGCGGCAGGCAACAAAGTAGACTTGCGTCAACTTCACAACCGGTTGCGGGAGTTCGAGCGGCGGCAATGATCGAAAAGGCACAAGCGTTGGAGGCGCAGCTTCAAGAGGAGCTTGGCAAAGTGCTGTTCGGCGTCGGGGGCTCGATCCACGAGATCTGCATCGCGCTCATCGGTCGCGGTCACATCCTGCTCGAAGGGCCTCCGGGGGTGGGCAAGACCCTGCTCAGCAAGTCTCTCGCCCACGTCCTCGGCGGCAGCTTCCGACGCATACAGGGCACTGCCGATCTCATGCCCGCAGACATCACCGGCGTGCATGCCTACAACGCCCAGAGTTCGGCATTCGAGTTCCAGCCGGGTCCCGTGTTCGCCGACGTCCTGCTGGTCGACGAGATCAACCGCGCGGGTCCCAAGACCCAATCGGCGCTCCTAGAGGCGATGGAGGAGCGTCACGTCACCGTGGACCGAGAGACCTTCGGGCTGGCCGACGAGTTCCTCGTGGTCGCGACGCAGAACCCCTACGAGTTCGAGGGCACTTATCCACTGCCGGAATCCCAACTTGACCGTTTCATGCTCAAGGCGTCGATCGGCTACCCGGAAAGGATCCACGAAGCAGAGGTCGTGCAAACGTACAACTTGCCCGACGAGCGCGCTCTGCATCCGGTGGACACCCGCATGAGCCAGCTCGCGCCCGACGCCCTCGCCGCGGCCCGCGCCGAACTGGGCGATGTTCACCTAGCCCCCGAGCTCGTGGACTACGTCCTGGCGGTCGCTACCGCCACTCGCGAGCACGGCCGGCTCAGCCTGGGTCTGTCGAGCCGCGGTGCGGTCGCACTCGCCCGCTGCGCCCGCATCGAGGCGGCGATCGAAGGGGCCGACTACGTGGTACCGGACCACGTCAAACGAGTGGCACCGGGCGTACTCACTCACCGACTGGTCACGACGCCCGATGCTGCCTTGGAGGGCATCACGGCGAACAGCCTGGTCGCCGAGATTCTGTCCGCCGTGCCTGTGCCCCGGTAGCGTACGACCATTCCGGGAAGATAGCCGTCCGCCATGAGCCTGACGCCGTTGTCGATCCTGCTCACGGCGTTCATTGCCCTCGTCGGTATTGCCGACCAGTGGAGTGAACACGCCGCCTTCGCAACATGGCGATACGGCGCGGTCCTGTTGGTCCTTGCTCTCGCCTACGAGTGGTCGTGGGTTCGCCGATGCCGTCTGCGCGCGGACATCCTCTCGCCAAGCCTCTACCTGGGCAGGACAGGCGAAGTGGAGATCATTCTCCACAACGGTGAACCCCGACCGCTTCGCGTCGAACTCGCGCCCCATCTACCGACCGGTTTCGCCGCCGATGGGCGCACGCGCGCCGCCACCATCGAGCCTCACGGATCGCATCGTGAGGCGGTCCCAGCCCGGCCGCTGAAACTCGGAGTGCGGACTTGGGAAGAACTGCCTGCCCGGGTCAAGGGTCCGCTCGGGCTGTCGTGGTGTGCCAAGCCGTGTGCCCTCGGGGCGCATCTCAAAGTCGCTCCCGACCTACTTGGCCGACGATCGCACAGGGCCGGCATCGCGCGGACCGGTTCCATTGCCCGGACGCTTGCGGGCACAGGTCAGGAACTCGACCACTTGCGCGACTATCAGCCAACCGACCCACGGCACACCGTGGACTGGAAGGCTTCCGCACGGATGTCGAAGCTGATAACCCGGGTGATGAGCGACGAACAGCACCTGTCGGTGATGCTCGTCGTCGATGCGGGGCGGACCGGCCGGAGCCGAATCGACGGCATGAACCAACTCGGTCACTACATCAACACCGCGGCGCGGTTCGCCGAACACGCCATGGCCAACGACGATCAGGTCGGTCTGGTGGTTGCCGCCGAGAGACCGGTGACCGTCCTTGCTCCGGCGCGGGGTACCCGGGCGGTGACGCGCATACGTGCTGCTCTTACCCAACTCGAAGCCACACCGATGGAAACCGACCTGGTGGCCGCTGCCCTGGCGGTCCGGCGGCTGGTTCGTCACCGCTGCCTTATCGTCCTGCTCACCGACCTCTACGGGCAGGCGGGCACCGGTGGGCTCATGCGGAGTATTCGGCTGTTGGTACCCAAGCATCTACCGGTGGTAACCGGCCTAGTTGCCGAGGAGGTCGACCATGTCGCCTCCGACGAGGCGACGGAGTGGCTCGATCCCTATGTGGCGTTGGCCGCCACCGATTACCGGCGAGGCCTGACGAACTCCGCCGCCGGCTTGCGGCACCTCGGCGCGATCCCGTTGATCACCCGCGCCGCGACGCTGGAATCGTGCGTGCTTGAGCAGTACCACCTTCTGAAGACGCATCGACGCGTGTAGCCACCAGCCGGGTTCTATTGGCCCCGTGACCTAGTAGGGGCGACCGCGCGCCCTACGGGCGCGTTGTGGTCGCCCGTGTTCGTGGCCGAACGGCTGGGGATGGTCCATCGGAGGTCGGTGTGGCTGGGCCGGAGGCGAACCCGGCATACAGCGATAGCGAAGGCGCGTCGTTGCCGACGCGGCCGGGGGCGGCTATGGGGCGCTACGGGTTCCGAGCGTAGAACTCGCGAACCGTTTCGGCGGCGATCCGCTGCAGGAATGCGGCGGATTCCTTGTCCACCGCGCCGTAGTAGTCGTAGTCGACGCCGATGACGGATCCGCCGTAGATGCTCTGGTAGACCACACACGCCGCCAGGTAGGTACCAAGCAGGCTCGGGTGGGTGCCGTCGAAGGTCTTGTGCAGCACGACTTCGGGGCGCTCGGCGTATGCGCGCTCGAATGCGAGGCCGACCGGTATGACCAGGGCGCGAAGCTCGTTGCCCGTGGTTACGTACGTCTGGCGGATCTTGTCGAACATTCCGGGGTCGTATTGGGCATGCGGCTCGACGTACGCGTGAATCATGTACAGAGCGACTTCCGCACCCGAGGCGCGGATCTTTCCGGCAAGCTCGGTTGCTGTTGCACGGAAGGCCCTGCGGTTCTCCTCGGTCAATACCTCGCGGCTTCCGCCCTGCAGAATCACAAGTTGAAACGGCTCCTCGATGCCAAGCCGGTTCGGTTCGAGCAGGCTGTCGAGGTCATGGTGCGACAGCCTCGCTCCGCCAATCGTCGCCGACTTGTACTGGTACTCGGCACGGTCGCGCGCACCGATCTGTGCCGCGATTCGCGCCACGTGGTTGTGCAGGCTGTCGTTGTAGTACAGGTAGCTGTTGCCGACGAAGAGCACTCGTTCGGGCGCGGTATTGTCGAGCTGCCTAACCGTGGGCGCGAGATCTTGACCCGGCTCGTCCGCCAGGCACGCTTCGTATCCGAGCGAGAGTCCGAGCGAGAGTCCGAGCGAGAGAATCAGTGACGCCCGCCAAACGAAGCGACCCGCAGAGGCGGCTCTTGTGGCGGCCCGTCCCGACCACCCGCATTCATCGTTCACGGTCACGAGCGACCGCGCGCAGGGGCGCGGCCGCCCTACCCGCTGTCTAGAACTTGTACCGCATGACCAGCGTCGCGAGGTGCGGCTGGCCGAGCGTGCCGATCACCGGGTTGAACGTCAGACCTCGGGGATCCTCTCGGTCGAAGCCCGGTACGGAGTCACCCGGCCATACCGAACCGTCCGTGTAGTAGTCGGTGTCGAACAAGTTCCGGACGTTAAGCGCCAACGACCACTGTTCGGCCTCAAGACCGACCCGGGCGTTGATCACCCGGTAGCCGGGATGCTTGACCGTGTTCTCGGTGTTGAACCAGAACGGACCCTTGCCGAGCAACGTTCCGCGCATCAGCATCTCCACGCCCCCGGTCAGCGGCCGGCGGTACTGCACGCTCAAGTTGTAGGAGTGCTTCGAGATCCATGGCGGGAAGTGACTACTCACATCGCTCGTACGGTTGATCACGTCGAACACCGAACTGCCGCCCTCGAAGTCGGCATCCACGAGTCCCGCGCCGCCGCTGATGGTCAGCTGGTCGCTGATGACCCAGTTGAAGTCAGCCTCCAAGCCGTACTGGGTCGAATCACCGGCGTTCAGGATGTTCTCGATGATGCCGCCCACGGCGATCTGGTTCTGCAGTTCGAACTGGCGATCGGTGTACGAGATGAAGAACGCGGCCAGGTTGTAGTCGAACCTCTGGCCGAACCTCGAGATGGACGACTTGTAGCCCACCTCGTAGTTGTCCGCCAGCTCCCTGCCGTAGGGCACGAGCGAGGGCACGCCTTCCTGGGTGTAGAGGTTGTAGTTGCCCGGTTCGAACCCACGCGCGAAGCTGGCATAGAGAAGCGAACCGTCCTCGGTGAAGTATGACAACGACGCCTTGGGCAGAATCTCCGTGTCGCCCTGATAGAGGTAGTTCTCGTAGTTCGGATAGAACCCGGTGACCGTCACCCAGTAGTCCCGGTTGCGATCCAGGGTGTCGGCGCGCCACTTGTCGATACGGGCCCCGAAACCGAACTCCCAGTTGTCTTGGCGATAGCTCGCGGTGGCGAACACGGCCCGGTTGGTGCGTTCGCGGGCGCGGTTCTCGAACGGGAAGTACAGGCGCAAGCCGCTCTCCTGCTCGAACGTTGGAGTCTGCACGGGTGTGCCGAGCCTCGGATCGGCGGCAGGACTCGGTAGTGCGTTCCTATCCGCGGCGGACAGAGGCTCCAGGATGCCGAGCGACCCCGGGCGGCCGCAGTCGCCGAACAGGTTACACAGCACCTCGGTGGTCTGGTAGAAGGACGCCCAGGAGTCCCAATCGTTCTCCCACGTGGCCAGGTAGACGCCGAACAGATATTCGAGGGGGCCGTCCCCGGTCGATGTGAAGCGCAATTCGTGGGTCTGGACATCGGTCAACTCGGGCCGCACCAAGTCGAAGCCAACCTCCGAACTGACATCCAGGTCGGTCGTGCGCAGGCCTTCGGCCTCGGTGAACGCGCCGACATAGGTGATGTTTCCGAGATCGAAGTCCCGAGACACTTCCAGCAGGCCGCCGGTTGTCTCCCGGTAGTTGCGTCCGGCGAAGGTCAGCTCCCGCTCCCGGACGTAACGCAGGTTGTTGCCGTCCTCGACACGCCAGTTGTTGTTGCCCGCGTCGAGCTCGTTGTTGCGTACGGCGACGTAGATGGACGTGTCCTCCACTTCGGTCGTGAACGACAGCCGGAAGCCCGTCTCGTCGCGTTCGTTCGGATGCCGCCGCCATGCTTCGACGACGTTCTCGCGGTAGTTGTTCGGCGCGGCCCCGCCCGAGGGAACGCCGTACGGCCATAGCTGGTCGTCGATGTTGGACCGCCCGTTGCGCCGTTCCGGGTTCACCGCCTTGACGAAACCGTCGTCCTCCTTGCGGTACGCAAAGAGGCGCACGGCGGACACGTCGCCGATGGGCGCGTTGATCGTCGCCTTGACGTTCCGGGTGGATTGTTCGCCGATCTCGATCTCGCCTTCGCCGGACAGCTCGCCGGGAACCGGACGTCGGGTCACGAACTTCACCGCGCCGCCGATGTTGTTGCCGCCGTAGAGCGTGCCTTGCGGCCCTTTTAGGATCTCGACGCGCTCCATGTCGCCGAATTCCGCCGAGGCATCGACGAATATCTGCGTGCCGTCGACGTAGAACCCGACCCCCTGCGTGTTGCCGAACGACCCCACCCCGCGAATGGTCACGTTGGGGTTGCCGTCGGCCCGTGACGACAGGTTGAGGTTGGTCACCGTCAACCCGATGTCGTTGATGTGACTAATATGCTGCTGGTCGAGTTCGAAACCGGAGATCGCCGACACGGACTCGGGAATCTCCATGAGCGACTCGTCCCGTTTCCTGGCGGTGACGATCACCTCTTCGACGAGGTCTTCGTCGTTTTCGGCCGCCTCTTCGGCTGCCGCCGTTGTCGCGTATGAACAGAAGGCCAGCAGGGCCAGCGCGGGGCCGGCACACGCCAGCAGGCGTGAGAAATCACACTGGTTCATTGGTTCCCCTCCTTATGGGCTTGTGGCGACGCACAACCGCACAACACAGCGTCTCAGCCCACGGTCCATACCTTACCACGGTGGCCCCCCGACCACCCTTTGCATAGGACGAAGAGAGCGCAGACAAGCCTCGGCACCAGACGATGGGTGTCCCTTTTCGTGCCTAGCGCCGCCAAGACGCCTCGCGGGCTCGGCGTCCGGCCCCAACCCCCACCGACCCATCACCCTGTCGGACTTCGCCGGATGCACCGAAGTCCGACAGGCTGCTAGGGTGGATGTCCCTTTCTTAACGTAGGGTGGATGTCCCTTTCTTAACGTAGGG
>VXPO01000109.1 GCA_009839505.1 Gammaproteobacteria bacterium
ACCCCGCTCCCCCCCCCCGCGGGCCGCCCCCCCACCCCCCCCCACGCGGGCGGCGCCCCCCCCCCCCCCCGGGCGGATCTGCAGAATGGACTCTGTCTGCAATGCCATGCCGACTACGGCCGCGCCCGCTGGGCCGGCAGTGCCCATGAACAGGCCGATCTCGCCTGCGCCGACTGCCACCGCGTCCACGACGCCATCGACCCGGTGCGCCACCCTTCGGCACAAAACCGGACCTGCACGGCTTGCCACCGCGATGTGGCGGCCGATGCGCTGAAGCTCTCCGCCCACCCGTTGCGTGACAGCCAGCTGATCTGCCGCGACTGCCACGATCCCCACGGCACCGACAGCGATCGCCTCAACCTCGCCGCATCGGCGAGCGAGACCTGCATCGGCTGCCACGCTGAGAAGCGGGGTCCATTCCTCTGGGAACACCCGCCGGTGGTGGAGGACTGCATGAACTGCCACGTGCCGCACGGCGCCAACCAGCCGGCACTCCTGGTCCGGCGTCCACCGCAGCTCTGTCAAGGCTGTCACTCCTCCGTCGGCCATCGGAGCCTCGCCCAAGACGCCAACGACCTGCCGCCGCGACCCGCATCGGTGTTTCTGGTCGCCAACGCGTGTCTCAACTGCCACAGCGAGGTCCACGGATCCAACCATCCCTCCGGCAACTGGTTCCGCCGATGACGCGATCACTGCGTGATCGCCCCGAGATTTCGCTACGCGAAATCTCCAGCAGCGGACGGGGCCGATGACGACGCGATCACTGCGTGATCGCCCCGAGATTTCGCTACGCGAACGCGATCACTGCGTGATCGCCCGAGATTTCGCTCACGCGAAATCTCCCGGTGCGAACTCCCGGGGCAGGCAAGTCATCACTGCGTTGGTCACGATGCTCGTCCTGTGTGCATCCCCCGCGCTGGGCGCGTGGGGGATCGAGCCGAACTACGCGAAGGTCGACCTCGAGCGCTGGCAGTGCAGTCTGTGTCCGTTCGAGACGGCTTCCTACCGGGAGGGCGAGTGGCTGGTCGGCGCCGTTCACGTGGCCGAAGCCGAACCCCGGTTCGGTCGCGACAGCGGGCTCGACAAGGCCGGCTCTCGGGCGAAACTCGGCATCGGCTACCGCAGCATGGCGGACGACGGTATGGCCGTGGGGCTCGATGGCACCGACCTCGGGCTTCATTCGCGTGCGGTTCGACTGCACATCCGCGACCCCCAAAGGTTCGAGTTTCGCCTTGCACACCGTGGGCTTCCGCGCCGGGTGTCCAACGATGGGCGTGTTCCCTATGGCGGGCGCACATCGCTGGCGCTGCCCATGGATTGGATCCGCGCGTTCGACAGCCGCGACTTGACGGCACTGCGCACGAGCGGGAGTTCGGTGAACCACGCGACCCAGCGCGACCGGACATCGGCGACCGTACGCTACCTCGGCGGTAGGCGGTGGTGGGCCGAAGCCGGCCTTTCCCGGGAGACGAAGGAGGGCACCGAAGAGACCTTCGCCGATTTCCTGTACCAAGCGACAGCGCTGCCCAAGCCCATAGAACACCGGACCGAGGAGAACCACGTCAGCATCGGCTTCGACCACGACCGACTGTTGGTCACCGCGACCTACCGAAGCGCCCGATTCCGCAACCGCGACGAGGTTCTCGAATGGGACAACCCCTGGCGAGGTCCCGCGGTACCGCAAGGACGAAAGGCACTCGCTCCCGACAACGACGCCGACACGCTCTCCCTGGTCTCGCGGGCCCGTATCGGCAGGCGGACCACCGCCCACGCCACGCTTACCCGGTCCGAAGTCACCCAGAACGATCCATTCCTCCCGTACACGACGAACAGCGCAATCGCCATCGCACCGCTTCGAGCCGACAACCTGGCCGGAAGGATCACGACGTTCGCCGGAACCTTCAACCTCGCCAGCCAGGTGACGGACCGCGTGCGCGTGAGCATTCGGCACCAGACGCGCGATCGCGACAACCACACCCCGACGTTGACGCTGACTCCGGTCCTCGGCGACGCCTACGTCCCCGCAACCGTGACAAGCCGGGCCTACAGCTTCGACACCGCGAAGACCGAAGCGCGTGTCCACTATGCGCTGACCAACGCCGTAAAGGTCGAACTGGGCGCGGACACGAGTCGAATCCGGCGCAACGCCACCGAGGTGAGGGGCAACGATGGCCGACGCTCCTGGGCGACCGTCACGGCCAACAGCCCCGGCGGATTGCAGGTGAGGATCGGAGCGACATCGGCGCGGCGCAGCGCGACGGACTTCGTTCCGGTCACCAACAACAACCCGCTCACAAGGAGATTCCATCAGGCGGCTCGGCGCCAGCGCGAGTGGACGGCCGGTGTGCGATACGAACGCCCCGAGATGGGCTTGTCGTTGGGGCTCCAGGCGAACGACCGGCGCGCCCGCTACCCGGAGTCGACCCTTGGCCTCGGCCGTAATGACGACTCCACCTGGAGCGGCGACATCACCTACACACCGAATCCCCGGGTGACGGCGATTGCCTACTTCTCGACCGAGGAATCTTCATCCCTCACGGTCGGAAGTCCCATCGCCCAGCCGGAACACGATGCTCGGTGGCGATACACCAGCAACGACACCGTGGACACGACCGGCGCATCCCTCGTTCTGCGGGGATTCCTGCAGGACCGGCTTGAGCTTGAACTGGACTACGTCCGGTCCAACGGTGGGGCACACTACGTGACCGAGCGCATGGACGAGCCATCGTATTTCCCCACCCTCGTATCGGACCTGGAGTCCTTGGATGTCCGTCTGCGGTACCGGTGGCAAAACCGCAGCACCGTGGTCGTTCGCTACCGGCGGGACGACTACCGCGCCGCCGACTGGGCGTTCCTCGGCAGCGATCTCGACGCGGTACGCAATCTGATCCCGTTCGGCCGCGCAGCGCCGGACTACGTCAACGGGTTGTTCAGCCTTTCGCTGGAGACGGCGCTGTAGCGGGTTCCCCGGCGACTAGGGTGGATGTCCCCTTTCCGCCGCAGGGTGATGTCCCCTTTCTTACGGGGACTCGTGTGCCTCCGGGGTGGGAGCAAGCAGCTCGACCGCCAGTTCGCGCGCTTCGTCCAAGGTCTCGACCACGTGATCCTCCGGGACCCGCTGGAGGATGTTGAGCGCGTGGAGCGTGTGGGAGACCGTTGCCGTCAGGCCGAGGACGATGAACTCGGTCTGTTCCTTGGCCGCCACATCGAACAGCGTCTCGATCACCATCGCGGCGCTGTCGTCCAGGTAGGTGGCGCCGGAGAAGTCGAAGACGACGATCTCGTGCTCCTTGATGTCCGCTCCGATCACCCCGACCAGCTTGTGGGACGACGCCACGGTGAAGCTGCCCCGCAGCGCGACCAGACCCACACGCGCCGCGTAGGGATCCTCCGAGAGCAGTTGCGGGCGGCCTGCGAAGAAGGTTCGGTCGAGCATCGGCACCGATACGACGCTGTCGAGCTCCAGACCCTGCAACTGCCGGCCATGGGCCATTCCCGCCGCGATCAGTCCGATCGCAACCGCCGTCAAGAGGTCGACGAATACCGTGAGTCCCAAGGTGATCACCATGACCACCAGGTGCTCACGCTCGATGCGGTGGATGCGGGCGATGAGCCGCCAATCGATGACGTCCCAGCCAATCTTCGCGAGTATCCCCGCCAGCGCCGCATGGGGGATCGGTTCGACGAATCGACCGAGACCTAGCACCAGCGCGAGCATCAGCAGCGCGTACAACGCACCCGATACCCGCGACCGTCCGCCGGCCCGGATGTTGGTCACCGTGAGTATCGGGGAGCCCGCGCCGGGCAAGCCGCCGATCAACCCGGCGGCGATGTTGCCGACACCCTGGCCAAACAGTTCACGATCCGGTCGGTGGCGGGTGCCTGTGAGCGAGTCTGCCACCAAGGATATGAGCAGGCTGTCCACCGCACCGAGCAAACCGAGGATGAGCGCGGGCTCCACGGCGTGCAGCAGGAACCCGACCGAGGGCAGGCTCAACTGGAGTTCGGGCAGGCCGGTGGGAATGGGCCCGATCACCGGTGTGTCCTTGAGCCACAGGACACCGAGCAGCGTTCCCGCGATCAATGCCACCAGGGGTGCCGGCAACACGCGTCCGAATCGTCGCGGCCAGAGCACGGCGACCGCGAGCGTGACCAGGGCAATGGCCAAGGCGCTGAAGTTGGCGTCCGCGATCGCGCCCGGTAGTTGCCGCATGGCGCCGACGGCACCGCCCATCGCGGTCTCGCCCCCGAGAAACGGCATCGTCTGGATCACCACGACGATGATGCCGATTCCCGACATGAACCCGGATACCACCACGTGGGGTGTGTAGGCGACGAAACGCCCGATCCGGGACAACCCTAAGAGCACCTGGAGGATGCCGGCCATGGTGACGACGGTGAAGGCTTCCGCCAGGTTCGTCGCGTAGCTGGTGACGATGACCGCCATGGCGACCGTCATCGGCGCCGTCGGACCCGTTACCTGGGACCGCGTGCCCCCGAACACCGAGGCGAAGAACCCGGAGGCAATGGCCCCGTACAGGCCGGCGGCGGCACCGAGCCCCGATGCCACGCCGAACGCCAGGGCAACGGGCAGCGCCACCACGGCGGCAGTGATGCCGCCGAATACATCGCCGCGGAGTGAACGCAGGAAGTCGTTCACGCGACGCGGCTCCGCTAGGGCCCGGGAGTTGGCCTCAGTTCGAACTCAGCGCTTCCGACAGAGCCTGTTCGATCTCGTCCGCAGTTGCGCCCTGCTCCCGGGCAAGCCGCGCCTGGGCTTCTTCCTCTCGACGCTGCTTGCGATCCTTGTGGTACGACAGCCCAGTTCCGGCCGGAATCAGTCGGCCAACCACCACGTTCTCCTTGAGTCCCCGCAGGTGGTCGCGCTTGCCGGTTACCGCGGCCTCCGTGAGCACCCGCGTCGTCTCCTGGAACGAGGCGGCGGATATGAACGACTCCGTCGCGAGCGACGCCTTGGTGATCCCGAGCAGGATACGTTCGAATATCACCGGCTCTTGACCGCCGCTCTCGAGACGCTCGTTCTCCTCCAGGACGTTGACGTACTCCGCCTGGTCGCCCTTGATGAACTCCGAACCTTCGGGAACGGCCTTGATCTCCACCTTGCGGAGCATCTGGCGCACGATGGTCTCGATGTGCTTGTCGTTGATCGTGACCCCCTGCAGCCGGTACACCTCCTGAATCTCGTAGATGATGTACTTGGCGAGCTCCGCCACGCCCTTCAGGCGCAGGATGTCGTGAGGGCTCTCGGGCCCTTCGGAAATGACCTCGCCACGCTCCACCTGTTCACCCTCGAACACGGAGATCTGACGCCACTTGGGAATCAGCGTCTCGTGCGCCTCGCCATCGGCGCCGGTGATCACCAAGCGACGCTTGCCCTTGGTTTCCTTGCCGAACCCGACGGTGCCCGTCGCCTCGGCGAGAATGGCCGGTTCCTTGGGCCGGCGCGCCTCGAACAGGTCCGCCACTCGGGGCAGACCCCCGGTGATGTCGCGGGTCTTCGAGCCTTCCTGCGGAATCCGCGCGATCACATCGCCCACGCCGACCTTGTCGTTGTCCTCCCAGTTGAGGATGGCGCTGCTCGGCAGGAAGTAGTGCGCCGGGACATCGGTACCCGCCAGGTTGACGGCTTGGTCGGACTCGTCGACCAGCTTGACGCCCGGACGGAGATCCTTGCCCGCGGTAGGACGATCCTTCGGATCCAGCACCGTGATGCTGGACAGGCCCGTGATCTCGTCCATCTGGCGGTTGATCGACAGACCCTCCTCCATGTCCTCGAAGACGACCTTGCCCCCCACTTCGGTGATGATCGGGTGGGTGTGCGGATCCCACTGCGCAATGACCTGGCCCGCTTCGGCGGTCGCCTCCGCCGGCACGGAGATCACCGCGCCGTAGGGCAGCTTGTAGCGCTCGCGCTCGCGACCGTGTTCATCGACGATGGCGATTTCGCCCGAGCGGGAAACGGCCACCAGCTCGTCGGACTCCCGGCGCACAGTCTTCAGGTTGTGCATGCGCACCGTGCCGCCGTGCTTGACCTGAACGTTGTCGATCGCCGTGGCCCGCGATGCCGCACCGCCGATATGGAAGGTGCGCATCGTCAACTGCGTGCCGGGTTCGCCGATGGACTGCGCGGCGATTACCCCCACCGCCTCGCCGACGTTCACCTTGTGCCCGCGCGCGAGATCGCGGCCGTAGCATTCGGCGCACACGCCGTGACGGGTCTCGCAGGTGATCGGCGAACGCACCTCGATCTCGTCGACGCCGAGCTGCTCCAGGCGTTCCACCCAGGCTTCATCGAGCATGGTTCCCGCCGGGATCAGTTCTTCCTTGCCGTCGATGTCGTATACCGACCGCGCGACCACGCGGCCGAGCACCCGGGCCGAAAGCGCCTCCACGACGTCGCCACCCTCGATCAGCGCCGCCATGACCAGCCCGGATTGGGTACCGCAGTCGGCTTCGGTCACCACGAGATCCTGGGCCACGTCCACCAGACGCCGGGTCAGGTACCCGGAGTTGGCCGTTTTGAGCGCCGTATCCGCGAGTCCCTTGCGCGCGCCGTGGGTGGAGATGAAGTACTCGTTCACCGACAACCCTTCGCGGAAGTTGGCGATGATCGGCGTCTCGATGATGCTGCCGTCCGGCCTCGTCATCAGTCCGCGCATGCCCGCGAGTTGCCGGATCTGCGCCTGGGAACCCCGCGCCCCGGAGTCGGAGTACATGTACACCGAGTTGAACGACTCCTGGTCGTACTCTTCGCCGTCGCGGCCGACCACGGTCTCGCGGGAGATTCCGTCCATCATCGAACGCGCGACGAGGTTTCCGGCACGGGACCAGATGTCGACCACCTTGTTGTACTTCTCGCCCTGGGTCACCAGCCCCGAGTCGTACTGGGACTCGATCTCCGCGACCTCGACACCGGCATCGCCGATGATCGTCGCCTTGTCCTCGGGAATGACGAAGTCCTCGATGCCGATGGACGCCCCGGACGAGGTGGAATAGCCAAAGCCCGTGTACATGAGCTGGTCGGCGAAGACCACGGTCTCCTTGAGTCCGACGTTGCGGTAGCAGGCGTTGATCAGAACCGAGATCGCGCGACGGTCGAGCGGCTGGTTGATCAGCTCGAAGGGCAGTTCCTTCGGCACCAACTCATACAAGAGCGCACGACCCACGGTGGTATCGACCAGGGTGGTGACCTCGTTGCCCTGCTCGTCGAGTTCATTGATGCGCACCTTCACCTTGGCGTGCAGATCGACCCTGCCGGTGGCAAACGCGCGACTCACCTCGTCGGCATCCGAGAACGTCAATCCCTCGCCGGCGCTCCCGATCCGCTCCCGGGTCATGTAGTAGAGGCCGAGCACCACATCGTGCGTGGGTACGATGATCGGTTCGCCGCTCGCCGGCGACAGAACGTTGTTGGTGGCCATCATGAGTGCCCGCGCCTCGAGCTGGGCCTCCAGGGTCAGCGGCACGTGCACCGACATCGTGTCGCCGTCGAAGTCGGCATTGAACGCTGCGCACACCAGCGGGTGAAGCTGGATCGCATTGCCTTCGATGAGCAGCGGCTCGAACGCCTGGATGCCGAGCCGGTGTAGCGTCGGCGCACGGTTCAGCAGCACGGGATGTTCGCGGATGACTTCGGCGAGGATGTCCCACACCTCCGGCGTCTCCCGTTCCACCATTCGCTTGGCGGCCTTGATGGTGGTGGCGAGACCGCGCGTCTCCAGTTTGCCGAAGATGAAGGGCTTGAACAGCTCGAGCGCCATCTTCTTCGGCAGTCCGCACTGGTGCAGCTTCAACGTGGGACCGACGACGATCACCGTACGCCCGGAGTAGTCGACACGCTTGCCGAGCAGGTTCTGCCGGAACCGGCCCTGCTTGCCTTTGATCATGTCTGCGAGCGACTTCAGCGGTCGGCGGTTGGTGCCGGTGATGGCACGTCCGCGGCGGCCATTGTCCAAGAGCGCGTCCACCGCCTCCTGGAGCATGCGCTTCTCGTTGCGCACGATGATGTCCGGAGCGTTGAGATCCAGAAGGCGCTTGAGCCGGTTGTTGCGGTTGATGACCCGCCGGTAGAGGTCGTTCAGGTCCGACGTCGCGAAGCGGCCACCGTCCAGGGGAACGAGTGGTCGCAGGTCCGGCGGCAGTACCGGAAGCACGGTCATGATCATCCACTCGGGTTTGTTGCCCGACTGGTCGAAGGCCTCCATCAACTTGAGGCGTTTCGAGAGCTTTTTGATCTTGGTCTCGGAGTTGGTCTCCGGAATCTCCGACCTCAGCGTCGCGATCTCGCCCTCGAGGTCGATGGCCAAGAGGAGCTCCAGGATGGCTTCCGCGCCCATCCGGGCGACGAACTCGTCGCCGTGTTCCTCGATCTTCTGGTAGTACTCCTCGTCCGTCAGGAGTTGGCCGACCTCAAGGTCGGTGAGCCCGGCGTCGATGACCACGTGCGACTCGAAATACAGTACCCGCTCGATGTCGCGCAGGGTCATGTCGAGCAGCAGCCCGATCCTCGACGGCAACGACTTCAGGAACCAGATGTGCGCCACCGGGCTCGCCAGCTCGATGTGACCCATGCGTTCGCGACGAACCTTCGACAGGGTTACTTCGACGCCGCATTTCTCGCAGATCACGCCACGGTGCTTGAGGCGCTTGTACTTGCCGCAGAGGCACTCGTAGTCCTTCGAGGGGCCGAAAATCCGCGCGCAGAACAGGCCGTCTCGCTCGGGCTTCAAGGTCCGGTAGTTGATGGTCTCCGGCTTCTTGACCTCGCCGAAGGACCACGACCGGATCATGTCCGGGGAGGCGAGTCCAATCCGCAGACTATCGAATTCGTTGGATACGGCACCCTGACCTCTAAGCAGATTGAGTAGGTCTTTCATGTCTCTGTTCCTTTCCTATCGCCGCTACGACTCACACCCAACCGGGCTCGGTCTGACCCGCCGGAGATTTCGCGTAGCGAAATCTCGGGGCGACCGCGCAGCGGTCGCGTCAGTCGCTTTCCAACTCGATGTCGATGCCAAGGGACCGGATCTCCTTGACGAGGACGTTGAAGGACTCCGGCATGCCGGGCTCCATCTCGAAGTTCCCATCGACGATGTTCTTGTACATCTTCGTCCGTCCCGTGACGTCGTCGGACTTCACGGTCAGCACCTCTTGCAGGGTGTAGGAGGCGCCGTACGCCTCCAGCGCCCATACCTCCATCTCGCCGAACCGCTGGCCGCCAAACTGCGCCTTGCCCTGTAGCGGCTGTTGCGTCACCAGGCTGTAGGAGCCGGTGGAGCGGCAGTGCATCTTGTCGTCCACCAGGTGGTCGAGCTTGAGCATGTACATGTAGCCCACCGTCACGGGCCGGTCGAACGGGTCGCCCGTACGGCCGTCGTACAAGGTCGTCTGACCGTTCGTCGGCAGGCCCGCCAGTTCGAGCATCCGCGTGATGTCGCCCTCCTTGGCTCCATCGAATACCGGCGTCGCGATCGGCACTCCCTCGCGCAGGTTGTCCGCCAGTTCCAAGACCTCGGTGTCCGAGAGCGAGCGAACGTCCCCGTCGGCGCCGTTGCCGGAGGCGCCGTCGGTGTTGCCGTACACCTCGTCGAGCAAGGTTCGCACCTCGGCGGCGCGCTTCTTGGTGGCGACGGACCGGGAAGCGTCGAGCAAGCGCCCGATCTGCTCGCCGACGCCCTTGGCGGCCCAGCCCAGATGCGTTTCCAGCACTTGGCCGACGTTCATGCGCGACGGCACACCCAACGGGTTGAGGACGATGTCCACGGCTTCGCCGTTGTCGTCGAAGGGCATGTCCTCCACCGGCATGATGACGGAGATCACGCCCTTGTTGCCGTGTCGCCCCGCCATCTTGTCGCCCGGCTGGATACGCCGTTTGATGGCGAGGTAGACCTTCACGAACTTGAGCTCTCCCGGGCGCAGATCGTCGCCACCCTCGATCTTCGACTTCTTGTCGGCGAAGGTGGCGTCGAGCTCCCGGCGACGCGCGCGGAGCTGCTTCTCGGCCTTGTCGAGCTGGTCGTTCAAGGCGTCGTCCGCCATCCTGAGGCGGAACCACTGGTCCCTCGCCAGGCCGTCCAGGTAGGCCGCGGTGATCTTGTCGCCACTGGACAGGTCCGGAGCGTTGGCGGCCTTGCTGTCGAGTAGGGCCTCCCGCAAACGCAGGTACGTGGCGTCCTCCACGATGCGGTACTCGTCATCGAGATCCTTGCGGATTTCGTCGAGTTCCATGCGCTCGATGTCCAACGCCCGCTGGTCCTTCTCAAGCCCGTCGCGGGTGAAGATGCGAACGTCGATCACGGTTCCACGGACACCCGTGGGAACACGCAGCGAGGTGTCCTTCACGTCGGACGCCTTCTCGCCGAAGATCGCCCGCAACAGCTTCTCCTCCGGTGTGAGCTGGGTTTCGCCCTTGGGGGTCACCTTGCCCACCAGGATGTCGCCCGGGGCAACCTCCGCACCGACGTAGACGATTCCCGATTCGTCGAGCTTGCCGAGCGCAGACTCGCCCACGTTGGGGATGTCGCAGGTGATCTCCTCGGGACCCAGCTTGGTGTCCCGAGCGCTGCAGGTCAGCTCCTGGATGTGGATGCTGGTGAAGCGATCCTCTTGGACAACCCGTTCGGAGATCAGGATCGAGTCCTCGAAGTTGTAGCCATTCCACGGCATGAAGGCGATGCGCATGTTCTGGCCCAGCGCCAGCTCGCCGGTATCGACGGAGGGTCCGTCGGCGAGAATGTCGCGCGCCGAGATCTTGTCGCCCTTCTTCACCAGCGGCCGCTGGTTGATGCACGTGTTCTGATTGGAACGCGTGAACTTGACCAGGTTGTATATGTCGACGCCGGCTTCGCCCGCGGTCATCTCCTTCTCGTCCACGCGCACCACGATGCGTGCCGCGTCGACCGAGTCGACCACGCCGCCACGTTCCGCGATGACACAGACGCCGGAGTCACGTGCCACGTGCCGCTCGATGCCCGTGCCCACCAGGGGCGTTTCGGTGCGAATCGTCGGCACCGCCTGACGCTGCATGTTGGAACCCATCAGGGCGCGGTTGGCGTCGTCGTGTTCGAGGAACGGAATCAACGCCGCGGCGACGGAGACGAGCTGCTTCGGCGACACGTCCATGTAGTCGACATGGTCCGCCGTCATCTTGGTGAACTCGCTTTGGTGGCGAACATCCACCAGGTCCTGGGTGAAGCGGCCGTCGCCGTCCAGGGTGGAGTTGGCCTGGGCGATGACGAACTCGGCCTCGTCGATCGCCGACAGGTACTCGATCTCGTCCGTGACCCGGCCGTCCTCGACCTTGCGGTACGGTGTCTCCAGGAAGCCGTACCGATTCGTGCGAGCGTATACCGCCAGCGAGTTGATGAGCCCGATGTTCGGACCCTCCGGCGTCTCGATGGGGCAGATCCGGCCGTAGTGCGTCGGATGAACGTCGCGCACCTCGAAACCGGCCCGCTCCCGGGTCAGTCCACCGGGGCCCAACGCCGACACGCGGCGTTTGTTGGTGACCTCGGAGAGTGGATTGGTCTGGTCCATGAACTGGGACAGCTGGCTCGACCCGAAGAATTCCTTGATCGCCGCGGCCACCGGTTTGGCGTTGATCATGTCCTGGGGCATCAACCCCTCGGATTCGGCCAGCGACAGACGTTCCTTGACCGCCCGCTCGACGCGGATCAGGCCGACGCGGAACTGCTTCTCGGCCATCTCGCCGACGGACTTCACGCGGCGGTTGCCGAGGTGGTCGATATCGTCCACCGCGCCCTTGCCGTTGCGGATCTCGATCAGCGTGCGCAACACGTCGATGATGTCCTGGTTGGTCAGCGTGCCGGGCCCGGTGATGCGGTTCCGGCCGAGGCGGCGGTTGAACTTCATGCGCCCTACGCCGGACAGGTCGTATCGTTCCGGGGTGAAGAACAAGTTGTTGAACAGGTTCTCCGCGGCTTCCTTGGTGGGCGGTTCGCCCGGGCGCATCATGCGGTAGATCTCCACGAGCGCCTCGAGCCGGTTGCTGGTGATGTCGATGGCCAGCGTGTCGGAGATGTACGAGCCGCAGTCGAGGTCATTGGTGTAGATGGTCTCGATGCGGCGCACCCCGGCTTCGATGAGCTTGTCCAGGATCTCGTCGGTGATGCGGGTGTTGCAGGGCACCAGGATCTCGCCCGTCTCCTTGTCGACGATGTCGCGGGCGATGACCCGCTCGAGCAAGTAGTCCCGCGGGACGTCGAGGCGCCTCAGGCCCGACCGCTCCAGCAGGCGCACGTGGCGGGCGGTTACCCGCCGGCCGACCTCCACCAGGACTTCGCCGTTCGAGCCCTTGACGTCGAAGGTGGCCACATCGCCCCGCAACCGTTCCGGGACCAGGTCCATCGAGAAGCCGTCGCGCTTGACGTGGAAGACGTTCTTGTCGAAGAACATCCCCAGGATGTCCTCGGAGGTGTAGTCGAGGGCGTGCAGGATGATGGTCGCGGGCAGCTTGCGCTTGCGGTCGATGCGGACGTAGACACCGTCCTTGGGGTCGAACTCGAAGTCGAGCCAAGAGCCGCGGTCGGGGATGATCCGCGCGTTGTAGAGAATCTTTCCGGAGGAGTGGGTCTTGCCCTTGTCGTGGTCGAAGAACACGCCGGGCGAACGGTGCAGTTGCGAGACGACGACCCGCTCCGTGCCATTGATGATGAAGGTCCCGTTCTTGGTCATGAGCGGGATCTCGCCCATGTAGACCTCTTGTTCCTTGACCGCCTTGACGGCCTTGTTGGACGACTCGCGGTCGTAGAGGATCAGTTGGACGCGCACCCGCAACGGCGCGGCGTAGGTCAACGTCCGCAATACGCATTCGCGGACGTCGAAGGGCGGTTCCCCGAGTCGGTAGTCCACGTACTCCAGCGCGGCGTTGCCGTTGTAGCTGACGATGGGGAACACGGACCGGAACGCGGCGTGCAACCCCACGTCCTGCCGCCGCGACGCGCGAACGTCCCGCTGCAGGAACTTGTCGTAGGAGTCCAGCTGGATGGACAGCAGGTAGGGAATATCCATCGCATCCGGCAGCTTGCCGAAGTCTTTACGTATGCGCTTTTTCTCAGTGAAACTGTAGGCCATTCGAGTTTCCGTCGATCAATTGGTGGGTGTCGCGCCACTCGCCTTCAGGTCGCAGGCGATGGCACGCAGACAGATGAGGCCGGCCCCGAGGCGCGCACATGACGTGCGCACGGAGCCAGCCCCATACGGTCGTCCCCGTGCCGCGCGCGTCCGGCGGCCGGGACGGTTTCGGGCCGGTGCGCGGACACCGACCTTGAGGATTCGGTTCAAGTCGCGCGACCGTGCTATTTGACTTCGACAGTCGCGCCAGCTTCTTCCAACTGCTTCCTGATCTCCTCCGATTCATCCTTGCCAACGCCTTCCTTGACTGGCGAAGGGGCTTCGTCCACCAGGGTCTTGGCTTCCTTGAGGCCAAGACCGGTGATCGCTCGCACCGCCTTGATGACGTTCACCTTCTTGTCACCGACGCCGGCGAGCACCACCGCGAACTCGGTCTGCTCTTCCGCATCGCTCGATGGCTCATCGGCACCCGGTGCGCCTGCCGGTGCAACGGCGACCGGCGCCGCCGCACTGACGTTGAACTTCTCCTCCATCGACTGGGTGAGTTCCACGACTTCCATGACGCTCATGTCGGCGATGGCGTTCAAGATTTCGTCTTTAGACAAGGCCATAGTGGTTGTCTCCTTGTTGAATTCGTTGCTGAAAGTTGATCATTGGACGGGGGCGGCCGCTCAACTGCCTTCACGCTCTTTCAGGTCACGGACCGCGGCCAGGGTTCGCGTCAGCTTGCCCGGCACATCCGAGAGGGTGCGCACCAGCTTGGCGACCGGGGCCTGCATGACGGACATCAACATGCTAAGCGCCTGATCCCGGGTCGGCAGCGACGCCACCCGGTCAATCGCATCGGCCGGCAGCAGTTGGCCACCGATCGACAGGGCCTTTACGTCGAGTTCGTCTATTTCCTCGGCCGCATCCTTGAGCAGCCGAGCCGCGGATCCCGGATCGTCCTGGGAGAACGCCAGCATCGTGGGTCCCGACGCGACCTCGGTCAGGCACTCGAACCCGGTGCCCTCCACCGCGCGCTTGAGCAGGGTGTTGCGAACCACCCGCAGGTAGACGCCCGACTCGCGGGCACGTCGGCGCAAGTCCGTCATCTCGGCGACGGACACGCCGCGGTGATCTGCCAACACCGCGGCCAAGGCGCTGCCCGCCGCCGCGTTCACGTCGGTGACGATCGCTTTCTTCTGTTCGAGCTGCAGAGCCATTTCAGCCGTCTACGCCTCCAGCGTCGACTCGTCGATGCGGATTCCGGGTCCCATCGTTGTCGAAAGGGTGATCTTCTTCACAAAGTGCCCCTTGGACGACGCCGGTCTCGCCTTTCGTAGATCGCCGATCAGCGCCTCAAGGTTCTCCTTGACCTGGTGCGGCTCGAAACCAACGGTGCCGACGCTGCCGTGGATGATCCCGCCCCGGTCCGCCCGGAACTGAACCTGCCCCGCCTTCGCGTTCGCCACTGCCGTCTCGACATCGGCGGTGACGGTACCCGTGCGCGGATTCGGCATCAGCCCCCGGGGGCCGAGTACTCGACCGAGCGGACCGACCACGCGCATCGCGTCGGGACTGGCGATCACCACGTCGAAATCCAACTCGCCACCGGAGATGCGCTCCGCCAAGTCTTCGAGACCGACGGCGTCCGCGCCGGCGGCAGTCGCCTTGTCCGCGTTGTCTCCCTGGGCGAACACTGCCACGCGGACGGTCTTGCCCGAACCGTGGGGCAGCGTCGTGGCGCCGCGCACGGTCTGATCGGATTTCCGCGGATCCACCGCCAGGTTCACTGCCACATCGATCGACTCGGTGAAGCCGGTCTTGGCGACCTCCCTGAGCAGCGCGACGGCCTCCTCCACCGGATAGATCCGGGTCCGGTCGACCTTGGCGTCGATCGCGCGCTGGCGTTTGCTAGCCATCTACTGGACTCCCTCGACCTCGATCCCGGCGCTGCGTGCGCTGCCGGCGATGGTTCGCACCGCGGCGTCCATGTCGGCGGCGGTGAGGTCGGGCATCTTCAAGCGCGCGATCTCCTCGAGCTGGGCGCGGTTCACCTTGCCCTGCTTGTCGGTGTTGGGCGTACCCGATCCCTTGTCGATGTTTGCGGCCTTGCGAAGCAGCACCGACGCCGGCGGTGTCTTGGTAATGAAGGTAAAGGACCTGTCGCTGTAGACCGTGATCACCACGGGAATCGGCAGACCCGCCTCCTGGCCTTGCGTCTCGGCGTTGAACGCCTTGCAGAACTCCATGATGTTGACGCCGTGCTGGCCCAACGCAGGCCCGACCGGCGGGCTCGGGTTCGCCTGTCCCGCAGGCACCTGAAGCTTGATGTAGGCCGCTACCTTCTTTGCCACTTACCTCACCCCTTCTCCACCTGGGAGAAGTCCAATTCCACCGGCGTGGAGCGGCCGAAGATCGTCACGCCCACCACCATGCGGCTCTTCTCGTAGTTGACTTCCTCGACCACGCCGTTGAAGTCGTTGAAGGGTCCGTCGATGACGCGGACCAGTTCGCCGGGCTCGAAAACGGTCTTCGGCGTCGCCTTCTCGCTGCCCTCCTGCACCCGCGCGAGGATGGCATGCGCCTCCGCGTCGGAGAGCGGTGCCGGCGAGTCCGCCTTGCCGCCGATGAACCCCATGACCCGCGGCGTCTCCTTAACCAAGTGCCAGGTGTTGTCGTTGAGCGCCATGTGCACCAGCACGTATCCCGGGAAGAACTTCCGCTCGCTGCGCCGCTTCTGACCGGCGCGCATCTCCACGACCTCTTCGGTGGGCACCAGTACCTCGTCGAAGTGGTCGCTGTAGTCCGAGAGCTCGATGCGTTCCTTGAGGGACCGCGCCACGGCCTTCTCGAAGCCCGAGTAGGCGTGCACCACGTACCAACGCATGCTGGGAGTCGGGTCGCTCATTGGACTAGCCGATCACACCTTTGAC
This sequence comes from Gammaproteobacteria bacterium, assembly GCA_009839505.1. GTDB lineage: Bacteria > Pseudomonadota > Gammaproteobacteria > Pseudomonadales > Azotimanducaceae > VXYL01. Next base: position 16,032 of record VXPO01000109.1, read on the forward strand.
GAGCCAACTCAACAGCGAGTCCAAGCCCCACAGAATGAGCGCAAAGAGCAGGATGAGGATCAGCACGATGCCGGTGGTCTGGGTCGTCTCCTGACGATTGGGCCAAACCACCCGGCGCAGTTCCTGGCGCGCCTCGCGGGCAAGATCCCACACGCGTCTGCCCCGTTCGGTCTGCAGGGCGACAAACGCCGCGACGAGGCCGACACCCACCAGTGCCAGCGCGCGGATCAGCAGCGACTGGTCGCCGAAGTACCAGTTGCCCACCACACCGGCGGCAACGAGCGCGGCCACCACGCTCCACTTCAGCCAATCGAGGATTGTTCCTGCTCCTGCTGTGGACTGGGCTGCTTGCGACATGGCAATACGTCTTTCGGGTTCCTGATCGTCGAAACGGTGGCAGGCCAGGAGGGTCTCGAACCCCCAACCTGCGGTTTTGGAGACCGCTGCTCTACCAATTGAGCTACTGGCCTGACGATGTTCGCGATGTCTTCGTTATGCTTCGATGCTGGTGACTACGCCCGCGCCCACGGTGCGTCCGCCTTCGCGGATCGCGAAGCGAAGGCCTTCGTCCATGGCGATCGGACTGATCAAGGTGGCCTCGATGTTGATGTTGTCTCCCGGCATCACCATCTCGACGCCATCGGGCAGGTCCACCGATCCCGTCACGTCCGTCGTGCGGAAGTAGAACTGCGGTCGGTAGCCTTTGAAGAACGGCGTGTGCCGGCCGCCTTCCTCTTTCGACAGCACGTAGACCTCGGCTTTGAACTCGGTGTGCGGCGTGATGCTGCCGGGGACGGCCAGCACCTGACCGCGCTCGACTTCATCGCGCTTCGTGCCGCGCAGCAGAACGCCGATGTTCTCGCCCGCTCGGCCTTCGTCGAGCAGCTTGCGGAACATCTCGACCCCTGTACAGGTGGTGGTCTGGGTTTCCTTGATGCCGACGATTTCGATCTCGTCGCCGACGTTGACCACGCCCCGGTCCACCCGACCAGTGACCACGGTACCGCGCCCCGAGATGGAGAACACGTCCTCGATGGGCATGAGGAACGGCTGGTCAACGGGTCGTTCCGGCTCCGGCACGTACTCGTCCAGGGTCTCGATCAGCTTCAGCACGCTGCCTTCGCCGATTTCGGACTCGTCGCCTTCCAGGGCCTGCAATGCGCTGCCGACGACGATGGGGGTGTCCTCGGGGAAGCCGTACTGGGCGAGGATCTCCTGGATGTCCAGGGTCACCAGTTCGACGAACTCCTCCCGCTCTTCCTCGTCGAGCTGGTCCACCTTGTTCATGTAAACGACGATCCGCTCGACACCCACCTGGCTCGCCAGCAGGACGTGCTCGCGGGTCTGGGGCATGGGCCCGTCGACGGCTGAGACGACCAGGATCGCGCCGTCCATCTGCGCCGCGCCGGTGATCATGTTCTTGACGTAGTCGGCGTGGCCCGGGCAGTCGACGTGCGCGTAGTGCCGGTTCGCGCTTTCGTATTCCACGTGGGTCGTGGCGATGGTGATGCCGCGCTCACGTTCCTCGGGCGCGTTGTCGATCTCGTCGAACTCCTTGACCTCGCCGCCCTGACGCGCGGCGCAGATCTTGGTCATCGCCGCAGTGAGCGTGGTCTTGCCGTGGTCCACATGTCCGATCGTGCCCACGTTGATATGCGGCTTGGTGCGTTCGAATCTCTCTTTGGCCATTTCGCGACGGTCTCCTCTACTCCGTTCTCTACGCGTCTCATGGATGACGCGGGTTGCCGCGCCTGCAACGCGTCAGTTCGACTTACGATGCAACCGCGAAGGTTCGTGTGGTGCTCACAATCGGATTCGAACCGATGACCTCGTCCTTACCAAGGACGTGCTCTACCGACTGAGCTATGTGAGCGATCGGGGGCTCCTCTCGGCGCTCTCGGCGATGGTGTCCGGCACACCCATGACCAAGGATCAGACGACTCCGCAGCCTTGGAGCGGGTAGCGGGAATCGAACCCGCGCCATCAGCTTGGAAGGCTGAGGTTCTACCACTGAACCATACCCGC
>VXPO01000001.1 GCA_009839505.1 Gammaproteobacteria bacterium
GGCTGGACGCTTGTGGACGCGCAGATACGTCATTTCAAGTGTGTTCGACCACTAGGGCATCAACCCACGGTGATAGATGAACCACTCGGCACCGAGCATCAGAAGCGCGGCGAGGATCAACCAGGTCAACGTTCCGGTGCCGGATAGGCCCCCGCCGACCTGGGAGACGGCCAGCGGCACACCGGGGTGCCGTTCGGTCACGGGGTCGCTCAACAGGGCGACTGCCCGGGTACCGCCATCGGCTGCGGTGATTGTTCCGGCGGCGCCGAGGACGTATTCCGCGCCGAGGGCGTCGAACAGCGGATCCGGGGTGCTCGCCAGCAAGCCGGGCGCCCCAGTGGACGGCAGCGGCCTGCCGGCTGCAAGGTAGGGGAGCCAAGTGGACTCCCCGGCCAGCCAACGAGCCGCGCGGGATACGAATAGCGGAAAGCTACGTGACGCGGTGAAGTTGGAGCTGACCAGCAGTTCGTTCCAGATCGAAATGGCGGGCAACTCGGCGTGCCGCAGTTCGACGCCGACGGGGCGTTTCGCGTCGGTGGCGAGACCAGCGGCGTCGATCTGATCCAGACCCAAGGCGGCGATGCTGGCGCGCAGCGCGTGTTCGGCGCTGTCGTCGCCGGTGTAGCCGAGCTCGAAAGCGTTCGCTTGATCTTCGAAGGCAGCGAACTCCAGGGCCGGAAGGCCGGCAAACGCCGACGATCCGCCGGGTCGAATGACCACTGCGGCATTGTCAGTAGCCACCTCGAGCCCGGGATCGGCCTCGATTGCGCGCCGAATCGCGGGGTCCGGATCTCCAACCAGTGCGACTCGAACCACCTCGCGTACGGGCAAGGTGAGGCGAGCCGTGTCGTCCACCGGCAGTCCGTCTGCGGTTTGGATCCGTGCTTGGACCGTGGCGCCGTCGGCGGGTAGATCGCGCACCACCACGACATCCTCGGCGAGCCACTCTAGGTGTGCATCGTCGAGCGGTTGGCCATCCATCTCCACGACTAGGGCCGGCTTGGACGCCTGCGTACCGGCGGTACGGATCAGCAGGTCGACCCGATCCCAGCTTCCGGATGCCGCGGCGTTGACACCGAGTGCCACCACGCCGCGGTTCGATGGTGCTTCGGGGTAGTCGATCGCGCGACTGACCACAAAGCCGGGAGGCAGGTTGTCGACGACCGCCGCGTCTGCGGGTGCCCGGCCGTAGACGACAAACTCCAGCGCGTCAGGCGCGGCGCCGGGTAGGGCGAGCAACCGCAGTTGCTCGTTCAACGCGGAAGGTGCCGCTTCCGCTGCCAGGGCTTCCAGTCGGCGGTCGAGCATCAGTCGATCCTCGCCGGCCTTCAACAGCTTGAGGTTGCGGGCACCTCCCCAGATCACTTCCCGCCGGCCCTCGGGCATGCCCGCCAGGTCCGTCTTGACGGCATCCACCGCGCGTTGGAAGTCGTCGCCTGACGCAACATGGGCGGAACCGTCGAGGAACAAAACGCGGAAAGTCGCCGTCCGGTCCTCGGCGGCCTCGGGCCCGGCGAACGCAAGCCACAAGAGCGTGCAGATGGCCAGTACGAGGAGATAGGCGAGGGGATGTCGAAAGACGCCTCGAAGCACGCGTACCGGGGCTTCCCGCGCGGCGGCACGCCAGAACAGCGTGGAAGGAACGGCGACCTCGACGTGGCGGACGCGCAGGAGCTGCAATAGGAAGAGCGTGCCAGCGAGGGCGGCAACCCCGGCGAGGACTCCCCAAAGCGGCAGGTTGGCGAAGTTCATGCCGTCAAGGTTCCGGTTTCGAACACGTCCCCGAGTTGCTCGAGCACGTCCTCGTCGGCGTCGATGCGAACGATTGCGACGCCGTGGTCAGTCGCGTAGCGATTCAAGCGGTCGTTGAACGCCTGATAGGACTGGCGGTAGCGGGCGAGGGTCGCGGGCGTGATGGTGAGATCGACGGCCTCATTTGTTTCACAGTCCAGCAGCCGTACATCACCATGCAGGTCCGCGTTGAGCGTGGGGTCGGCATCGGCTCTCTTCACCAGCTGCACGAGCAGCGGTCGATGTCGGCACTCGGCCAGCGTCCGGGCGATCTCGTCCGCACCCTCGGGATCGAAGAAGTCCGATATGACGACCAGTAGGCCCCGGCGCAGTCGGTGGCCGGCCAGTTCGCGCAGGGTGCCGGTCAGGTCGGTCCGGTCCCGTTCGTCGAGTGCGGCGAGCCGCTCGGCAAAGGATACGAGACGGTGTTTGCCCGCCGCGGCCCTGGCGTCGACGCTTAGCACGCCCGAGAAGGAGTAGAGACCGACACTGTCGTGCTGGCGGAGGGCGATGGCTGCCAGCGCCAGAGCGACCCGAAGCCCCGCGCCGATTCGAGGCGGCGTTTCGAGGTACATGCTGCTCGAACGGTCGACCAGGAGATAGACGGGCAGGTCGCGGTGTTCCTCGAAGACACGCACGAACAGACGGCCCAAGCGTCGGTAGATGTTCCAATCGATCGCGCGTAGGTCGTCACCCGGTACATACGACTTGAAATCGGCGAACTCCAACCCGAAGCCGCGATCCCGAGACGTCTGGTCGGCCGGGCGACCGTCCCGGGCCACCCGGCGCGCGTGTAGCTCGAACGGTGCCAACGCGGCCAGGAAATCCGGGTCGAAGAGTTCTGCGAATGTCGGGGCTTGGGCCACGGCAAGTCCTAATGGGTGCGTCCTAACCGGCGGATTCGAGAATGATCTGCAAGCTCTGCGGTTTGTCGATCCGACGCGTGCTCGTTCGTCAGGCGGCCACGGCGTGCGGCGGAGTGACCGTCTTGAGGACGTCCTCGACCAGCTCGTCGGAGGAGACGTTGTTCGCTTGGGCGCGGAAATTCAGCAGAATCCGGTGCCGCAAGACCGGCAACGCCACCGCGCGGATGTCGTCGGCGCTCACCGCGAAACGGTCGTCGAGCAATGCCTGGACCTTGCCGGCCAGGATCAACCCCTGAACGCCGCGAGGACTCGATCCCAGGGAAGCGCATTCGCTGACGCTTGCGGGCGCCGAGTCGCCCCCCGGCTGGGTCGCCATGACCAGGCGAATGGCGAATGCCCGGGCGGCCTCGGGCTCGGCCACCGAGCGAACCGTTGTCCGGAGGTTGTTGATCTCCTCGCCGTCGGTGACAGGCTGTATATCAACGTCACCTACGCCCGTTGTTCGATCGAGAATGGCGTGATACTCGCTCTCAGCCGGATAGCCGACGATCAGCTTGAACAAAAAACGGTCGAGCTGCGCTTCGGGCAGCGGATAGGTGCCTTCCTGCTCCACCGGGTTCTGGGTTGCCATGACGCAGTAGGGCTCCTCCAGGTGGATGGTTCTGCGGCCCACGGTCACCTGCTTCTCCTGCATGGCTTCGAGCAGCGCCGATTGCGTCTTCGGCGTCGCGCGGTTGATCTCGTCCGCCAGAATGAGGTTGGCGATGAGAGGGCCTTGCTGAAAGGTCAGTTGGTGGCCGCCGCCCTCGGCTTCAGTCAGCACCATGGTGCCCTGTATGTCCGCCGGCATCATGTCGGGCGTGAACTGGATGCGCGAGAACTGAAGGCTTACCGCCTGGCTCAACGACCGGACCAGCAAGGTCTTGCCGAGTCCGGGCACGCCTTCGAGGAGCACGTGCCCGCCGGCCATCATGGCTGTCAGGACGCCGTCGACGACTTGCTCTTGGCCGACGACCATCTTGGCGACCTCTGTCTTGACCTTGGCGAATACCGTCTTGAACTCGTCGGCGCGCGCGCGGGCTTCGTCTGCTGATGACATGGGTTTCCTCGTCAGTTCGTTGTGCTCGGTGTACTTTGGGATTGGCTGGCGTCGTCGGCACGACGTTCCGCTAGGAAGTAGCTCCGAATGGTCTCCCGCATCCACGGCTCGAGCGTGGGATGTGGCAGATAACCGATCGGCTTGCTCCGGCTGCCGCGACCCGTGGCGTCGTCGGGGACGGCCGTCTTGGGATCGGGATCGGCGCGCTCGCGCTGCACCTTGACGCGCCCCGGGTTCGACTTGCCGCGTAGGTGGTCGGGCATGGGAACGCCCAAAAGCATGGCGGCCACGCCACGGGTCTTCTTCAACCCGCCGCGGCCGCCACGGCCGTTGGCATCCGGATTCTCCTGGTCGCTGATGCCCGACGGCGACAGGGAGCGGTCCACCGCCGCCTTGCGTTGGTTGAGCACCGGCCGCTGGGTCGACGCGCCCTTCTGCTCTTCGTCTTCCTCGTCTTCCGCGTCGTCGGTGGAATCGCCTTCGGCCTCGTCGTTGCGCGCCTTGTCGTCGGCTGCGGGTTGATCCGATGTCGACGTACGGCTGCCGGTACTTCTGCCGCTGCCGCCGGCGACGCCCTTCGAAGTCTCCGGCCGTTGTTCCTTGGTTTCCTGCGGATTGCTCTCGTTTTCGCGATTCGGCTTATCGGACCGCTCGCGCGGTTCGCTCATTTGGGCCGTGCCTTCTCCGGACGCACCCGCCGCGGCACGTCCAGCCTGCCGGGCGAGGGACGCGGCGGCGTTCTCGCTGGCAGACGAAGACCTCGAGTCCCCCGTGCCGGTGTCGGAACGGCTGCCCCGTTCGCGCGTGTCATCCTTCGGGCCCGATTCGCCTAGCGAGGCCGGGCGTCTGTCACGGAGCGTCCGCCGGGATGCTGACTTCGGTCGAGGCGGTTCGGCTTCTTCTTCGACCGAATCCTCGTCCGCGGCCGACAGTCGTGCCAACGGTTCGCCGGGGACGACCAACGGGCTTGCCCCGACCTCGGGTGCGACACCGCCTATTAGGACGGCAAGCGCGAGGATGGCGACGCTCAACAACGCCAGCGGCCAGCGTCCGCCGTGAAGGGGTAGGGGTGACGTTCGCAGCGCGGGTAGTTGGGCTGCGAGCGCTTGTCGGGCATAGGGCACCGCGTCTTCAATCGCGGCCTGTTGGAAAGCGCTTTGGGATTCCCTGGCCATGAACTCGTCGGCAGCCTGCAAGCGGCCCTTGAATCCGAGCACCTGATCGTAGAGGGCCAGGCAGACTCGACGGTCAACTTTCTCGCGCAGGAACAGCGCCAACGCAATCGCGGCCACCACCAAGAATGGCGCCGCTAGGGCGATCACCACCGTAGCCACGTCTCCGAATGGCCAGAGCGGCGGCGCAACGAAGCCGACGAGGTTGCCCGCAAGCGCTAGGCACGGAACGCCAAGGGAGACAAGGAACAGGCGCGAGAACGCGGCCCGCAGGGCCTCCTTCGCTGCCCATGCACGCAGCTTCTGCCGACCCCTTGACACGATCTCTTCGAGGTGGTGGCGCATGGACACATTCTCATTGGGAGTGCCGCTGGCGCGTCCTTCAGTCACCCGGAGACTCCTCCTTGAGCAGCGGATCGTCGGGATCGAGCAGCGGACGCAGCCGCTTGAGACCCTCGCGCGCGCTCTCCTTCATTGTGGGAGGGGCCGGGGTGAGCTCAGCGGCTGCACGCTGGTAGCTGGAGTAGGCACGACGGTGGCGACCCAGAGCTTCGTAGGCGCGGCCGAGTTCGTGGCGGACGACCCCGTCCAGGCGCGGGTCGCCGTAGAACGCGGCTGAGAGGAACGTCTTCCAGGCTTGGTGCGCTTCGCCGACGTGGAGGTAGCGGTCACCGAGCATCAGCTGGATGTTCTGGCGCAGCGATGGCCGGTCGGAACGGCCGACGTAGGCGAGGGCTTCCTCGCACAGCGCAATGATGAGATCGGACCGCTCGTCCTTGCGTTCCGAGTTGAACAACGGGAACGCGAAGTTCGAGACGTAATGCGTCTTGCGGGACTCGGGGGTCACCGACAGACCGATATCGACCGCCTTCATCTGCGCTTTGTCGGGGAGATCAGTCTCGACGCCGATCGAGAACATGCGCCCGGCCGCCTCCTCGACATTGCGGTCCTCGGGCCAGCGTTCGGTGTAGGCCACAAGTGCGTCCACGTCGTCGGCCGCCGCGGCGGCGTAGAAGGCCGCGTCGGCCTGCGAATAGTTGCTGTCCACCTGTGGCGTCAAGGCGAGATAACCCGCAGAGGGATTGATCTGGACGCGGTACGCCGACCACAGTCCAAGTCCGGAACGCAGCAGCCACTCGCCGTCGAGACCCGGGGGGCGTTCATCGAAGGGCTGGGGGAACAGCGCCACCATGCCGGACAATCCGAGGACGGGGGGAACGCCGAAGGATATGCCGTCGATATCGCCGGCGGGTCTGTCAAGCCGACTGGCGCTATCCTGGTTGAGGTAGGTGTGGTAGCCGGCAGTGCTGAACGTCATGGTCGCGGTGCCCCCGTCGCCGTACGACACCGGTACGTGAACGTGGTTGTCGACCGTGCGGACCCCCCGCACGACGACGGTGGCGGTTCCCTCCGCTTGCTGAGCATCGATTTCACCCGCAGGTTCAAGCTGGAGTTCGTCCTCGCCGAGATCGAGCGTTAACGCAAAGGCTCGCAATACCGGCCAACCCAGTACGGCGGACACGTCGATGTTCCCCAGCGCGTTGGCGTGCCTGGCTGTGAACTCGGCAATAAAGCCGCCCGACTCCAATGTGATGGACTCCTGCGGCACTTCCAGCCGGAAGCCGTCGGCGATGACCTTCAGGGTCTTTTCGCCGTCGCCGAAGGTGAGCGACCCCAAGACGGCACGCGGCATCGCGAACGCCTCCGGCGCAGCGTAGTCGACGACTATGTGGGTTTCCTTTTCGAACGCTTCGGTTTGCAGCAGCACCCGGATGACCACTCGATCACCCAGCGACTTGGCTTCGATCCGGCCGCCCAGGTTCTGGGCAGCGGCGATGCCGGAGGTGGCGCCGAGCGCGACCACGAGCAGACATGCCGTTGCGCGACGGATGCTGGATGAAAAGCGGACCATGCGGACTCGTGGGTACCCCTAGTGCAACGCGCCAACCTAGGGGGCGAACCTTACGGCAACCTGAACGCCACGGTAGCTACACGTAGTGCAGCCAATGCTCGAAGTCCGGTTTGCCGCCGGCAACAACTGCCTGATATTTTTGCCGCAAAGGGATGTCGCCGGTCCGATGTGTCCGTCGGCGACCTGCCGGCCGTCGACTCGCACGACCGGCCAAACACCCGCGGCGGCGATGCGGGCGTCAGCGCTGCCGCTAGCAGGCAGACGATTCGCACGATCTTTCGACGTGGGGGCAAACGAACCAAGCTCGAACGTCGCCTGGCGACAGCCCGTCGAGGTCGCTCGGGCAGCCTTGTTTCAGGAGGACTCACGGCTACGTTCCTGGAAGTAACCGATCCACGTACTGGCGTCGCGGCGAACCTTGTCGCTTCCGCTACGCTTGGCGTTCTCGAAGGCGCCGATGGCTCTGTCGAACCGTCCGAGTTCGGCAAGCGCGACACCTTGCAGCAGCCACACTTTCCCCGGTTCCTCCAAACCACCTTTTTCTAGGGCCATCCGGCAGGACTCCACAACTCCCTCCCACTCGCCGGTCTCGCTCAGCAACAGGGCCATTCGATGGTATGCGCCCCCGTCGTCCGCGAGCTGGGCAAGCTTGTCCATCGCGTCGACGGCCCGGTCTATTTCCCTCGCCATGGTCCACGAGTTGACTAGAAGCCGAAGGTTCTCGGAGTTTTCCTCGACATGGCCCCGATCCATCGCCTCCTGCAGGATTATGCCGGCGCGGGCCGGGTTTTCGAGGAACAGGTTGAGCCGGGCTAGGTTGAGGATGTCGGTCTGCGCGACCAACATGCCTCGCCGCCATGGAACCGAGAGCGCAGCAAGTGCGCCATCCTCTTGCCCGGTTTCGGAGTAGAGGCCGGAGAGCACGACGTAGTTGCGCACCTTGCCCGGCCAGATGCCGATGTTGTCCTTCAGCAGGGTGATCGCATCGGCATGCTGGCCCAATCTAACGTGTATTGCCAACTGCAGTTCACGCCAGTTCTCGCTCGGTTGCTCGGCAAGTCGGTTGGCCCGTACCACATAGGGTAGGGCTTCCCGCATCATCTCCCGTTGCGCGAAGTTGGCGCCCATGAAAATGTACGCCTCGGCAAGGGGATTCGACTCGTAGCGAAACCAGCGCAATAGGGCAGCATTGGATTCGTCGTAGCGTTCGCCGCCCGCGTGAAAGCCGGCCACCGAATAGACGATGCTCTGCTGTTGATGAGTGGGCAACGCATCAAGTTTCAGACATTTTTGGAATGCGTCCAACGCCTCGTCGTCACGCCCAAGCTGCGAGTAGACGGATCCGTAGGTCTGGAACAGTTGCGCGGCCTCGTACTTGCCAATGCGGTCCGGCCGAATCCGGTCCATCAGTTCCAACGCTTCCTCGGGACGGTCAGCGTCGAGCAGTTCGTGCACGCGGAAGAGCCGGTTGTAGATGCCCTCGCTCATCGTAGTGGACGGTGCCTCGCGCACGTCGGCAACCCGGTCTGCCCGGAGGGGATGCCATGGCGGCAAATCGTCGGCGTTGCTCTGTGCTGCCGCAGCTGGCGCCAGCATTGCCGATGCCAGCGCAATGAACCGTAGCGCCCCAGTGCCGGCCTTACGGCGTTTCCTGCATGCCACGAGGCGTGGGCCCATCAGTCTTCCAACTCGAACACGATGCTGGTCCTGGCCCACCGCTCGACGGGAACCCCGTCGACTACGCGGGGCTTGAATATCCACCGCTGCACGGCCCGCAATGCGGCACGGACGAACACACGCCCGGGTTCGGCTTCCGTTACTTTGACATCCAGCACGCTGCCATCCGTACCGATCAGCACTTCGAACTTGACGTACCCTTCCGTGCCATCCAGCAAGGCTTGCCGCGGGTACCGGGGATTGATGCGAACAATGGGCTGGAGTTCCCCCTCCGGTGCGGCCTGCCCCGGTTCCCAGGTACCCAGGTAGGGTCCGGCACCGGGAGCCCTCGATATGTCGATCGAGGGAAGATCAATGCGCATCGCATGTCTTTGCGGTCTTGGCTCGTTGGTCACTTCCAGTTTGGGCGGTGGCGGCGGCGCCTTCGGTGGGGGTGGCTTCTCGGGCTTGACGCGCCGCTTGGTCTGTACGACTTGCTCTTCCTCCACGCGAATCATGTCGACGATCTGGCCTGCGTGTGGAACACCGTGATGGCCCCGCTGCCCGGCTATCAAGGCGTTCATGATCATGAACAGCACGAGTGCCACGAACACCCCGCCGGCAACCGATGCCAGCGTACGCCGGCTCGTCGGGCTCACAGCGAGTCGACGCCTTCGGCAGCCAGCGCGATCGACGTCACACCGGCGGCGCGCACGTTATCCATCAAATCCAGGACCAATCCCGTGGAGGCCGTCTGATCGGCCACGATCACGACGCTGCCCAAGGGGTTCTCCGCCCTCGCCGCCTCGACCAGCTGCCGTATACCTTGAAGCGGGACGGACCGGTTGTTCATCCAAACCTGATCGGCACTCGACACGGCGATCAGGATGTTGGCCCGCTCCTTGGTAGCCGCGGTCTGAGCCACGGGACGGATGGGGTCGATCCCGGGTTCACGGACGAAGGAAGTCGTGACGATGAAGAAGATGAGCATGATGAACACGATGTCCAGCATGGGCGTGATGTTTATCTCCCAGTCCTCGTCGGTTTTTCGTCTGCTGATCTGCCGCATTGCCTTGGGCTCGCTAGCGTCCTGTGTCTGGCCGCATCGAAAATTCAACCTATTCTGACGCGGCACACTAGCGCCCCTGCGGGGCGGATGCCGCTACCGAGACTTTCCCGGCACCCGCGACGCGGGCCTGGTCGATGACTCTCACCATGAGACCGGAATCCGTCGCACGGTCCGCGATGACCACCACGGTCGCATCGGGCTTGCTGGCCAAACCGGAAACGATATTCGCCCTGATCGCCCCCACATGGACGAGGCGCTCGTCGACGAAGATCTGACCGGCAGCGTCGATGCGAACGGCGATCACCTCGGAACGCTTCTGCTCCTTGACCGGCGCGTTGGAGGGCCGGTCGAGGTCCACACCCAGTTCCTTGCGGAATGACGTAGTGACGATGAAGAAGATCAGCATGATGAACACGATGTCGAGCAGCGGCGTCACGTTGATCTCGGCTGTTTGAGCCGACCGCTTGCGGCGCTTGCGCTCAATCATCGTTCATCCCGTACTTGACTCGAAATGCATTCGGAGTCCGTCTTCAAGCTTCTCCATTTCGCGTTGTGCGCGCTGCTTCAGCCAGACCGAGAAATACAAGCCCGAAAGCGCGGCCACGAGGCCGGCCATAGTGGGGATCGTCGCCTGCGAGACGCCACTGGCCATTAGACGGGCATTGCCGGTGCCGAACACGGTCAGTGTCTCGAAGACCTGCACCATTCCCCAAACGGTTCCCAGCAGTCCTAGCAGCGGAAGAATCTGCATGAGCGTCTGAATCAGCCTTAGATTGCGCTCCGCATTCAGACCCACTTCGGAAAGAATGAGGCGCCGAACGCTGCTTGAAGACCAGGATCCGTCGCAGGGGCCAGTCGACCAAACGAACCGGGCGGTGTGCACTTCCTGCGGGAGAACGCGAAAGAAATACCACAGTCGCTCTACGATCAGCGACCACATGACCACGGTTACGGCGAATATCGCGTACAGAACGGGACCGCCCCATTCGAAAAAACCGCGCAGCGTGATCCAAGCGTCGTGAAAGAGGGTCATCGACGCGCCGCCGCTAGCCGAGTTGTCCATCACCCGGCGCATCCTCCGCCCGGCGCGCGATCAGACCTGCGCTCTGCTCCTCGAGAACCTCCACGAGGCGGTGGCTCGCACTGGAAACGACGCTGTGCAGGAGCACCAACGGGATGGCGACGACCAAACCGAGCACCGTGGTCACCAGGGCTTGGGAAATACCGCCCGCCATCAGCTTGGGATCGCCGGTGCCGAACAGCGTCAGTTGCTGGAAGGTGATGATCATGCCGACCACCGTTCCGAGCAAACCCAAGAGCGGCGCGACGGCCGCGAAGACCTTGAGAATCCCCTGATAGCGCTCGAGAATCGGCGCTTCCCGCATTATTGCTTCGTCGAGCTTGAGCGCCAGCGCCTCGAGGTTGCCGACACCGTGTTCCTCGTACAGGCCGAGGATACGGCCCAAGGGGTTGTCCGCGCTCGGAGTCGGTCTTCTTAGTTGGGCGCGGATGCGGTGGTCTGCTCTCTGCAGCACGACGAGACGCCACAGGGCAAGGAACAGCCCGACGATGCCCATGCCGATGATCGTGTACCCCACATAACCGCCCTGCCGTATGCGCTCGGGAAGATCGGGCGCATGGGTCAGCATCTCCAGAAGCCGTCCCCGGGTGGGGTCGATCGCCATGCGCACGGTATCCGCAGCAGCATCTTCCAAGTCCTCGGCCATCGCGAGAAAGCGTCCGGCCGGCTGGCTCGGTAGTGTCTGGATTGCACCGGAATCAGGATCCCGGGTCAGGAACCTTCCGGCGTGAATTAGATTGAAGGCACCTATTCTGATGACCTCGCCAAGCGTTTTCCGGCCGGACGGGTCCGTGACTTCCGCGGTGAACCGAACGACCTGTCCGGACTGAGCCATCTCCTCGAGCAGCATCAACTGCAGATCACGCAGATCCGCCAGGCTCGGCAGCTCTTCCGACTGCGCCATTCCCCGGACCACGTCGACACGGTCCGGGTACTGTGCGGTCACTAGGGAATTGAGCACTTCGCCAACGGTGTCGCCCGCCACGTCCCGAACTACGCCGAACAGTTCGCCGAAGTTGCCGATTCGGACTCGAAGTCGCTCCGCCAGTTGGGCCAGATCCGTTTCGTTCTGCTCGTAGCGCCGGTTGAAGTCCGCGCTGCGACGGTGTTCCGCCTCCAACTCGCGGGTCACTGCTTCGAGCATGCGTTGCCGTTCGTTCCTGGCCTCGCGGAAACGTTCCACACGGGCTCGATTCAGACGCGATCCCTCCTCGGCCTCGACTCGGATGAACTCCAACAGTTGCAGCACCGTGTCGGGCTGTTCGGCGGCTGCCGGCTCGAAGTCCTCCTGGGCCGTAGACACGGCGGCCAGCAGCAGGAGCACTGCTGTTCCAAGCGCCTTGCTGGCCGTCATTCGGGTTCCTGCGGTGCGGCGATGGGCAGCGCGAGAATGTCCGGCGGCGCGTGGCCCCGGGCGATGCGTATTCCAAGGGTGACCGGACGCCGGTAGCCACTGTCGAGACTGCGCCATTGCCGCGTCGTGGTATCCCAGTAACCCGTCTCTTCGCGGTCGAGCGTCTGATAGGCAAGCAGCACCCGACCGACGCGGAGGAAGTCCACCGTGCGGGTCGCACCCGCGATCTCAAGCTCCCCGATGTACGACTCGATGTTGCGGCCGACCGCGACTTCGTCCTGATAGGAGGACATGACCTGTCGGTACTTCTCCGCAATGGTGACGTCGGCGCGGTCCATAAGCTCGCGCAACCGCTTCGTATTGGCACGCCGCTGATCCAGGCGGAAAGGCATGTCAAGTGCGACGAACCGCTCTAGGTCGTCCACCATATCCATCAGCAGGGGGACGATTCCCCGTTCAAGATCGCCGAAGTCATCGATCTGCCGCGTGAGGGACGCCTTCTCGCGATCCTGATCGGCGATCGTGCTTTCCAGATTGTCGTTGTAGCGACGAGTTCCGTCGAGTTCGTGCAACCGCAGTCGGTATTCGCCTACGGCTTCCTGGGTCTGGTCCGCCAGTTCGTCTATCTCGACTTGGGTTTTCCGCTCCGCCGCCGTGGCGTCCTTCTGCACATCGAGGATCTCGTCGACGCGCTCGTCCGGCGCCGTGGCGCCGACGCATGCCAGCAGGCTGAAGATGACCGCGATGAGCCTCCGTAGGGAGGTGGATCGATCCACGAGCGCCACACATAAGTTGCCTCGACCCGGAAAACGATAGCACCGCACAATCTGGCCATGCTAGGGAAGGAAAACGAGCGCTCCGAACGATAATTCCTTGACAGGGGACGGGTACTGCAAGTCCGGTGAACCCGCGCAACGACAACATCATCGACCTCGCCTCGGCCCAGCGGTCGAGTCGAAAGCGCGTTGTCCAGACATTGTTCGAGCGGCATGCCGAGGCTCTGCGCCTGTTCCTGCGGGGGCGGTCGGTTGCTCCGGAAGAGATCGACGACCTGCTGCAGGAACTCTTCACCCGGCTCATGGACGCTCACCGGCTGGAAGAGAAGATGGCCGATTCGACCGGCAGCAGTCGTTCCTATCTCCTGACGATGGCCAACGGACTGATGGTTGACCGGTGGCGCAAGGAGCAGGTGCGCAACGCCCATGCAGATGCAGTTCGGAACGTCGAGCAAGGCCACACGGACGAGCTCTCGCCGGAGCGGATCGTCGCCGCGCAGATGGAGCTGGAAGCCATCAAGGCCGTCATCCTGGACATGCCTCTGAACTGGCGGGTGGCGCTGCTCCTGCAGCGCATGCGCAACATGAGCTACGAGGACATCGCCCTACACATGGGTGTCCAGGTCAAGCAGGTCGACAACTACTTGGTGCGGGCGCTTCGGCGGCTGCGCAAGGCGCGACGCAGGATCGAGGCGGCGGGAGAACAGTCGTGCTGAAGAACCTGCGGGAGATCATGGGCGGCGGTGCCGAGCATGCCTTGCATCGCCTTTGGTCCGATCAGCTGACCGAACCGGAGGCGGCGGCGATCCAAGCCCGGGCGGCGGGCGATCCGAAGTACCGGGACGATCTGGACGGGCTGCTCGCCGTGTTCGATTCGATCAAGGGTCTCGAGGGGGATGCAGGGGTCGAAGAGATCATCCGGGATCACCAGCGCCTGCTCCACAAACGCCGTTCGAGAGTGCGCGTCACGCTGGGCATGGCCGCCGGGTTGCTGTTTGCCGTCAGCGCGACCCTGACCTTTTTCTCGATTTCGCGCGGACCGGACGACGGCCATCTGCAGAAGTACTTCACCCGCATCGGTGAGCTGCGGACCATCGAGCTCGACGACGGCAGCGTGGTCACGCTCAATACCGGCGGTCAGTTGGTCGTTGACTACAGCGGGCCGATGCGTCGGATTCTTCTCGAGCGCGGCGAGGCCTATTTCATGGTGGCGGAAGCTCCGGATCGTCCGTTCGCAGTCGATCTGGGCTTGCGGTCCGTCACCGCCATCGGAACCGAATTCAATGTCCGCAAGGATCCGCAGCACTACGAAGTGGCGGTAGTCGAGGGTGCGGTTTCCATCGGCGAGTTCGCGGATGCGGCTGCACAGCACCGCCTAGAGGCCGGTTGGGTTGCCGAGGTGGATGTCCAACGCAACGAACTGAAGGCGTTTCGGCCGGATTCGATGGATCGCTACACGGGCTGGCGCAATGGGATGGTCAGCTTTTCCCGCGAGCCCCTGTACCAGGTCATCCAGGAGCTGAATCGCTATACCCGCAAAAAAATCCTGATTGAAGACGCGGCGGTCATGGACTTGAGCGTCTACATCATCGTGAACATACATGAGATCGATGCCGCGCTAGACGGCTTGGAAGGGATGCTGCCGATTGAAATCACTCGGCACTACGACCGGATCGTGATTACCGGTTCGACCGGAGATTAGAGAAGAAGCACAACTCTGGAGGGAGGACTATGGACAATAGGTTTGGGATTGGGCGATCGAGAGTGCAACTGCCGGCCCTATTGTCGGTCGTCTTGGCACTTGCGGCGACCGGTGTCTTTGCCGAGTCCGACGAAGTGCTCAGCCTGGATATCGAGCCGCAGGAGGCGGGTTCGGCATTGATGGAACTGGGGCGGGCCTCCGGTGTGCAAATCATGCTGGCGCAAGGGAACGGCACGGAAATCCGCGTCGAAGGGCTGCAGGGCCAGTACCGGTTCGAGGAGGCATTGGCGAGCCTATTGAAGGGTACCGGCCTTGCGTACGAGTTCGCCTCGGAGAACACGGTCGTCGTGCGCCAAGCACAGGAGTCCCCCGACGGGCCTGGCGGCGGCGACGCTGAAGCCGAAGTCGAAGAAAGCGAGGAAGAAGAGGAAGAAGAGCCGGTTGAATTGGAGGCGCAGCGGGTCACCGGTTCACGATTGAAAGGCGGCGATCCCACGGCCAATGTCATCAGCATATCCGCCGAGGACATGGCGCGGCGCGGTATTTCCACCATGGAGGAACTGTTTCGTCAGATGCCATGGACCTATGCCTCGAACACGTCTCAGAGCAGCCGCTACTTTTCTGCGCAACCCGTCGACGTGGATCGAGAAATTAGCACCGGGGATGGAATGGGGATTGGGGTGTCGTTCGCGAACCTGCGCGCCCTCGGTTCGGAGAACTCGCTGGTCCTCGTCAACGGGCGGCGCGTCTCCGGTCGGGGCGGCTCGGAGTACAACGCCGTAAACCTGGTGAACATTCCGCTCGCAGCGATCGAGCGTGTCGACATCGACTTGGGTTCCGCGTCCGCGATCTACGGTTCCGACGCCATCGGCGGAGTCATCAATTTCATCACCAAGAAGCGCTTTGCCGGCCTGGAGGTGACACTTCGCGAGGAATTTAGCGCGACCGACGCGGATCGAAGGGTGATGAGCGTGCGCGGCGGCTACGCGTGGGACAGCGGCAGCGTGACGGCGGATCTTTCGCGCGACGAGTCGGAGCCGGTCAATAACCGCAAGATCTGGACAAGCATGGACTATCGCGATCTATTGGGACCGGAGTACGACAGGCGCGTTGCGACCGCGCAGCCCGGTATCGTTTGCCAACAGCGTGGGGGGTTCTTTGCATCGTACTGGCTGGTCCTTCCGAGATGCGCATCTGGCGCCCCAAGCCTGCAGCTGCCGCCCGGCCACAGCGGCGCCGGGGCGACAGTGGACGACTTCACGGAGGAACTTGCGCCGTTCGACTACGTGCCACCCCAAAACGGGTGGGTTTCACAGAGCCTGGGCGTGAACGTGCGCGCCGAGCAATATCTCGGCGAGAACCTGATTATCCATGCGGAGGTGCTCTTTTCCGAACACGACGCCTACGTCGAGGAAAGAACCTTTGCGGACGACTACATCATTGGGGCCGACAATGCCTACAACCCGTTCGGATACGACCTGGCGGTGACCTATGCCCCGTTTCGCGAAGTGGAGTCGGGCCAGTTTCCGACCGCCAACGACGAATCGGTTCACACCATGCAGACGGTCAACCTCGGTGCCGTCTGGCAGTTCGGCGGCAGCCACGAGTTGGATGTGAGCGTGACGCGCTCCGAATCCGAGCACGAATCGGTAGCGTGGCGCGCCCGGTACCACCGAACCGAGGATGAACCCACCGCGGTCGAGTTCTATCGGATCCTGTCGAGTCCCGATCCCAACGCCGCATTCAATCCGTTTGGTAACGGCTCGGCCCAAAATGCTGATTTTTCGTCGTTCCTTGTACCGACCTTCGACTTCGGCGGCCGCACCGTAAGCACCACTGTGGAGTTGGTGCTGCGCGGCGGTTTGCTGGAGATCTGGGGCGGGCCCATCAACTATGTCGTGGGCTTCGAGGATCGCACAAGGAAGATTGGGCGCAGCTGGAGTTGGTTTGCCGACCGAGGCAGGGATGTATTGGATTACTGGGCGGATGCCTATGCCGTGTCGGAACCCAAATCCGGGCTACGGGCGGAGTTCATGGAACTGGGCTTTCCGCTTTTCGGAGAGAAGAACTCCCGCCCGGGTATTCGGGAGCTGTACGTGAGCCTGCAGGCCCGTCGCGACACGCATACCTTCAATGGGCCGCAGGGCGGGATAGAACGCATACGAGGCGGATTCGAACCGAACGCATATCGAGCATGGCAGCCGGGCGTGGGCTGGGTGGACGCGTGGGGACCCGAGTACGACACCTTGGAAGGCACGGCCAGCATTCTCGACATCGAAAAGAAGGACACTACGCCGCGGATTGGCCTTCTATACAAGCCGATGGATTCGCTGTCGATCCGGGCGGCGTGGACGGAGTCGTTTCATCCGCCGCTGTTTTCGCAGCAATTCAGTGTCGAGGACATCAGGATGCGCGACTTTAACCTCTTGTTCCAGGACTATCTCCATCCGGACAGAGGAGCAGACGAATTCGTACTCGTCTCGCTGCCACTCATTGACGCTCCATACGATCCGGAAATCAGGTCTGAATATGCGGACAAGTTCTCCCTGGGCATCGACTGGCGGCCTGAGTCGATACCCGGTCTGCGCTGGACGGTGGATTGGTCGCAGACCGATTTCACGGACAAGATCGCCGACGCTTCCGGCTTCACGGGTACCCACCCGGAATTGATTGCGGGGAATGAGAAAGTCATCCAGCGTGACGAGAACGGGTATCCCATCAGTGCTACCCGCGGGCTGGTCAACCTGGCGTCGAAGGTCAGCGAGTACGTCGAGACGTCCATTCAGTACTCCTTCGACACGAGCGTCGGCAGGTTCACGCCTCGGCTAACGTATTCGGAATTTCTCCGAGAGTACTTTAGGGTGGCCGAAGGTGCTGAGGCGACGGACCGGTTGGGCACGCAGCACGGCAGTGACCGGTATCGGCTGACAGGCCAGTTGACCTGGCAGTGGCAGCGTCTCGCCGCCGACCTCTTTATCCACTACACGCCCGGCTACACGAACGATAGACCGGGAAGCTGCAACAACGTAGTGGGGCGCTGCCTGACTTCGTTCCAGCAGCTTCCCGCGTTCGACGCCACTTCGCTGACGACGGTGGATGGTTCGGCTAGCTACTGGTTCGACAACGGACTTCGGGTGCGCGCTGGCGGGCGCAACCTGTTCAAGCGGGAATCGCCAAGTCCGTGGTCGTTCAGCGGAATCCTCGGCTACGACCCGACGCGCTGGGACGCCCGCAGCCGGGTACTGTATCTGGAACTGACCTGGGCGATGCGGGACTAACGGCCTTCATGTATCCCCTCGGCGTGGGGGGGGGGGGGGGGGGGGGGGGTGGGGCCCACGGCCCGGGCCAGGGTTACAAAACCAGGACAACAGGAGAAGCGAGAAAGAGCGACACGAGAACGGCGATCATGCGAAAACAACAAAA
>VXPO01000042.1 GCA_009839505.1 Gammaproteobacteria bacterium
CCACTCCTATTATTATACTACCTTAACCGCTACATCAGCATCTGACTCACGCTAGCGGGTTTGTGATATTTGTGAAAACCCCCCCGCCCGCGACCGCAACCCCGGCCGCGACGGCGACCCCGGCCGCGACGGCCACCGAGGCGCCCAGGGAGGAGTTCCTCAACGCGGAGCTCCTGAAGCTCAACGACCCGAACGCGCCGCTTCCCTACGTGGCTCCCGAGCCGAACCTGACGCCCAAGGCGGGCGGCGTCATTCGCATCACCTTCCCGAACCCGATCGGCGCCAACGACCCGACGAAGGCGAGCAACGGCGGGACCATCGGCGTGCTCGGTGCCGTCATGGACCGGCTGCTCGAGTTCGAGGGCAACGCCCAACTGCACCCGTTCAAGGTCCCGGACCGCCTTCCCGGTCTGGCCCAGACCTGGGAGATCTCGCCCGACGGTCTGACGCTGACCTTCAACGTGGCCGAGAACGCGAAGTTCCACAACGTGCCGCCGGTGAACGGGCGGGACTTCACGGCCGAGGACGTCCGCTGGGCCTACAACCGCTACGCGACCGAAGGCCTCCACAGGTCGAAGTTCGACAACACGGCATCGATGGACACGCCCGACACCCACACGTTCCGGATGCAGCTGAACGCCCCGCAGCCCGACCTCTCGGTCAACATGGGTGCGCGCGAGATGCCGATCTATCCCCGGGAGCTCGTGGATGGCGCGCAGAACCTGCTCGAGGAACAACGTCCTGATCGGGACGGGCCCGATGATCTCGGAATCCTTCACGGAGGACCTCACGCTCTTCACGTACGTGAAGAACGCCGACTACTGGAAGCAGGACGTCCTGCTCGACGGCATGGAGCTCCACGTCGTCCGGGACGGGGCCGCGCGCCTCGCCGGCTACCGGGCGGGGCAGTACGACGCCGGCGGGTTCGCCACCATCCTGCCCCAGGCGCAGGCCCTGCTCGCGTCCAACCCGGACACGCAGCTCCACTACACGCCCCCGGCGAACAGCCTCTGGGCGATGGCGCCGAACATCTCGAACCCGAAGTGGGACGACGCGCGGCTCCGCCAGGCGATGATGCTCGCGATCGATCACCAGAAGATCGTCGACACCGTGCACCACGGCCTCTCGTCGGTTCTGCCCGTCATGCCGTGGATTCACGTCTTCGACGATCCGCCGGGCGAGGCCGAGCTGGGTCCCTGGTTCAAGTACGACCCCGAGCAGGCCAGCCAGCTGCTCAGCGCGGCCGGGTTCGCGGACGGGTTCGAGTTCGCCTTGAGTCACGCGTACGACTTCATCGACCCGACGCTGGCGATCGTGTACGACGGCTTCCGTGACGTCGGGATCACCGTGAACATCGAGAAGCACGACTACGCGGCCTTCCAGGCGGTCTACATCGGGCGGGAGTTCCAGGAGTCCGCAGCCGGCTACTGGGTCGGCGGTTACGACGCCGACAACTTCTTCAAGGTCCACCTCGCCACCGGGTCGTCGGGGAACCTCGGCCGGGTGTCGGATCCGCAGCTCGACGAGTGGGCTCAGCAGCAGTCGCACGAGCTCGACCCGGACGCGAGAAGGGAGATTCTGCGCAAGATCTGGGACCGCTACCTGGACCAGGCGTACAGGATCCCGCTCACGTCGGAGGGGACGATCAGCACCTACGCGCCGCACGTCCGGAACTACCGGGTTGGTGCGCCGCTCGTCTCGATCACGGTCAGCGGGAACGAGGGCACGCACATCGCTCCTGTGTGGCTCGACAAATAGCCTGAGCGCAGCCACGACTAAGCGGGCCGCGCTTCCCCGACATGCCCCGAGGGAAGCGCGGCCCGCTGCAACACGAACCGTCACTGTGGTGCGCGCCATCGCGTAGCATGACGCCGCGAACTGTCGGTGCACGATGACCACGGCGTACATCGCGAGGCGCCTGCTCTCTGCCCTCCCGTCGGTCGTCATCGTCTCGATCATCATCTTCTCGCTCGTACGCCTGCTCCCCGGCGACGTGGTCATGGCTCGCGTGGCCGACGGCGGCTTCTACAGCAAGGAAGACCTCGATCTCATCCGGGCCGATCTCGGCCTCGACCGTAACTTCTTCGCCCAGTACGTCACGTGGGCCGGCGGTTTGCTGCGGGGCGACATGGGCACCTCGCTGTGGTCCACCAATGAAGTCACATCGATGATCCGACACAGCATGCTGCTCTCGATCGAGCTCACGCTGCTGTCGATGCTGGTGGCGCTTGCCATCGCGATTCCTCTGGGCGTCCTGTCCGCAGTCAAGCAGGACTCATGGATCGACTACCTGGCGCGCCTCTTCTCCGTCCTCGGGCTCTCCGTTCCCGACTTCTGGCTGGCGACCATGGTGCTGCTGGGCTTCTCGAAGTACGTGGGCTGGCTCCCGCAGTTCGGCTGGTTCGCTCCGTGGGACGACCCGTGGAGGAACGTGCAGGCGCTGATCTTCCCGGCACTGATCATTGGCTATCGCTTCTCCGCGGTGACCGCGCGGATGACGAGGTCCGCACTGCTCGAGGTGCTCCGGGAAGACTACGTGAGGACGGCGCGAGCCAAGGGATTGCCTGAACGCACAGTCATCCTGCGACACGCGCTGCGCAACGCCCTGATCCCGGTGATCACGATCGTTGGAACGCAGGTCGGGTTTCTGTTCGGTGGCCTCGTCGTCATCGAGTTCGTGTTCGGGCTTCCCGGGATGGGACAGCTCACCTACGACGCGGTCGTCCGCCGCGACTATCCGGTGGTCCAGGGGACGGTGATGGTCATGGCGCTCGTCTTCATCCTGGCGAACCTCGCCGTCGACCTCTCCTACTCGCTGCTGGACCCACGGATCCGCTATGCGTAGCTCCGGCCCGGGCGACGATCGGCGGCAGGCCGACGCGGCGGCGGCCGAGCAAGCCTTCGCGGGCGGTGAGGCGCTGGCGCTCGAGCTCGGGGCGCGGAGATCGCTGCACCCCGCCGTCGCCGCCTCGATCCGGGTGGCGAAGGTGCCCGTAGCCTTCGTCTCGCTCGTCGTGATTCTCGGGTTGATCGTGATCGCGGTCGGCGCTCCGTGGCTCGCTCCCTACGACCAGTTCGAGACGACTCGCAACACGTTCCAGGGGCCCAGCCTCGACCACCTCGCCGGGACGGACGAGGTCGGCCGCGATCAGCTCGCGCGACTGATCTACGGGGCGCGGGTATCGCTGTACGTGGGGATCATCGCGGTGGCGGTCGGCGTTGGGGCGGGGTCCATCGTGGGGCTCGTCAGTGGCTTCGTCGGCGGTGTCTTCGACCTCGTGGTGCAGCGGGTCGTCGACGCCCTGCTCGCCTTCCCGGGCATCGTGCTTGCCATGGCCCTCGTCTCGGTGTTCGGCACGAACACCACGAACGCCCTGCTGGCGATCGCGATCGTGATCGCACCCGCCACCTCGCGTGTGATCCGCAGCTCCACCCTCTCCGAGAAGGAGCGCGTCTACGTCGAGGCGGCCGCTGCCATTGGAGCCAGTCCGCTGCGCGTGATGGTGCGGCACGTGGTTCCGAACATCTTCGCACCGGTCCTGATCCTCGCGACCACCTTCCTGGGAGCGGCCATCCTGATCGAAGCGGGGCTGAGCTTCCTCGGGCTGGCGACGCAGCCGCCGAGTCCGTCGTGGGGCCTCATGCTCGCGACGTCCGGACGCCAGTACATGGAGTTCGCGCCGTGGCTGGCCGTCGTCCCCGGCGCGGCGATCAGCGTCACCGTGCTCTGCTTCAACCTGCTCGGCGACGTCGTACGGGACGTGCTCGATCCGAGGTTGCGCTCCTCATGAGCGAGCGACCAGGCCGGCGCGGAGCCGTTCGAACGACGCGCGCGAGTGGTCCCCGGCCCCTGGCCGGGGCCGCGGGCAACGCAGAAAGGGACCCCCCATGACGCTCGACTCGCCGCTCCGTGGCATCCGCGTGATTGAACTCAGCAGCATGATCGCCGGCCCGATCGTGGGGCGCCTGTTCGGGGAGCTCGGGGCCGATGTCGTCCATGTCGAGCCGCCGTACGGCGACGACGGCCGCAACTCCACTACCGAGTTCCTCGGCAGCGAGGGCGTGTTCCACTCGATGCACAACCGCAGCAAGCGCGGGCTCGTCGTCGACATCAAGCAGCCGGACGGCCGGGAGGTGATCCGGCGCCTGGCCAGCCAGGCCGACGTCCTGATCGAGAACATGACGGTCGGGACCCTCGATGACCTCGGACTCGGCTACGAAGCGCTTCGGGCCGAGAACCCGCGGCTCGTCTACGTCTCGATCAGCGCCTGGGGAAGGGAGGGGCCGCTTGCCCTGCTTCCCGGGTACGACATCCTGATCCAGGGCTTCACCGGAGCGGTGCAATCGCCGGCTCCGGACCTGCCGCCGGTGCTCAGCCCCTCGCTCGTCGGCGACCCGGTCGCCCCCCTGATCGCGGCGTTCGCCACCCTCGTGGCCCTCCGCGACCGGGATGCGACGGGGGAGGGGACGCACGTCACCACCTCGCTGCTGCAGGCCGCCCTCCACATGCGGGCCACGGACGGCATGATTGCCGAAGGGGATCCCGGAGTGGGCGACTGGGGTAGCGGTGGAGTCGGAGGCCTCGCCGTGCTCGAAACCGCAGACGGCCTGTTCGTGGTCCTCTGCGCGTGGACGGACGAGCACTACCGGCGACTCTGCGAGCTCGCGGACTTCGAGCACGGCCTCGATGAGCAGTTCGAGACGCGCCTGGGCCGGATGGAGCACGCGGAGGCGTTGAACGAGGTCTTCGCCCACTGGGTCGGCACCATGGATCGCGACGACCTCGTGGCTCTGCTGCGACGTGAGGGCATCCCGATCGCCCCGGTCAACACGGACCCGCGAGAGCTGCTGCGGGACGCGGGCCTCCGCGACGCCGGCATGGTCGTACCGATCGATCATCCGACCAGGGGCCGGTTCTGGCAGTTCGGGGCGCCGTTCGAGTTGGACGGTCGGCGCGGCGACGTCTCGCCCGCACCGCTCCTCGGAGAGCACAGCGACGACGTGCTCCGGGAGTACGGCTTCGGCGACCAGGAGATCGCGGACCTGCGACAGTCCGGGTCGGTCGCATAGGGGTCGCCACCCGGAGCGCTACCCGCGCAACCGTCCCGCGACCTGCGAAACGCCACCTCGATCCGCCGGAGGACGTTCCCCGAGACGACAACGCCGGGAGGTGGAATTCAGGACCAGGCGACGAACATCGGCATCAGCGCTCGCCTGTCACAAGCGGCGGTTCGGAGCGCCTGCCGTTCCGCCGGACCTTCGCCCGGAGCCCGAAGGCCGGCAAGCGAGCGTAGGGAGCAACGAACCACTTCGTGTGCGACGGGTTGACTGAGCCTCTGGTCCCCGGTGCCTCCCTCCCTCGGTCCCGGATAGCAGCGACGGCGCGGTAGGATCATCGTAAGCGCGCGTGGAGGATCGGCCGTGACCAGAACTGTGAGGGCCACCTACGCCAACGGCGTGCTGACGCCGCAGGAGCCCCTCGACCTCGAGGAGGGCCAGCAGGTGATGGTGTCGATTGAAGACGTGCCAGTGTCAGTTGGAGTGCCATCGGGTGAAGCTCACGGCGAGTCGCTCCTCGAGATGTTCGAGAGGCTCCGGAAGTCGGTTCCGCCTGGGGCGTGGGACGACATGCCCGTCGATGGCGCCAAGAACTACAAGCACTGCCTGTACGGGCATCCGAAGGTTGAGGATCAGTGAACGCGGTCTGCACTTCACAGAGGATGGCTCGTTGGATATGTAGGTAGTTATTGATAACTACCGACATATCACTTACACTCTCTTCATGGTTCGCGCGACGACGGACAGCATTCTTGACCTAGCACGCGAGGTTGGCGTGATCCGGCCGCGAGACCTGGAGGCCGCGGGGATCCCCGGGAGCTATCTCTCGCGGCTGGCACATGCTGGTGAACTCGAGCGGGTGGGGCGGGGACTCTACACCCTGGCGGGCGCCTCGCCGACCGAACACCGCTCGCTCGCTGAAGTTGCGAAGCGCGTTCCACGAGGAGTGATCTGCCTCCTCTCGGCGCTGCGCTTCCACGAACTCACCACTCAGGCTCCATTCGAGGTATGGCTCGCGATCGGGCAGAAGGACCGCACCCCGCGGCCGAACGGCACGCGTCTGAGGATCGTGCGCGTCTCGGGTGAGTCGCGTGACGCCGGCGTAGAAACGCACGTTGTCGAGGGCGTACCCGTCCGCATCTACGGCGTTGCGAAGACCGTCGCGGACTGCTTCAAATTCAGGAACAAGATCGGCACTGACATCGCTGTCGAGGCTCTGCGCGACTGCCTCGAGCAGCGTCGCTGCACTACCGACGAGCTCTCCGAGTACGCTCGCGTCTGCCGCGTTTCGCGCGTCATGCGACCCTACATGGAGGCGCTCGCGTGAGTCCCCAGCGTCCTCGGAACCTTGCCGCCTCGGTCCGCCAGCGTCTGCTCAACCGCGCCCGCGAGCGCGGCGAGGACTTCAACTACCTGCTGACCCGCTACGCGAACGAGCGCCTCCTGTTCCGCCTTGCGGAGTCGACCCATCGCGACCAGTTCGTCCTCAAGGGCGCAACCCTCTTCGAGCTCTGGCACGACGCCGTGCATCGCGCCACGCGCGATGTGGACCTCCTCGGTATGGGCGAGCCGGCCGTGGACCGGATGCAGAAGACGTTCCAGGAGTTGTGCAAGGTCGACGTGGAGTCCGACGGCCTCGACTTCCTCGATGAGTCAGTGCATGCGGAGCGCATCCGCGACGGCCAGGCGTATGGCGGCGTCCGCGTTCGCCTAGTTGCCGACCTCGACGGCGCCCGAATCCCAGTCCAGGTCGACATCGGCTTCGGCGATGCTGTGACCCCCGGTGTCGTCGATGCTGAGTTCCCGACGCTCCTCGACTTTCCCGCCCCACGCCTGAGGGCGTACCCGCGCGAGACGGTCGTGGCCGAGAAGTTCGAGGCGGTGGTTCGCCTGGGCATCGCGAACACGCGCATGAAGGACTTCTATGACCTTTGGGCGATGGCCACGACGTTCGACTTCACTGGGGAGTCGCTGGCGGCAGCGCTGGCTGCCACCTTCCAACGTCGAGGAACTCCGCTGCCCATCGAGGCACCTGTCGCGCTGCGCCCAGACTTCAGTGCGGACTCGGGCAAGCGGACGCAATGGTTGGCCTTCTCGCAGCGCCTCGAAGTCTCTCCGGCCGTGAGCCTCGAGTCCGTCACCGAGGTGCTCACGGCCTTTCTGCTCAAGCCGGCTGCGGCCGTGGCCCGCGGCGAGCCCTTCAACGAGGGCTGGCCGGCAGGAGGGGACTGGCGGTCCCCCCACTCGCCCACGCAGCAGGCGTAGACGCCGCAGGGAGGAGTCGCCCGCAATGCCCCCGGAACCGCTGACAAGGCACATCGCCAGCGCCGTCGCACAGGCTAGTTTCGTCGATGTGCACAAGAACCGCCTCAATGCCTCCCAAGTGCGACAGCTGTACGAGGGCAAGCAACGATGTCCGCTTTCGTCGACCGACGCGATTGCCGTGCGGCAACCCGAGCTGGCCGACCTGACTAACGAGTTGAGGCCCATGCTTGGAGCCTTCAGGTCGCCGACCTCGGACCTAGTCGGCAACGGCCTCTACACGCTGACCGGTTCATTGGCTTCGCCACGGCTCCCATCGAGCGAGGCCTACGCCAAGATCCTCGTCCTTGCTGCCTCACGGATAGGTGCAGAACGGGTGGCGGAGTTGCTTCATGGATGGATTCAAGGCAATGGGGTTCGCGTCTTCGAATGTGTCTTGCTGAAGGGGCTCCTGACCAACGGGAAGCTGCGACCGGTTGCAGGCATGGAGCTCGACACGCTGTCCGGTAGCGACTCCGACCTACCCCGATCGTTCCGCATCGATCCACGGGAGCATTGGCACGAGCAGTTCCTACGACGGGCGATGGTGTCCCTCGAATACGAGACCGTACCCGGGCTGTACGACCCCGAAGTCGTCCGCGGCAACCCACCTTGGCCTCCTGCCAGCCCAGTGAATCCGGAGTTGGCCAGCGTTTCGTTCGAGGGCTTCTGCCGGGCGATCTCGCTGGAGACGAACAATCAGGTGGACTGGTTCATTCACTGGAGTGACTACGGCGATGTGGAGGCCTTCTTCCTCAACCCGGGTTTCTCGAGTCGACGCAAGGACGCGAGCCACTCGGCCACCGTGTCGATTTCAGAGGAGCAGGTGCGCAGGTCCTTGCACACACACGGTCTGTTGAAGGAGCGGCCTGCGCTGGATCTGTCCATCGCCAGATGGCGGAAGTCTAAGTGCGCACCAACTGCAAACGAGCAGCTGGTCGAGCTTCGCATAGCGCTCGAGTCGGTTCTGTTGAGTGATGACAAGGGAACGAGCGAGAAGCGTCACCGCCTCTCTACGCGAGGTGCGTGGCTCCTGGGCGAGACCTATGGTCAACGTGAGACTCACTTCGAAACGCTTCGGGCGGTGTACGCCTACGCATCCAGCGTGATACACGGCGGGACACCCAAGGCAGCAGGAGGTCGCGATCTCGAGCGCGACGTCGCCAGCGCTCAAGACCTGTGTCGTGACGCCATCCTGCGGTTGGCCGCGGCCGACAAGATGCCAGACAGCGATGACTGGTCCTCTTTGATCCTCGGTGGGAGAGAAATCACTCAGGCACCCGCGGCCGCCGCCGACGCGGCAGGTCCTAGCTGAGAGCATGCCAGTAGGTCGTCGGACACGCGGACGCCGCGCTTCCTATCCCGAGGAGGAAACAGCGCTTGCCCTACTCGCGACGCTCCGGCTGTCAGGCGGGTAGCAGCTCGCGGCTGAGCGGGCCGAGGTCCCCTGGAAGCTCGGCGTCCTGACGCAAGGCTGCCGCTCCAACCACGAGGACGAAGGACGTGGGGGGAATCACCGGACGGGATTCCTGGTACCCAACCAGGATGGGGGGTACCATGCCGCCGTGGCTGATCCGCATCGTCCACCCGTCATCGACCTCTTCGCCGGCTGCGGCGGGTTGAGCCTGGGCCTGAGGCGGGCGGGCTGGGACGTCCTGTGTGCCGTCGAACTCTCCCCGATGGCCGCAGAGACGTACTTTGCAAATCTCGTTGCGGACAGTGAGGATGCCGACGGCGAGTACGCCGCACACGCGGCGAAGGCCACGGAGAGCCAGATTCGCGCTGGCCTCCTTGTTGGTGATGTTCAGGTTCTCAAGGATCACATCCCAGTTATGCGAGACATGCTGGGTAGCCGCGAGCTAGGGCTGCTGGCGGGCGGCCCCCCCTGTCAAGGGTTCTCCCTCGCGGGTAGGCGGAACGCAAGCGACCCGAGGAATGCGCTGGTCTGGACCTTTCTGCAGATCGCTGAGTTGCTCCAACCGCGACTCGTCCTCATGGAAAACGTCAGCGCCATCCAGAGTCCATTTGAGCGTGGGACCCGGGCGAGCGTCCTAGCCGACCTCGAGGAAGCCCTTCGACGGACCGCACCCAAGCATGGCGGTTATTCCACCGTGCGCCTTTCCCTCAGTGCTGATCACTACGGAGTTCCGCAACGCAGGAAGCGCGTCTTCTTGGTCGGTGTGCGCCGCGACGTCGCAAGCGCGATTGGCATCGGCGATCACGAGTGGTGGGATTCTGAACAGGTGACTCAGGATCTCCCTCGGAGTCCTGTCGCACCGCGCCCAAGTGCTACGGCTCCACCCACGTCGAGTGAAGCGCTGTGGGACATCGTCGGATCGCACTACGCACCGATGGACTTGGCGCCGAGCGACACCGCTCGCGAATACGCACTTGAAGCCCGGGGCAAAGCAAATGGGCAAGGTGTGCAGGCCAACGGTTCTCGACGTCTCCAACCGCAGAACCACAAGTTCCGTTCGCACCGGGCTAGTACACAAGCGCGGTTTCGCCTTCTCCGGCTCTTTCAGGAGCACGGGATCCGAAGCGACCTCTTCAAGCTCGCCGCTAATGGCGAGGACGGTCTCGAGGCGCATCTCAAGCCGCTGGAGTCGCTCCTCCCGGTGGAGTTCCCCTCACACTCGGTCGAAACACTTGAACAGCTCGTGGAGTTCGTACGCACCCTTCCATCTTTGAAGCACAGCCAGCGCGCCTTAGATGCCCACTCTCCTGCGCCGACGGTAACAACGCTCCCCGACGATCTCTGTCACTACGGGGCTGATCGGACACTAACCGTTAGGGAAATGGCACGCCTGCAGTCATTCCCCGATTCCTTCGTATTCAAGGGGAAGGAAACAACTGGCGGGATGAGGCGACGTGTTGAAGTCCCGCAGTATAGCCAGGTCGGAAATGCCGTCCCGCCGCTGTTGGCCGAAGCTCTCGGACTGCAACTCAGGAAGATCCTGTCTCGCTCTTGTGGCACGAGTTCATGTTCTCCCACCGATAGCGGCATGCAGGCGCTGGACACTCATCGCATCGTGGAGTCCTCGGGCGACATATAGCTGATGCGAAGTCGAGAAGGGCTACGAGGTAACCGCCAGAGTCTGACCGTGGTACTAGGGCTAGGGCGAGCGCCTGCAAGTCCGGGTCATGGCGGATGTCGGCAAGCCTCCGCGGCCCGAACACCCTCTCTAGGACGCGTGCTACGTTCGTGTCGATAGGAGCAACGACCTCGTTCGATAGTTGAGCGGCGATGGCCCTCGCCATGTATTGTCCGACTCCTGGCAACGCCTCCAGCTCTGACGCGCTCGCCGGGAGACCTCGCTCGAGCACCTCTTGGGCAAGCGCCTGTAGAGCGGCCGCCCGCCTCTTTTGGAGTCCAAGGGGCCTGAGCAATTCCTCGAGATCGGGCGTCGGCATGTTCGCGAGGCCGAGCCAGTCCGGACATTGGTCCACAAGGGTCGGGAAGACCTTAGCAGCCTGCTCCGCGCGGGTCTGCTGAAGAAGGATCTCTGCAACCACGAGCTCGTAAGAGCTTCGCTCCGATCGCCTCCAGGGGAATGACCGGCGAGTCGTTGCGGCACTCCGCAGCACGCTGCCTTGAAATGCCGCCCTGCACTCGGCGCAGGCCGAGGCTGGTCTAGCGGCATGCTCTGGGTGGGACGTGGCGACTGACTCCCCAGAACCCCCCTCGCTCAGGGGCAACCCTCCGGGAGTCTTCTCAATGTTTGGCACGTCGCCACGCACCCCTGACTTGTCTGATCGACTCGCTCTGTGGCTCTCTGCTAGGCTGCGAATCGAAGGCTAAACACCGATGGTGACCGGCGTGTTGCCTAACCGGTCGCTGCGTCAGCCCATAGCTCGCTTGTCTACAACGGGAAGGTACCAGCCGTGAACGAGTCTACTGCATTTGACCTGACCCCATCGCCGCGTGTCCTGAGGATGCTCGGCCAGATCGACTTCCGGCCGTGGCAGTGTCTGGCTGAACTAGTCGACAACTCGGTCGACGCATTTCTCTCCAGCGGCGGTAGGGGCGAGATGTTCCCGCAGGTCAACGTTGAAGTTTCTTCTCTTGCTGAGATCAGGAACGGCGATGGCAAGATACACATATCTGACAATGGCCCAGGGATGTCGGCTGAGGTGCTTCAGGACGCTGTTCGCGCTGGTTTCTCAGGCAACAACTCTATCGACAAGCTTGGGCTCTTCGGGATGGGCTTCAACGTAGCAACTGCACGTCTCGGATACCGTACCGAGGTCTGGACTACACGTGCAGAGGACGACTACTGGTCCGGAATCCGCATCGACTTCGACGAGATGGAAGGGGCCGGCTCATTCCAGGCGCCCGCCCTCAATCGCCGCAAGAGCGCCTCGGAATCGCAGAGCCACGGGACCGAGATCGTGATATCCAAGCTCGATCGCGAGCGCGCGCAGTACTTGAGGTCAGGTGGCGGACTCAAGGCGACACGTGATCGAATGAGCCGCGTCTACAATCGAATCATGCGAGAAATCGGTCTCCGGGTCTTCGTTTGCGGTGCTCCCTTGGAACCCCGAGAGTTCTGTACTTGGGACAAGAGCCGCTTCGTTCAGACAACAACCATCTTCGGATCTATACCAGCGATTCTCGACATCGATGAGGACCTCGGTTCTAGGCTCTACTGCGAAGACTGTTGGACATGGTTGATCGAGTCGGACGAGGTTTGCCCCGTCTGCTTGGGAACAGACCGGTTGAGCGAGCGCACACGTCGCGTCAAGGGTTGGCTGGGCATCCAGCGCTACTTCGACCAGCAAGATTATGGCATCGATCTCATTCGCAATGGCCGCGTCATCGAAGAACGCTCCAAGGTCTTCTTCTCCTGGACGCACCCCGACACTGGCGAGGTGGTGCCGGAGTATCCGCTGGAACAAACACATTGGGGCGGCCGGATCGTCGGTGAGCTCAACATTGACTTTGTCCCTCTGGCAAGCCACCAGAAGGATGCCTTCGACAAGCAGACGACTGAGTGGCACCTCGTTGAGAAAGTCATCCGGGGCGAGGGACCGCTCCTGGTCGAGCTACGAAAGCGGCTAGGGCACGTGGGCCGGAACGAGTCGCCCCTCGCTCGCCTGCACACGGGATACAGGCGCGGATCACCTTCAGGCTTCCGAACGCTCGTCCCGGGTGATGCTTCTGGCAAAGGCATCAACGAGGAACCGAAGCGCTGGGCTTCGTACTTCTGGACCGGCGACCCAGAGTACCTGTCGGATGAGAAGTGGTGGGACGCAGTCCGCATCGCGGAGGAGTCGCGCAAGAAGAAGGGCGCCGAGGTCACCAAGGACCTGAGCGGCGGTGCCGACTTCGGAACGGCAGAGTCCGAAGACGATGGAGTCGAGGAGCCCGATCCTTCAGACGACACGCCAACTGGGCCGGCGCCTACCATCAAGCGGGAGCCGGATCCATCGCTCAGTGGCACGTTCACCGTTGCTGACATCCCGGGGGCACCGACCCTTGAAGTAACGAGCGAGCGTCTAACCAACGGTGGCCTGACCGCCGGCCAGCCAGTCGAGTTCTCCGTGGTGGGCACAAGAGCAGAGTTCGTCTACGACCCCGAGCACGCCCTCTTCCGCAACACGCTGGTGGAGCCGGTTGACTGCCTGGTCGAGGAGATCGCCTACCAGTTGCTCGCGCGGAGCAGTACTAGCCAGCGCGAGTGGCCACTCTCGCGCATTACGCGAGAGCTCAGGGAACAGCACTTCCGGTGGACCCTCGTGAGTTACGATGAGGTCCGCGAGACGGCCGAGTCGCTCCTGTCGGATATGGTGGAACACTACCAGGAGGCCCTGCCAACGGAGGCCCCTCTGGCTCGGGACGACCTCACTGACTCGGAATTCGAGAACCTTGCTCGAGAAGTAGCTCGCATCGATCGGGCGGGGATGGAGCGAGTCGCCGACGTCATTCATGCCGGCGAAATACCGCGGTACCTTGGTCCGACATTCCTCCCGTCGCTAGTCACTCGCTGGCCGCACCTCCTCCTGGACTCGGAGTTCCTCGTCGCATCATGGTCCGAGGTCTCACCCGAGCTTCGCGACGAGGTGCTGCGTCAAGTCTCCTCAGCCGTTGACGACCTGTTGTGGATCCGCGACCCGGGCGGGATCGCGCGCGGAAGCGGCGAGTGGCGGAGCCTTCTGGCGCGTGCCGCGAGCAGCGCCCGCCTACTCGAGGCGTGGAGAGCGTAGGCATGCCCGACTTCCTAGGGATCGAGCGACTCAGCTATGGCCCCTGGCAGGCGTTCGAGCGCTGCATCCAGCGGATGCTCATGCACGCTGGCTTCCGCGACGTGCGGTTGGTCGGCGGTACGGGTGATGCAGGAGCAGACATTGTCGGCGAACGCGACGGAAAACTGTGGGTCGTGCAAGCCAAGTACCGCTCTCGAGGCCAGTTACTTGGCCCTTCGGTAGTCGACGAGGTCACGACCGCAGTGGACCGCTACCGTGCGGATGTGGCGGCGGTCGCGGTCACCACTGCGTTCACGTCCGAAGTACCCGCCCATGCGACCAAGCGTAAGGCCGATATGGGCATCCCGATCCAGCTGTGGGATGCGAATAACCTCCTTGCGAAGGCACGGAACCTACCGCTCTACGCGGAGGATCGCCACGACCCTCGCCCATACCAGGAAGAAGCTATTGCGGCGATTAACGACCGCATCTTGCAAGGCGCCTCAGAAGGGCTCCTACTGATGGCGACCGGACTCGGGAAGACTCGAGTCGCCGCCGGCGTGGTCGAACGGTGGCTGTCCGACCGGCCCGGCTCAGAAGTTCTCGTTCTGGTCCCGACGCTCGAACTGGTGCCGCAGTTCGAGGCATCACTATGGCCATATCTCCCGAAGTCTGTCCCGACCCACGTGCTGACGGGATCCGAAAAGCCATCGTTTGCGGGCGGCGTCACAGTCGCCACCTACCAGTCCGCTGTCCGCCGCGAGGACTTTGCCGACCGGTTCGGACTCGTGATCGTCGACGAGGCGCACCACGCTCCTGCGGATGGGTATGCCCGGCTACTCGGCGAGCTGCAACCGCAATTCCTCCTCGGGTTGACCGCAACACCGTGGCGCGGCGACGAACGACAGTTGGATGACATCTTCGGATCGGCCACGTATTCAGTCAGCATCGTTGAGGGGATGCAACTGGGATACCTGGCGCACGTGGATTACCGGATGCTCGTCGACGACATTGACTGGGGCTGGGTCAATTCTGACCTGCCCAGCGAAGTATCGGTCCGCGATCTGAACCGGCAGCTGTTCGTCCCTGAGCTAGACGAGGCAGTAGTCGTGAAGATCCGCAGGCATCTCGATGAGATACCTGAACCTCGGTGCATCGTGTTCTGCCGCTCGATTCAACATGCCGAGCGCGTTGCTTCGCACCTCCGCGCCGAGGGTTGGCCCGCACGGGTCTTGCACAGCCGACTCGATCGCTTTGAGGCGACGCATGCGCTCCGCGAGTTCCGGTCTGGCCGGGTTCCTATCGTAGTTGCCGTAGATATCTTGAACGAGGGAATTGACGTGCCGGATGTGAACATGATCGTGTTCCTCCGCGTGACCCACTCCCGGCGAATCTTCGTGCAACAACTTGGGCGAGGACTGAGGCTCAGTGAAGGCAAGACGAGCGTCCGCGTCCTGGACTTTGTTTCCGACATCCGGCGTTTGGCTGCAGCCATGGACCTGAACCGCCAGGCCGCTAGCGTCGCGACTGAGGCTCAAGATGATGGTGGCCCGGTCATCTACCCGGCGGGCCAGATAGTGAAGTTCGAGGGCGATGAGCATCTGGACTTCTTCATGCGCTACATCGAGGACGTCGCCGAGCTAGAGGATTCGGACGAATCGGCGCGTCTCAAGTTCCCTGATCCGCACGCGTTGCCGGCCACCTAGCCATGGCGGCGCCACGCGACTGGAATCCCTGCATCGCTGATCCAGTGAGATTCGACTGTCGCGACTGCACCATCGGACCGGACGTCGACTGCAAGTACAGGACCGATGAGACCCTGCGGCACGAGAGAGCAGCGAGGCTCGGAGGGTCGGGGGGACTATTCAAAGACGGAGAAGAGCGCGCCGTGGAGGCCATAAGCACTGTCCGTGCGGCGCTCGTGCAACAGCGGATGGCCCTCCCGGCGACCGCTCTGGTCAATCTGCTGCCGAAGCATCTCGCAAGTGCGATTCAGGCGGAGCAGGTCGAGGTGATCCTCCAGCGGACGCCAGGCATCCGCGAGACATCCCCAGGGATGTTCAAGTGGCAGGGTGGTGACGGCTTCTCGGTCCCCTCGGGGATCTCGGCAGACCTGAGTACAGGGGCGGCAATCGCGAGAATGCTCGAGGAACACCAGCCGCAGCCTCCAGCCGTTCGACGAGCCAAGCTGAAACGACTCGAAGCACTACGACGGTTGCGCGAATTCGCCCGCGCGGACGCGGCGAGGGATGCAATTGCCGCCACTGTCGACCGCCTTTCGGCATCGGTGCTAGAGCGCGAAGGCTGGCGCCTCGCTGACGCTGCGGCACTCGCAACGAATGGCTCTCTCGTCGCTCCGAGGTGGAAGTCCGGGTCGGAGAATCAGGCTGAGCGCAGGGAGTTCCTTGGAGGCATCTGCGCTCTCAATGTCGTGAACGAGTTCGAGGCGGTTGGTGCGAGCTACGCTGAGCTCCGCACCGAGATTCTCTGCACTAACATTCGGCTCTTGGCTAGTGAAGCGCGAAAATACTCGAGGGGGGCATTCCTTCAGTACGGCGACATCTTCCAAGCTGGCTTCGAAGGGCTAGACCGAGCCATAGCCCGCTATGACCCTTACCTCGGTTACGAGTTCTCTACCTACGCTACCCAGTGGGTGCGCCAGGCGATCACCAGGACCATTGCCAACGAAGAACGGGCGATCCGGATTCCCGTCCACGCGGTCGAGGCTCTCGGAAGAATGGAGGCCAGCGAGGAGGACCTATCTTGGCGGCTGGGTCGTACCCCGCTCTCTGCTGAGGTAGCGGAGGACGCTGGCATGACAGTTGAGCAAGTCGAGATTCTTGGTCGCGCCTCACAGCAGCTGTCGCGGCTCACGGATCAGGTGACCGAGGAACTCCAGGACCCCGGGGATGCTCTCGGAGAGGTTGAGTCCTCAGTTGCCGGCGCGACGGTCCGGGAGATACTCGAGAGCGCTCTGACTGAGCGCGAGCGACGTGTCATCGAGCGTCGATTCGGGTTCGGCGACGACGAGCCTCGCACCCTCGAGGAAGTTGGCCAGGAGTTCGGAGTCACGCGCGAGCGAATCCGCCAGATTCAGGTGAAGGCGCTAAGGAAGCTTCAGTCGAAGGGTCGTGAGCGCCTTCTCGCTCTCTACGAGCCTGAAGCTCAGGCCGATGCAGGGCGCTCTGCGCGCTCGTGAGTGCGTGACAGAGCGCGATGGCCTCGGTTGGGTGGGGGTGTGCGCTCCCACTGCCCTCTCCGAGTGGCGACGAGCCGGCGCCTTACCTACGAGGGCTCCTGCTACGCGTTGCATCCCCTGATCGCGCGCGCTCCGGGCCTTCTACGGTGAGGGTGAGTGCCGCCTCGTAGGCCGCATTTACTGTGCCCTCGTTCACTCAGCTCTCGACAGGGGCCGACCCCCAAAGTGACGCAGCGCTCGGTGGCCGACTCGGACGCTCCACACGTCGACAACATCGGGGTCCCGCGACCGGAGATCGCTGGCGGCGGCGAGCAGGTCCTCGGCGACAGCCCAGCATCCGCTGCTGACGTCGATGGCGACATACTCGCCGTGGTGGTCGACCTCGACCTGAGCGCGGATGTCGCGCTCGTAGATCGCCTCTCCCAGGCGGGCGGTCTCTTCGGTGGGACGACGTATAGCCATGCTTATTCTCCCGGGATGAGGCTAGCGCCCCAGGCAATCCCATCCAACACCGATGTAACGCGCCGGCCCGGAGCGGCCGCGCGCTTGAAGCGCGTCGTCACGAGTGCTGTGCGGCCTCCCGCGTTGTCGTTCGCGCGGCGCATGGTCCATCTAACCACCGTTTTAGGACTTCCGTCCCACGGAACTTTTGGAGTTATGCAGTGGAATACGGGCTTCCTCACTAATTTCTGCCC
>VXPO01000056.1 GCA_009839505.1 Gammaproteobacteria bacterium
GGGGGCTGGGGGCACGCGCGCCCGTCTTTGCCCCCGGGGGGGTGGGGGGTTGCGCACGGGAGTGCGCGCGCCCCATGCCTATTTTCCGTTAGACCAGCCTCGACCTCGGGGAGAAGGCACGGATGCCCTCGGTGAGCGATGGGGCTACCCATCCTCATGGATTCGCGCGGACACTGTTGTTGGCCGTGCTCTTCCTGTCCCCATTGCCGGCCACCGCCACCTCGGCCCTGGCCGATCTAATCGCTTCCCTGGAGACCAAGGAGCGCTACGACACGGTCAAGGTCGCTGCGGTGTACCGCGAGGCGGTGGTCGGCGGTGCCGGCGTCGCCCGCACCGTCGCTCGCCTGCGCGCCTATTCGCGCCGTGCAGGGTTGAGCGCCCAGGGCCGGGCGGCCTGTCACCTGGCGATCGCGCACTTCATGTGGCGCGACGGTGCGATCGAGGCCGCAGTGATCGCATCCGACGCGGCACTGCGAAGTTCACTTGACCCCGGAGCCTTGTTGCTGAAGGCGCGTCTGATGGACGCTAGCGGCGAGGAGGACCAGGCCAGGGACTGGTATCAGCGCGCTGCCGAGGCCTTTGGCCCGGGCGATGAGCAATGGCTGATCCGGGTGCGCCTGGCGATGATGGACATGAGCTCGCGCAACGTCGCGGCCTTGGAGGAGCTGGCTCTGGAACGGGAACCGGTCTTCCGCAACCAGGCCGCCTTGGTACTGGCGCTGATGGGCCGACCGGACCGGGCGATTGCGCTGTATCAGCCGCTGGAGGGGGCCGGCAAGCTGTTCCCGCAGCATGTGCGCTTGTCCGAGTGGGCGCTGCAGGCCGAGTCGCACGAGCTGGCCCGCGAACAGGCGTGGCTGGGCCACGCGGCTGCGCCGGTGCGCACCGATCGCCTCTACGCTCTCGGCCTGTTGGCGGAATCGTACCGCTCTGCCGGTGAATTGGACCGATTGATCGAGGACCTGGCCGCGCGCGAATTCGACGACCGGGATCTGCTGCGCCTCAGGGTAGAAACCCTGATCGAGACCAAGAAGTACCACCGCGCCATGGCGCTGTACCGGGAACTCGCGACAACGGGTGCCGACATTGACGAGCGGCGTCGGCTCGTGTCCCTGTTCGAAGCCGCTGGCGACACCGATGCCATGGTTCGGGAGTATCGCCGGATAATGGATGCAGAGCCGGCCGCAGTGCAGTGGTACGACGCCTTGGCGGCGCACTATCTCCAGTTGGCGGACCACGACTCTGCATTGGCCGTGTGGGAGACGTTGGAAGCCCGCAACGCGGAGCGTCCGGGAGTTCTGGTCGAAGGTGCGGGGCTGATGCGATCCATGGGCTTCGCGGATGAGGGTGTGGCGATGATCGAACGCCACATCGAAGCCCAGGGTCCCGACGTGGCCGCGCTGTTGTTTCTGTTCGAGACATGGTTGGATCGGGGCGAGGACCAAAAGGCATTAGACGCCTTGGTACGGCTGGAAGCGTTCTTGCCTGCGGACGCCGGGGAACGCGTCGAGCTGGCGGATGCGTATGAGCGCTTGAGCCGACCGGAGGAGGCGCTACGGGTATTCGAGGCCATACGGGATCTCCGCGGCGAACTGGGGTTCGACAATCAGGTGCGCCTGGCGTGGCTGTATTCGCTGGTCGACCGCAGGCGCGACGCGCTGACGCTGTGGCGCGACATCTGGGTGGGCCTGGAAAGTCCGGCGCGGCGCAGTCTTGCCGAGAGCCAAATGCTGCGCTTGGCTGCGGACCTGGGCGCCATGGGCGATCTGGCGGTGGAGCTCGAAGAGATGTTGATGTCGGGCACGGCGGGCCGCAACCACATGGACCTCCTGGTGCGGATATACACCGAGGCCGGTGACCAGCTGTCGGCCACCGAGGTCATCGACGAGTATGCCGAGGCGCTGGGCGAGGACGAGGTCGGCCACCAGCAACTGCTGGCGCATGTGCATATGCTCGTCGAGGACTATCCGGCGCACGACGAGGCCCTGCGCAGGCTCTACGAGATCGACTCCGCCAACCGTGTCGATCACATCAAGAGCATCATCATCAATCTGCTGACTCTTGATCTAGCGGCCAACTCCGACGAGCGCTTCGAGGAGATCCGGCGCTGGATCGGCGAGCTCAGACAGTTCGACGCCGACGCGGTCACGGGCGAGTTCGAGGCCGGCGTCTTCTCGATGGCGGGGTTTGCGGATCAGGCGGTGGTGGCGTACCGGCGAGCGTTGGTGGAGC
The DNA here is from genome assembly GCA_009839505.1 of Gammaproteobacteria bacterium. Taxonomy (GTDB): domain Bacteria; phylum Pseudomonadota; class Gammaproteobacteria; order Pseudomonadales; family Azotimanducaceae; genus VXYL01. Next base: position 2,233 of record VXPO01000056.1, read on the forward strand.
AGCCGGAGAACAGCGACAACCTGTTGCTCCTGGCCGAGGCGATGGCCGACAACGGGCACCCGGACGAGGCATTGGCGACCCTGCAGTTCTTCGCCGAGAACGCCGTGCTTGACAACGACTTCGTGGTGGCGGTGGACGGCATTCTCAACCTGGTCGGCTCGAGGGCCTTTTCCCGGAAACCGGACCCGGAAGTGCTGGACACGCTGGAGTGGACCCGTCGGGTAATCCTGGAGCGCATTGCCGGTCGAGCCAATCGGTTCTATCTGTACGAACTGCTGGCTGATATCGCCCGTGAGAAGGGCGACACCGAGGCTTCGTTCCTGGCGCTGGAGAACTCGTTGGCCGAAGCAGGCCCTCGGCGCCCGGCGGTGCTTCGGGAACTGGTGACCATGGCCACGCCAAACGCTGGCTTCGGTGGTTTCAGTACCGGCATCGGGGATATCGACCGGCAACTGAGGTATGGGCGCCGCCTCGTGGGTCTGCGCCAGCAGTTGCCTCCGGATGTGTATATCGGCGTGGGCACCTCGCTGTTGGCCAAGGGGGATGTCGCAGGAGCGGAGCGGGCCTTTGAGATGATCGACGACATCACGGGGATGATCGATATCGATCGAACCAAGGCGGAGATTTTCGAGGCGATGGGACACGACGAGCAGTCGCGGGTGTTCTACGCACGTGCGCTGAACGTCAACCGCGACAGCCTGGAACTGCTCCACAAGACCGGGTTTCTGCATGAGGCGATCGGTCGCGAGGACGTGGCGTTTCGGCGCTATCTTCGGGCGATCAGTCTCTTGCTCTCCCGCCAGCCGGCGGTACTGGCCGCAGGTGCGATTCCGGTGGACCAAGCGACAACGGAGCGGCGCAACGACACGGTATCGCGCGAGTATCGCGACCACTTCGACTCGCTGGAGCAGGGACTGCTGTTGAGCTGGCCTGAGGATGCCGGCGAGTCCGAAGCCGCGGCTGGGCAACTGAAAGCCCTGTTCGAGACCGAGCTCGCCAATGTGATCCAGCGTTCGAACGATGGGCTCCTTCCGCTAACCCGCTACGCGCGACTCGACCGCACCGCAAGGCTGATCCGCCGGGTCGGCTTCTTCCTGGGCGAGGGGGATCTGGCGCAGCACGCGGACGGGCGTCTGCTGGCGCACTTCGGCGACGACGAGGACTTCGCCGAAGACCTCAAGGCAGCCTACGGGGCGGCTGGCCGACCGCTGCCCGACGGCATATCCGTAGCTGAGCGAAACGGCCCCCTGGCGCCGTTGCACAGGCAACTCGCGCGGGCTGATGAACAGGACGACTTCGAAACCCAGATAAAACTGCTGCGCCTCGCGGGCGCCACCGACGAGATGGAAAGGCTATTGGGCGACCGGATCCGGGACGGCGGATTTCGCGAGGGGCTGGGGTACGGACTGCTCTTTGTCGAAGCGGCCACGCTCGATCGCCTGGCGCGGGTCGCGACGTCGAAGTTGGCGACGGATCGAGACGCTCTGGCCGCGTTTCTGTTGCGCGACGCGGGCTTGTTCCTGAAAGTCGAGGAGGCGGTGGGCCGACCGCTGATCCCGCCGCAGGAGGTCATTGCGCTGCTGCTTGAGCCCGATGCCGGTGGCCAGCCACTCGATGGATTCCGCCGCAACGACAAGCTCGGCCACTGGCGCTACCTTGAGAAGCGAGGCACCACCGACGAGAAGATCCGCTATCTAAAGGTCGAAGCGGAGCGAGCCCGACGGGGCGAAAGGTCAGAGCGGCTCGGGACTATTGGCGCGTTCCGCCTGCTTGTGCGGGGTGAGTTGACCGCCGGACAGCGTGCCGAGGTTACGGACACGGTCATCGAAGGTCTATCGGGCCTAAGCAGTACCTACGACCAAGGCGTTCGATACGACCTACATGCTGTTCTGCCCCTCGATGCCCATCCGAGTAATACGGGCGTGCTATACCGCATCGCCGAGTTCGCCGAATCCCGCTGGCCAGAGTTTCCCCCCATACGGCCGCTGTTGAAGGCGTTATACGAAGACCGCGCGGTCGACGTGTTCCAGCGCCTGATGGATTTGGGATACGGCTTGCCGGAGCACCGTCTCCCCTATCCCGGGCATAGCGATCGCGATTTTCGAGTAGCGCTGGCCGCGCCGCGATCTCAACTTTTGGTGGAGATGGAAGCGGGTCGACAGGTGGATCCAAGACTGGCGGTTGCCGCCTATGAAATGGAGTTTCCGGAGCAGCGGTTGGGCAAGCCCACGCGGGCGGACTCCGAACTCCAGGCGCCGTTGCTGGAACACCTATGCCAGCTTGATCCCGACAACGATCTCCACCTGGCCCGATTGATCGAAGCATGGCTGAGCCTCGGCTTTGCGGCTCGCGCCGGGGAAGCGATAGCCGGCGCGTACCGGGCGTCGCCCGACAGTGACTACTGGCGCCTGGCGTACTTTCAACTGCTGAGATCAGAGCAGCGGTTCCAGGAGGCGGTAGCGGTGGCAGCGGACGGCAGACGGGACTTTCGAGACACCGCCATCTACACCTCAGAGCTCGCGGCACGAACCGCGAGCGTATTCGAGCCGTTCGACCGCCTTCTGCGGCAACTGGTTGACCTCGGCGATCAGAAACCTGCTCGGGAATCCGCCTCGGGGCGCTGGGCGACGCAAGACCTTGCCGACGCGCTCTGCGCCGGTGATTCCGGACAAGGCCGGCGGGCGCTGCGGGAGGCCTGGCGCAGGCTCCTAGTGCCGCTCAAGTCGTCCGGGCATGCGACGCCGGGGAACAACAGCCTTCAACTCAGTGCGTCCCCCCTGTTGAGCGCGCCCCTGTCGTGTAGCACGCGAGGGGAAGCACCTGGGCAGCCGCGCACGCTGTTCGATGCGGTAGCGGGGACACCCTACGGCGCGGATGAACTTGAGGGATATCTGCGTGCGATGCCGGACGAGATTCGAAAGGGATTTTATCGCCTCTACGGCTATCTGGCCCAAGCGACTGCGGGCGGGCAGCGTCTCCACGAACTTTCCTCCCGCCTTCGCGAGCAGGTGATTGACGATCACGAGTTCACTCTGTGGATGTTGCTGCGCGAAAGGCAGCGCAGAGGTTTCGCCGCGGGCGAGAGGGAAGCATTCGAAGAGCGTCTGTCCTCGATGGCCGACCCTTCGCCCTTCCAGTTGGTGTTGACGGCCCGCGTTTTCGACTCCGGGGGCGCGCTGGACAAGGCGGAGGAATACTACAGGCTTGGGGCGGCGCGAATGACCCGGCACCGCGAATACACGGAGTCCGAGCGTGCGGCAAGAGGTGGATCCTTGGACGGGTCGGATATGGTCGGCTTGCTTGGACTCGCCAGTGAAGTGACCGCCAGGCTGCCCGAGGCCGTGGCGCGCGGAATTGTGGAGGATGTTCTCGTCCTGGCCCGGCGCGCCGACGATGTCCCCGGTGCAGACCCGTTGTTCGACGTGCTCCTGCTTGCCATGCTGGACTTGGTGTACGAGCCGCAAGAACTGCTCAAGCAGCTTGGACGCCGGTACCCTCGGATCCTAGCCATGCCCGCGCAACTGTCCGGCGTGGGCGCGGCCAAGGCCGTCGAACTCGTGCGTTTGTATGCGAGAGCCGGCGACCTGGGTCAGGCGATGGAGATACTCGGCGCCTTGCTGAAGGGATCCGCAAGCCGAACCGAACCGTATACCGCTCCAAGTCTCCGGCAACAGGCGCTAACGACCGCGCTGCACGATCTAGAGACGCTATACGGGATCGACCCTCTGACCCGGACGAATGGCCATAACGAGGTCGTCTTGGGGGGCGTCGACGCAATCCTGGCAAGCCAGGAGCGGCTGTTTCCCGCAAGCGCGCCCGAATGGCCACGGTTTTCGGAGTGGATCGTTGCCGCCGAGGAAGCGCTGCTGGGCTGGTTGGATGACGGGCAGGCGGATCGAGCGTCGGTGCTCGAGCTGCTAACCGCACTCGGCGGGCGTGCCGTGCAAATGGATGAACCGGATCACGCCACCGAGTTGCTGAATCGCACAGTCGCGCGCCTCGAGTCCTCCGGTGTGCCGCCAAGCTCACGCGAGGCAATGAGCCTCGCTTCACTGGCTCAAGCCACGCGGAGTCCCTTGTCCTTGTGGCTGGTGACTGACGCTCTGAAGGAAGACGGCCTTCTCTGGCGCGACAAAGTCAGTCTCGTGAGCATGTTCGAAGGTTCCGAAGAGAGCGGCGAGGTCCTGGAACTTGCCCGCGACCACGGAATCGATCGCGGTCTGGCAATGCTGCGCCTATTGCATACGATGGCCGAGGATGCGGGGGAGGCGGCCTACGCCAGCGACTTGGCGGAGCGAATACGACGCGAAGCCGCGGCCGAGATACAACTGGAGTGAGGCTGCCAAGACGCGTCAAATGGCCTAATGCCTCGCCCTTTTGCAGGGAAGCTACAGCGGAAGTAGCTCGGCTAGCTTTTTCTCCAAGGACTCGCCGCGCAGGTGCCTGGCGACGCGCTTGCCGTCGCTGGTAATGAGGTAGTTGGCTGGAATCCCTTTGACCCGATAGAGCTTCGCGATCGTACTGTCGAAGGCTTCGCCGTCGCAGACGTTCAGCCAGGGGATGTCGTACTTCTCGGCGGACGCGGTTTCCCAGGCCGCGCGATCCTCGTCCAGATTGACCGACAGGATCTCGAAACCCCTGTCGCGGAACTTGGCATAGGCGGCCTTCAGGTACGGGATCTCGGCAATGCAGGGACCGCACCAGGAAGCCCAGAACTCGACCAGCGTGTACTCATTCTGCTTGAGGACGTCCTGCAGACGAACCTCCTCGCCTTCGAGGGTCAGCGCCGAGAAATACTTCATCGTTCTCGCGATCTGCTCCCGACGGTGATCGCGCAGCGCGGTCATCAGGTCGATGGCCCTGTGGTCGCCCAGCACACTGCCTAATTCGGCGAACGTGGCGTTTTGCTCGTCGTCGTCGCCATCGAGCCAGGCGGCCTGCAGGGCCAGGACGCGGACCGTCGGGTCGCCGTGACCCAGGTAGATGTCCTTGAGACGTTCGTCGACTTCCGACTCGGACGGCATGGCTGCGGTTGCGGGGAAAATCAGCTCGTTGTAGGTGCCACCGTGAAACTCCAGGTTGCCGTTGGACTCATCTAGCTCCAGGCGCAAACGCGCTCCGGGCTCGACGACGGCTCGCACGGACGGTCCTTCGTCTATCAGCCTCACTTCAGCCACGAACGGATCCTCGATATCGGCGCTGACGGTGGCGGTGCCGTTCTCGACCAACGCAAGATCCAACACCTCGAAGTCGCCCTCGACCCGGGGGTCGGCGTAGCCCAATTCAAGCAACTCGCCGTTGTGCTGATCCAGGCCGGCTGCCGTGACCGTCATCTCGGCAGCTTGAACACTGCTCGCGAGACATGCCGACGCGCCCACCAGAACAGCGAATTTCGTCTTTGCCATGGTTTCTATCCGTCGTCAGGGCTACGGCCGATTGTTACCGCGATTCTGACGGCAGCGTGACCAGAATTCACGCAAAGAATTCGCTTTCTCGAAACGCACACGAACGGGCCGGGACCGGACCCGCCGCCGCCCACAAACGGCTTTTCTGCGAAAGTGCGCGGCTTGGTCCCGATGCTCCGTCATCGCGAAGGCACAAGCGTGTCAAATGTAGTGCAGCCAGTGTTCGAACGCCGGTTCGTCGCCGAGGACCGCCGCTTGGTATATACCCTTCAATTGCGATGTGACGGATCCCATTCGTCCGTCGCCGACCTGCTGGCCGTCGATACGCACGACTGGCCAAACCCCAGCCGAGGTACCCGATAGGAATACCTCGGATGCGCTGGCCAACTCGTCGGCCGCAATGTCGCGTTCCGCACACTCGAGACCGGCGGCCGGGGCCAGGTTGATGATCGAGTCCCGAGTGATGCCGAGCAGGACCTTGCTGGCCGGCGGCGTCGCAAGTTCGCCGTTGCCGTCGACCATGAACAGGTTGGCGGTCGGGCCTTCGGTGAGGTTGCCGCGTTCGTCGAGCAGCACGATATCGTCGAACCCCTCGTTGCGGGCGCGCCACTTTGCGGTCATGGCGGCGGTGTAGTTGGCGGCCACCTTGGCGTGGGGAGGAATGACGTCTTCCCGCCGTCCCGACTTTTCGCGTTCGATCTTCAGCGACACGGCCTCCCTGCGCCGACGCCGGATCTCGGCGTTGGGCGCGGCGAGATCCCGCTCGCTGTCATACGCGGCGATGAATACGGCGACGTGCGGGTTCTCCGGGATCAGTTCGGCCTCGATGGACGGTATCAGGGCGCTGATCTTTACCGACTTGGCGCCCCGATTGCGACGCACGGTCTCGGCGCAACCTTCGACGAGTTCGTCGACCGCGTAGCCGAGTGGCAGGCCGACGATGCGGCAGGTCGTGGCCAAGCGTTCGATGTGGTCGCGCAGACGGAAGATCGCGGTCCCGCCCGGGGTCTCGTGGACGCTGATGTAGTCGAACGCCAGCGAACCCCGTTGCAGGCTCTGCGCCAGTACGTGAACCGTGGCGTCTTCCCAGGCGATGAACTCGCCGTCGCGCCAGATCTTTCGGTCGGTCATCCCCAGACGCCTGCGGTGAAGGACACGTGGCCCGCATTGTATTCGAGGCCGGGTTGGCGGTCGGCGGCGAGCAACTCCGGACCGTCCAGATCCACGAAACGGGCGCACCGGGCCAGCAGCAGCGCGGGCGCCATCGAAAGCGACGTGGCGACCATGCAGCCCACCATAATGTCGAGTCCGAGTTGACGGGCTTCCGTGGCCATCGCCAGTGCGCGCGTCAGCCCGCCGGCCTTGTCGAGCTTGATGTTGACGGTCTGGTAGCGCGTCGCGACGGTTGCCAGATTGGCGCCATCCCGAATGCTCTCGTCGGCGGCGAGTGGGATCGGCGGGCGAAACCCCTCTAGTTCACTGTCCGCGCTCGCGGGCAGTGGCTGTTCGATCAGTTCCACCCCGCAGTCTACGGCCGCCGGGATAAACTGCCGCAATGCGTCGAGCGTCCAGCCTTCGTTGGCGTCCACGATCAGTCGTGTCGGTGGCGCGTGTGTGCGTACGGCGCGCAGTCTGTCGATGTCGGTCGCAATGTCGTCCGATCCCAGTTTCACCTTGAGCAGCGGACGTCGACGATGGGTGTCAGCCTGCTTGGCCATGGCCGCTGGATGGTCCAGGGACACCGTAAACGCGGTGACAGTGTCGGTTGGCTCGGCAACGCCCGCGAGGTGCCACACCGGTTTCCCGCTACGCTTGGCTTCGAGATCCCACAACGCGCAGTCGATGGCGTTGCGGGCCGGGCCCGCAGGCATCGCGTCGAGGAGTGCCTGTCTCTCGAACGGGCCCCGGAAATCATTGATGTAGGCGGCGACGTGGGTCGGATCATCGCCGTAGCGAGGGTAGGGCACGCACTCGCCCCGTCCCTCGAAAGTGCCGTCGGTGATGGTTGCGACTACGACATCGGCGGTCCGCTTCGTGCCGCGTGCCGTCGTGAAGGGACGCGCGATGGACCAGCGTTCGATTACCGCCGTTGCTCTCACACGAGCATCTCGTCGACAAGCGCTTCGACGCCGTACCGCATTGGATCGCAAACCGGGAGATCGAAGTCTCGACGTGTCTGCTCGATTGCCCGTTTCGCGGCTTCGCTGCCCAACGTGGCCGTGTTGAGGGCAATGCCGACGCAGCGAACGGCCGGATTGGTTAGTCGGCCCAGCGCAAGGGTTTGATCGATGACATCGCTGATGCTTGCGATCGGTGCGTCGACATTCCGCATGGTCGTCCGGGTCGGTTCATGGCAGACGACGATGGCGTCGGGCTGGGTGCCGTGCAGCAGGGCGAGACTGACGCCTGCGAACGACGGATGGAAAAGGGATCCCTGGCCTTCGACCACGTCCCAGTGATCGGGGTCGTTGTCGGGAGACAGCATCTCCGCCGCTCCGGCGGCGAAGTCGGACACCACGGCGTCGATGGGAATCCCGGAGCCGGCGATGAGGATGCCGGTTTGCCCGGAGGCGCGGTAGTCCGCGGCCACCCCGCGCCGGATCAGTTCGCGCTCGATGGCCAGTGCCGCGTACTTCTTGCCCACCGAGCAGTCGGTGCCGACGGTGAGCAGCCGCTTGCCGGTTCGCTTCCTGCCCGTCGCCGTGCGAAAGGGCCCCACGGGTCGGCGTACTTCGAGAAGTTGCCCACCGCTCTGCTTTGCGGCTCTGGCGATTGCCGGTACGCTGGCCAACGGCGTGTGAAGGCCGCTGGCGATGTCGAGTCCGGCACCAAGTGCTTCGACGATGGCGCCCTGCCAATGGTCGGGAAGCACGCCTCCCGGATTGACGACGCCGATTAGAAACGTCCGCGCGCCGGCTTCGGCGGCTTGTTCGATGGTTACGTCGGCAACACCTAGATTGGCGACGCAACCGGGCAGTCGCAGTTGCCCGACGACCGCCTTCGGACGCCAGTCGACGATACCTTGGCCGGTCTTCGCCGCCAACGCGTCCCTGGCATCGCCGAGAAAGACGAGGTAGGGCTGCTGCACATCCACGCCGCGTCGTCCTTCGCTCTAGCGGCACTCGAAACTCGAAGGGTCGCGGCCATCGCCACCGAGATAGATGGCTCGCTTCGGATAGGCGCACAGCGGGCGGGCGCCGCCACCCTGGGAGAAACGTGCCGTCAATACATCCGGCGCATCGCCGCCCTCGTCCCATCGTTCCGCGACCTCGATCAGGTCCACCATCCACGGACCGGGCCCGCCGGCGCAGTGGAGCACGCCGGGCATCAGGAACAGGCGAACGTCATCGCGGGCGGACTCGTCCCGAGCGTACACGGCGTCGATGTATTCGATGCTGGCGAGAGCGGACAATGCCGCGTCTGACCACCCGTGATAAATCAGTAGCTTACCACCGTTATCTCGGAAGTCGTCGAGATCAGGGTCGGTGGCGTTCAAGGTTGCGCCCGCGGTTCGAAAGCGGTGGCGGAAACCGCCGAGGTCGAAGTCCTCGTATCGCCACTCGGGATCGTGCTCCACCATGTGCCGCATCACCTCGACGCTGAATCCGAACGCCGACGACGGCGGTGCCCCCGGCGGTCGCAATGCGGATCCCACGAGCCAGCTACCCCAGCCGCCAGGCTCGTCCTCGCCGCCGAACGGCCAGCCGACGTGGATCTGGCCGTCCCGGGAACTCGGCCCGTCGTAGATGGCACGAATGGCCGCGATCTTCTCGGGCGGCAGATCCAGGGTGCCGGGATCGAAGTCGCAGTCGCGCGGATCGTTGAGGATTCCGTCTTCGAGACCGTCTCTTGCGTCGCACCGGGCCAGCACCGCCTTGGCGAGGGTCTGCTGGTCCTCGGGCGTCAACAACGGCGCAGACAGGTCATCCATCGACGGGTACATGTGGCGGGTGACGTTGACGAACGCCGCCGCGGTCCCGGCGAAGTCGTGGGCTGGCGCACCCGCCAGGATCATGTCGAAATCCTTGGGGTAGCGCTGCGCGGACATCATCGCCTGTCGACCGCCGTTGGAGCAGCCGGCGAAATAGGAACGCGTTGGCGCCGATGGGTAGTGCTGTTCCACGATGTGCTTGGCGACTTCGGTGACGCGATGGACGGCGAGATGACCGTAGTTGACGAGTCTCTCGGGGTTGTTCAACGCCCAGGAACCGTCGATTCCCTTGTTGCTGTGGCCGGTGTCGGTGCCCGCCGTGGCATACCCCCTTTGCAGAACGCCGAGCCCGAGAGCCTGGTTCTGGATGTTGCCGACGAAGCCGCCGCCGCCGCCCATGATGAATTTGCCGTTCCACTCCATCGGCAGCCAGAGCGAGAAGCCGATCTCGCGGCCGATGGTGCCGGTGAGCTTGCAGTGCTCGACCGGAGCCTTGACGCTCTCGACGACCGTGATCGTCGTGTCGGCTAGCCTGAGGTCGCCCAGGTCGTCGCACGTCGCCGCCGAGTTCTCGGTAGCACCGGCAGGGCCGGCGGTTAGGCTGGCGAGAGTGGCGAGCGTGGTCGCGACGAAAACTGTTCGCATTGGGAAGACTCCTGCGGCTCGAGGGGACGGGTCCGTCGCCGCGCATTGTAAGCAGACACTAGCAGTCTGTCGGACTTCGGTGCATCCGGCGAAGTCCGACAGGGTGAAGGGTCGGTGGGGGTTGGGGCCGGACGCCGAGCCCGCGAGGCGTCTTGGCGGCGCTAGGCCGCTTGTTGACGCCGCCACGAGGCACCCTCCATGATGGCGATGCGAAGGAGCGGTTCTTGGGAGACGGACTGCGGATGGGGAAGGGTTCTTTGCCGACACCGGCAAGGTGATGAGCGGGGTGCGTAGAACACTCGTCGGCGTGGCGGTGGGGACACTGTTTGCCGTCGCGGGACTGGCGGAGAACGACGACTGGCCCGAGGCTTGGTACCAACCGCCGAAGACCGCCAGCGAAGTCGGCATCACCACCCTTTCCCAGAGCCCCTACTTGGATGGCCGCGATTTACCGCCGGTGGAGGAGCGTCTGCCGGACGACCCCGTGGTCATCGAACCCTATCGATCCATCGGCAGGTACGGCGGTACCGCCCGCACCACCATCTGGGACTCCTGGCAGTTCTTCAACTGGGAACACGCGCTGACCCTGTCGGCGGACATGCGCAACGTCCTTCCGAACCTTGCGGAATCCTGGAGCCTGAGCGAGGACGGCCGGATCACCACCATCCGCCTGCGTGCGGGCATCAAGTGGTCCGACGGGGCACCGTTGACGGCCGACGACTTCTGGTTCCGCCTCGTACACGTCTGGATGGACCCGGAGATGTCGCCGATCGTCTACCGCCTGGTGCAGGGCTGCGAGTTCGTGAAGATCGACGATCTGACGTTCCAGTACGTGTTCCCCGAACCCAACCCGATGTTCGCCAATTTCTTCGCCCAGTACGGGAGCCACTTCGTCGACCCGATGCACTTCTTCAAGCAGTACCACCCGGCGTTCCGGGACCGGGAGGAACTCAACGCCGAGGTCAGGGAGAAGGGTTTCGTCACCTGGATGGCGATGTACGGCGCCCTGCGGGGGTGGGGCAACGAGGACGCCGTGAAGGTGCCCACGCTCAGAGCCTACAAGGTGGTCAAGCGCACGCCAACCAAGATGCGGCTGGAGCGCAATCCCTACTACTTCAAGATCGATCCGGCGGGCAACCAGTTGCCGTACATCGACGCCATCGACGCCATCATTCTGCTGGAGAACTCGCAGATGATCGCCTTCCAGGCGGCCACCGGTCAGCTCGACTTCGCGGCCTTCGCACTCAAGACCCAGGACATCCCGCTGTTGAAACTCGGCGAGGTGAAGGGCGTCAACAAGGTCCATATCTGGAACCGCGTCCACATCAGCGATGTCGCCATCCAGCCGAACTACAACTACGACGATCCCAAGTACCGCAATCTGCTCTGGGGCAGGGGCGAACGGCGTTTCATCCGCGCGCTTTCGCATGCCATCGACCGGGACCAGATGAACGAGGTGATCTACTTCGGCCGCGGCGTGCCCAGCCAAGTGACGGCGCACCCGTCGAGCCGCTGGCACGAGGAACGCTTCGCCCAGGCCCACATCCGCTACGACCCGGACTACGCCCGGCAACTTCTGGATGAACTCGGCCTGCACGACGTCGATGGCGACGGCATCAGGGAATACCCGGACGGCTCGAGGCTGACCATCGCCTTCGAGTACCTGGACTTCGAGACACCGAAGGCGATCACCATGGAGCTGGTGCGCGACTACTGGTGGGAAGTGGGCATCGACATGCGGCTGAAGTCCGTGGAGCGGAACCTGCAGTCGGAACGCGCCCAGTCCAACAAGATGCAGATGACGCTCTGGCACGCGGACAAGGTGACCGACATCCTCTTCCCGCTGGTGCCCGACTGGTTCTATCCGCACCGGTCGGGGTGGGACATCGCCCTGTGGAACCATTGGGCGAGGTACTACCAGACCGACGGCGAACTGGGCGAGGAGCCGCCGCCGCTGGTCCGCAACCTGCAGAACTGGGGTGATCAGCTACGGGAGGCGACGACCGAGGAGCTCCGTACGAAGGCCGCCAAGACCCTGCTCGAGGCTGCGGCGGAGAACCTGTGGACCATCGGTACCGTGGGGCAGGCGCCGCACCCGGTCGTGGTCTCGACCCGGTTGAAGAACGTGACGCCGACGGGCATCTGGGGTTGGGACAACCGCTGGACGCTCTCGTACCACCCGTCGACCTGGTATTTCGACGACGACGCGACTGCTACGCAGTCGCCCCGAGATTCCGCTACGCGGAATCTCCAGGAAGCGGACGCGAAGACTGCGCGGTCGCCACGGCCCGTGACGAGGCAGTAGCGTGAGGTCCTACCTGATTTCCCGCGTGTTGGGGATGATCCCGACGCTGGCCATCATCTCGGTGATCATCTTCGTGGTGATCCAACTGCCGCCGGGCGACATCGTCACGTCGACGCTCGACCGGCTGCAGGCGCAGGGGGTGGATCCCACCGAGGAGTACGTCCAGAACCTGCGTGCCCAGTACAATCTCGACAAGCCGTTGGTGCAGCAGTACTTCTACTGGGCCGGCAACCTGCTGACCGGCGACATGGGGTATTCGCACCTGTACTCGCGACCGGTGAACGAGCTCTTGTGGGAGCGGCTCGGCTACACCCTGTCCATCACCGTCTCGGCATTGCTGTTCATGTGGATCGTCGCCTTGCCGCTCGGCATCTACTCCGCGATCCGGCAGTACTCCATCGGTGACTACATCATGACCAGCATCGCCCTGGTGGGCGTCGCGACGCCGCCGTTCATGGTGGCGCTGATCTTCATGCATGTCGGCTTCGAGTGGTTCGGTGTCAGCACCGGCGGCCTGTTCTCCCCCGAGTACGAGGATGCGCCCTGGAGTTGGGGCCGTGTGGTCGACCTCCTGAGCCACATCTGGCTGCCGATGATCATCGTCGGTCTCGGTTCGGCGGCCTTCACCATGCGCATCCTGCGCGCCAACCTTTTGGATGAGCTGAACAAGCCCTACGTGGTCACCGCCCGGGCCAAGGGAGTGGGACCCGCGAAACTCATCCTCAAATACCCGGTGCGGATCGCCGTCAATCCCTTCATCAGCACGATCGGCTTCATGCTCCCGGCCTTGATCTCCGGAGAAGCCATCGTTTCGCTGGTGATGGGGCTGCCGACTATCGGGCCGTTGTTGCTGCAGGCGCTGCTCAACCAAGACATGTTCCTGGCGGGGAGCCTGTTGATGTGGCTTGCGATCCTGACGGTGGTGGGCATCCTGCTGTCCGACATCCTCCTGGCTTGGCTCGATCCGCGGATTCGCTATGAGTGATGTCGCCCTCAATCCGGTGGCGGAGACGCCTGCGAGCCGCGAGGAATCCGCGACGATTTCGCCTAGGCGGCTGATCTGGATCCGCTTCCGTCGCCACCGCCTGGCCTACGCCAGCGGCATCTTCCTGTTGCTGATGTACATCGTCACCGGATTCTGCGAGTTCGTCTCGCCCTACGGCACCACCACCCGCAATGACGACGCCATCAATGCGCCGCCGATGCGGGTCCACTTCTTCGATGCCGAAGGCAATTTCCACCTGCGACCGTTCGTCTACGCCTACCACATGGAGGTCAACGAGGACACGTGGATGCGGGAGTACTCGGAGGACACCAGCCGGCGATTCCCGATCCGCTTCTTCGCCCGGGGCGAGCCTTACGCGATGTGGAACGTGTTCGACATGGACCGTCACCTGTTCACCACCGACGAAGGGGGCTACATCCACCTGTTCGGCACCGATCAGCTGGGACGCGACATGTTCTCCCGGGTGTTCTACGGCGGACGCATTTCCATGTCCATCGGTCTCGTCGGCGTGGTGCTGACCCTGGTTCTCGGCATCCTGCTCGGAGGCATCGCCGGCTACCTGGGCGGCATCGCGGACCGCGTGGTCAACAAGGTGATCGAGGTGCTCACATCCCTGCCGGGATTACCCCTGTGGATGGCGCTCTCCGCCGCCCTGCCCGCGCACTGGTCACCCATCCTCGTCTACTTCGGCATCAGCATCATCCTGTCGCTGTTCGGCTGGACCGGTCTGGCCCGCCAGGTCCGCGGCCGTTTCCTGTCGCTCAGGGAGGAGGAGTTCGTTATGGCGGCGCGACTTATCGGCGCCGACACGCCACGGGTCATCACCAAGCACATGCTGCCGAGCTTCTCGAGCCACATCATCGCCACGGCGACCCTGGCCGTGCCGGGGATGATCCTCGGCGAGACCGCCCTGTCGTTCCTCGGCATTGGCCTCAGACCACCGGTGGTGAGTTGGGGCGTGCTGCTGTTCCAGGCCCAGAACCCCCTGGTCATCGAGCTGACGCCCTGGCAGATGCTGCCGGGACTGTTCGTGGTGTTGGTGGTGATGGCCTTCAACCTATTCGGTGATGGTCTGCGGGACGCTGCGGACCCGTACAGCACGGCCGCGGTGAAATAGTGGACACCGTCCTCAAAGTCCGAGAACTCGCCGTCGATTTCAAGACGGACATCGGGCTCACCCACGCCCTGGTCGATGTGGGTTTCGACATGCCCAGGGGGAAGGTCACGGCCATCGTCGGGGAATCGGGCTCCGGCAAGTCGGTCACCGCCAACTGCATCATGCGGCTCGTCCAGCCGCCGGGGAGAATCGTCGGCGGCAGGATCGACTTCGCGCCCGAGAGCATGGACCCCTTCGAGATCGTCTCGCTCGGCAAGCGCGACCCGAGGCTGCAGGAACTTCGCGGCGGCCTCATCAGCATGGTCTTCCAAGAGCCGATGACCGCGTTGTCGCCGGTCTACACCGTCGGCAACCAGGTGGCCGAAGCCATCCTCTGCCACCGCAAGGTCGGTCGCCGGCAGGCGTGGAAGGAAGCCGCCGAGATGCTCGAACGGGTGGGGATCGGCGACATCGACCGGCGCATAAAGATGTACCCCTTCGAGTTCTCGGGCGGAATGCGGCAACGCGTGGTGATCGCCATGGCGCTGGTGTGCCACCCGGAAGTGCTGATCTGCGACGAGCCCACCACGGCTCTCGATGTGACCGTGCAGGCGGAAATCCTGACGCTGATCCGAAACCTGCAGCAAGAGCTCAACAATTCGGTGTTGTTCATCACCCATGACATCGGCGTGGTGGCGCAGCTAGCCGACCAGGTCGTGGTCATGTACCAGGGGCGCGTTCTCGAGATCGGCACCGTGCGGCAAGTGCTGAAAGACCCGATGCACCCCTACACCAAGGGGCTTTTAGCGGCCATTCCGGGGCTCGCGCCCAAGGGTCAGCCGCTGGCCACCATCGCCAGTGTGGTTGGCGACACCGACATCGCCAGACCCTATCCGCTCGTCACGCTTGGGGATGGACGCCAAGTGAGTCTGCCGCGGGAGCAGGTACCGGGGGCCATCGTATGAGCGAGTCGGCGGCAGACGGCACGCTGCTCGAGGTCGAGAGACTGTCCAAGTTCTTCGACGGCGTGCCGGCAGTGGAGGACGTCTCCTTCGACGTGCAGCGTTCGGAGACCCTCGGCATCGTCGGCGAGTCCGGTTCCGGCAAGACGACCCTGGTGCGGGCCATCCTCCGCGCCATCGACCCGGACCAGGGCGTGGTGCGGTTTCTGAGTTCGGGCGGGTGGGTCGAACTGCAGGACATGACGGCGAAGGAGTTGATTCCGTTGCGCCGGGAGATGCAGATGATCTTCCAGGACCCGTTCGCGTCCCTCAATCCGCGGATGACCGTGCGCCAGATCATCGAGGAACCCCTGATCATCCACCAGGCGGGCACGGCGTCCGAACGCCTCGAGGCGGTGCGCGACATGCTCGCCCACGTGCAGTTGGAAGAGGACTCGCTGACGCGCTACCCCCATGCCTTTTCCGGGGGACAGCGGCAGCGCATCGGCATCGCCCGGGCGCTGATCCTGCGCCCGAACCTCGTGGTTTGCGACGAGTCGGTGTCGGCCCTGGACGTCTCGGTGCAGGCGCAGATCATCAACCTGCTGGAGGATCTCCAGAACGAGCTGGGTCTCACCTACCTGTTCGTGGCGCACGACCTCTCCGTGGTGCAGCACATCTGCGACCGGGTGTTGGTCATGCACCGGGGCCGAGTCGTTGAAAGCGGCACCGTGGACGAGATCTTCGACGCGCCCAAGGAGAACTACACCCGTCTGCTGCTGTCGGCCGTCCCATCGCCGGACCCCGACGTGCCGCTCAAGCCCCTGGACCGGCGCGAGCTTGGACTCTAGCGTGCCGTGGAATTTCGGCCCCTGACGCTGGTGCACTTCTTGTTGCCGCTGGGCTTGGCGGTGCTGACGGTCCTTGTCGTCCGGGATCCCACGTACCGGTTTCCGATTCTGGCGCTGCTATTGCCCTTCTTCCTTCGTGGGGCGGCCACCGCCTCGGGAATTCAGACGGTGAGACCGTCCGCCACGGTGCAGGCGTTCACCACCATCGGCTTCGCAGCGTTCGTGATCGGCTGGTTGTTGACCTTGGGCGTGGTCGGTTTCGTGGTGGCCATCGGCGTGTTCTCCGCTGAACCGTCGGCAGACCTGCTGAAGCGGATCATGTTGTTCGCGACCGCGGGGCTCGTGTTGGCCGCCTGGTTCCTGTGGCCGTGGTATGCGCGGCTGGTGCTTCCCGACTGGCCCCATCAGGACGTTCGTATCTGGACTTCGTCGGGCAACCGCTGGGATCGGGTATTCACGGCCTGGCGGCTGCGCCAGATGGCCGCGTCCGGCGTGATCCATTGGCGTGGTTTCGGTGCCACGGCGCTGGTCTTGTTCTGCGTCATGGGGTCGACCTCAGCCGGTGTCTACGAAGGCTTGGGTGCGCGCGCGATGGAACTCGCCTGTCTCGTTCTCCTGCCGTTTCTGCACTTGCTGATCGTTCGCGACGCCCATGCACTCTGTGGCTTGTGGGCCGCAAGCGCCGATGACCACGTCCCATGAACGTCGAGCGACGATCGGTGGCCTTTGTTGCGGCGACGGCGGCGCTGACGGTCGGCGCACAGCAGGCCGACCTGCCGCCGGAGTGGTTCCAGGCGCCGCAGACGGCAAGCGAACTCGGCATCACGACGTTTTCTGAGAGTCCCTACTTGGACGATCGTGATCTGCCGCCGGTGGAACAGCGACTGCCCGACGACCCGGTGGTGACTCAGCCCTACGAGTCCATCGGCCGTTACGGCGGCACGGCGCGCATCACGATCTGGGACAGCGGGCAGTTCTTCAACACGGAACACGCGGTCACGATTTCCGCGGACATGCGCAACGTCCTGCCGAACCTCGCGGAATCCTTCGACGTGAGCGAAGACGGTCGCGTCACGACCATTCGGCTGCGCCCCGGGATCAAGTGGTCCGACGGTGAGCCGCTCACGTCGTCCGACTTCGAGTTCCGCTTCAACCACGTCTGGCTCGACCCGGAGATGTCGCCCATCGTCTACCGGCTGGTGCAGGGCTGCGAGTTCGTGACGATCGACGAGTTGACCTTCCAGTACGTCTTCCCCGAGCCGAACCCGCTGTTCATCAACTATTTCGCCCAGATCGGCAACGCGTTCGCCGATCCGATGCACTTCTTCAAGGACTACCACCCGGCGTTCAGGGACAAGGAGGAACTGGACGCTCTCGTGGAGGCGGAGGGTTTCGTCACCTGGATGTCGTTGTACGGCTCCCTGCGGGATTGGGGCAACGAGGACGCCGTCAAGGTGCCGACACTCAGAGCCTACCGGGTCATCAAGCGCACGCCGAACAAGATGCGCCTCGAGCGCAACCCCTACTACTTCAAGATCGACCCGGCCGGCAACCAGTTGCCCTACATCGACGCCATCGACGCGATCATCCTGCTCGAGAACTCCCAGATGATCGCGTTCCAGGCCGCCACGGGGCAGCTCGACTTCGCGGCGTTCACCTTAAAGACCCAGGACATCCCGTTGTTGAAGCTCGGCGAGGTCAAGGGCGTCAACCGGGTCCACATCTGGCGCCGGCTGCACATCAGCGATGTCGCCCTGCAGGCCAACTACAACCACGACGACCCGAAGTTCCGGGCACTCGTCTGGGGTACGGGCGAGCGCCGGTTCATGCGCGCCCTGTCACACGCCATCGACCGTGAGCAGATGAACAAGGCCATCTACTTCGGCCGTGGCATTCCGAGCCAAGTCACCGCGCACCCATCCAGCCGGTGGTACCAGGACGAATGGGCCAAGGCCCACATCCGCTACGACCCGGACTACGCCCGCGAACTCTTGGACGATCTCGGCCTTCGCGACATCGACGGCGACGGCCTGCGCGAGTACCCGGACGGGTCCAAGCTCACCATCACCTTCGAGTACCTGGACTTCGAGACGCCGAAGACCATCACCATGGAATTGGTGCGCGACTACTGGCGGGAAGTCGGCGTCGACGTGCGCCTGAAATCCGTCGAGCGGAGCCTGCAGTCGGAACGCGCCCAGGCCAACAAGATGCAGATGACCCTATGGCACGCCGACAAGGTGACCGACATCCTGTTCCCGGTGGTGCCGGACTGGTTCTACCCACACCGCGCCGGCTGGGAACTGTCGATGTGGAACCACTGGGCGCGGTACTACCAGACCGCCGGCGAACTCGGCGAGGAACCGCCGCCGGTGATCCGTGAACTGCAGTACTGGGGCGACGAACTACGCACGGCGACGTCGGAGGAACGCCGCACCGAAGCGGCCACCAAGCTGCTGCAGGCCCAAGCGGACAACCTCTGGACCATCGGCACGGTAGGGCAGGCACCCCATCCGGTGGTGACGTCGAGGCGCCTCAAGAACGTGCCCCCCACCGGCATCTGGGGCTGGGACAACCGCTGGACGCTGGCCTACCACCCGTCCACTTGGTACTTCGACGAGGACTGACCGAGCCAGTTAGGACAGGTAGTCGGCCTGCAACGGCTTGAAACGTTCGAAGTCGCGGTCGTTGGTCAGGATCGTCGAGACTCCATGTTCTCGACACAGGGCAGCGACCTGGGCGTCGAATACCAGGTTGCCTCGTGCGTCGGTTTCTCGAATGACCTCATCCAACCGGCCCATGAACGCAGCTTCCGGATTGGCGATCGTGCAGCTAGGTGAGCCGAGAATGTCGTTGAGGAAGTCCAAGGCCTCCGAGATAGTGGACGGCGGATTGAACACCCGACGGTGGGTGACCACGCGAAGGAACTCGGTGACGCAGAACACCGGTAGCGCCCACGGCTCATCGCCCTCTGCCAAGACGACGAGCCGCTCCACGGCCGCCTCGTGGAGCTCCAGCTCAGCACGGTGGGCATAGATCAGGACATTCGTGTCGACCGCGATCATTTGCGGTCCAGCACGTCGTAGAGCGCGTCACGGTCGGTGATGTCGACATTGGGAGGACGTGTTCCCCGCACTGCCTTCAATGTCAGCCGAAAGGCAGATCGTGTCTGCGAAGCCGCGATCTTCGACCGTAGCGCATCCTCGACATACCTTGTCAGGGTGACGCCGGCGCGGGCGGCGCAATCCTTGGAGCGTCGCAGTACCTCGTCATTGAGGTTCAGGGTTGTCTTCATCGGGTACCAAAACGAAGCTGGTATGGCATAACCATATCAAATCGACCATATATATGGCTACCAGCCTGCCCATGGGCGGCCTCGACTTCGCTGACCGAGCGGTCGGTTGATTACGGTGGTGCTCGCCGCCACGGCCCGTCACTTCGGCGCCGGAGCGTCTGCCTCAACAGTCGAAGCCTGATTCACTTGCGGTGCCGGGCTTTGAGTACCTCGAGCACAATCAAGGGCGTGGCGGCCGCGACCGTTCCTAAGAGGAGCACCCAGCCCAGCCGTGTTCGGGAGTCCAGGATGATGAACGATACGCCGAGCGCAGCGGTGGGCACCGCGAACGCGCAGGAGCGAAAGGCCGGCAGGCGAGTGTGCGCCGTCAGCGCCAACGCGGTTACGAGTGCCAAGGACCCATATACCCATGCGGCGGCGGCACGACTCTCGGAACCGCCTGGGGATGTTTGGTCGAAGATGAACCCGTGGCACGACAAGACAGTCGCGACGGCAAGCACGATGAGCAGCACGGACCGGTTGAACGCAGAGAACCCCTTCTCGACGTCAGTGTCGAGGCGACGGGCAAGGACTAACAGGCCTGAGGTGAGGGGCCCAAGTGGTTGCTTCACGATCGTTGGCTGCTATTCGCGGACGGCGAAGGACGCGGAACACATGCGGTACTCAGGCGCATCGACGCGGCAATTGCCATTGGGCCAAGTTTCGGCACGGGATTGGCACGCGAAGGAGATCACGTCCCCAACAGCATTCGAACTGCACCGGCAGCGCCGATGATCGCTAGCCCGACCAGGATTCCTTTGAGGAATGGCGAGATGGTCATGGCGATGAGCAGGGAGACGGCGAACATGCGACCGAGTGCTGAGCCGTGGAGAAACCTCTCGACAACGGCCACTTCCAAAGTGGGCGAGGGCGATCTAGGGGAAGGCCGGACGGGCGAGGGCATTGGCCTGCCGACGGGGTCTACAGGCCATCGCACCGAGTAGGTCGGGTTGTCCCTGGCACGTTCGAAATGATCCACGGATCACGCTCCACAATTTCCTGATGGGCGATTGTCGCGCTGGATGCGGCTGGTTAGCCAGAAACAATCTGTTGTTCATGCGTTGAGATTTCTTGCCAGGCTTGAGCTACTGCCAAGACGATGCATAAATATCTCGTTGACCGAGCGGGTCTAGACGTGGAGCGTGGCGGCAAGCCCTTTGCCGCTTCCCCATCCCGGAATCAGTCTCGTATTCTGTGCTCGTAGGGAAAGGCGTCGGTGGTTGGATGAAAACAAGGCGCGAAAACGTACTCGAAGCTGGGCTGACAGGAGCGAAGATCGGGGCCATCGTCGGTATCGTCCTGGGTGTGCTGTGGTCACTGGCAGGTGTGGTGGTAGCGGTTGTTCTCAACCCTATCTATTGGGTCGTCCAGATCGGAGTGGCGGCGCTGGTCTGCGCGGTCGCGGGATTCGCCCTTGGCGCGATTTTGTCGGCAACCTCCCGTTTGTTTTTCGACTAGTACGGCCACATGCAAATGCCCATGGGCGCGATCGGCGGTCCGTCCCATCAGGTCGCGCCTATGGGCGACGTTTTCCGAATCAGCCTCGGAGGTTCGGTACACGGTGTCCCGCCGCGTCGGGCGGCGCGGGACGGTGCGGATGGGTCAAGCGGAAATCTACACAACATTAGGGTAGATATTTTGTTGACCGACGCGGGGTGAACGCGGAAGGTGGCGTCAGACCGTGCACGGGAAAGGCCCGTGCCGAGCCACCTTCGCCCGTTCGCGCTTGCACGAAGGGAGTCTCGTGACCACAAGTAACCAAAAGTCCGTAACGTGGGAATTGTGAAGTGCTACCGATTCGGGCATTGGGACGCGGATGGTCGCCGGCAAGTACTTGGTCACACTCTCCCATGGACCGCAGCAGGCGTTGGACGCCGTGGACAGCTTGGTCGAGCTTGAACGGAATCTCGTGAAGCGGTGTGCTCCATCCCAAGGTGCCACCTGCGCGCAGTCCCCACTCGACCCTCCACCGACCGATTCACCTTTTGGCGAGCCAGGGCGAGATCATTTCAGTGACGAACTTCGCGACGGTGGCAGGGGACCCCCAATGGTAGCCATCCCCGGAGGCCGTTTCCTCATGGGCTGCCGAGCAGAGAACAACCACAGGTGCGGCCCGAGCCAAGGGCCTTTGCACTATGTTCAGATTCCACCGTTTGCGATCTCGAAGTACGAAGTGACGTTCGAGGACTACGACCGCTATCTTCATGCGACGGGCGGTAGTGGCAGGCGGGACGAGACGGACGACGAGGGATGGGGGCGTGGCAACCGGCCCGTCATCAACGTGTTGTTCGAGGAGGCGTTTGCCTACATCGACTGGCTGTCGTCGCAGTCAGGCGAACACTACCGCCTGCCGAGCGAGTCGGAGTGGGAATATGTCGCACGCGCCGGGACGGACACGGCCTACTCGTGGGGCAATGAAGTAGGCGTCAACAACGCCAACTGCCTGGGTTGTGGCAGTCGGTGGGACTACAAGACGACCGCACCGGTGGGTTCGTTCAACCCGAATCCGTGGGGAGTTCACGACATGCACGGTAACGTCTTGGAGATGGTGCAGGACTGCTGGTTCGGTGACTACCGAAGAGCACCGAATGATGGACGTGCGCGTGACGCACCTTGGGGGGTGAAGATTGTCAATGGCAGATGCTTTGATCGGACGGTTCGCGGAGGTGCGTGGAACCACCACTATCGGTTCACACGTGCATCGACGCGGGGCTGGAGTACGTTGGAACGCTATGGGAGCGTCCTGGGCTTTCGTGTCGCGCGGTCGCCTCCGGTCGTAGACCACGCGACGGTGCCAAGTGGACCTCGGGAGCTTCGCCAGGAGAAGCGGCGGCGATGAATTTGGTCGGTTCAAGTTGTTGGAGGCCTCCCGTCGCCGTCGCTGCGGTTGTGCAGCGCTGTCTCCTGGGCCGGAAACTTGCCGGTCGTGATCGGGATACTGATGGCGCTCGACCGGGCGAAGAGCTAGAGCCGGACATCGTCGGAGACCATTACAGGTATCTCAAAGGTCGTTGGTACCCCCATGGATAGTGGCGCGGAGATCAAATAGGGTTAGGTGGATGCGCGCGAGCACTCCGACGGGAAAGGTCGTATGGCCGCTAATCGCTGTCCTGCTGCTGGCGCCCGGGGGCGTCGTGACGTTCATTCTGTTCCGGCAGGGCGATCTCCCTCCGGTACCCGCCGACGCGGTTCTCGTCGACTCTCCTGCCCTCCAGTCCGTCATCCAGCCGCTGCACGTGGAGTCGATGGATGCCCGGTCCCCGCCTTTGCGCGTGGACAACGGACAAGACGCGGGAGCGATCCCCGACGACGAGGAGGAGGTGAGTGGACTGCTGGACGCGCCCGAAGAGGCGGGACGATTCCTGCGCCGCCTGTCGCGGGCAGACGTGCTTGTGCTGCTGGAATCGACCCCTAGGGGCCTGCGTGAACCGGCGTGGAAGCCGGGGGCCAGTCGAGACGTGCTGGATTTGACCAGCTCGGATCTCGCCGGCATCGATCTGGGATCGACCGACCTGACGTTCGTACGTTTCAGCGAGTCGGATCTGAGAGGAGCGAATCTGCGGAATGCCAACCTGCGGAACTCCAATCTGTCAGAGGCGAATTTGGCAGGTGCAGTCCTGGACGGCGCTGACCTGAGAGAGGTGCAAATGGCCCTTGCGGACCTGAGCGGGGCCGACATGCGCAATGTAAACGCATCGGGAGTGGTACCGTACGACGGTCTAACGGTCGTGGTCGGTATGTTTGGGGTTAATTTACGGGGAGCTGATCTCCGGGGTGCCGACCTCAGCGGAGTTTCGATGTTGGCGGCGGACCTTCGAGAGGTGGACCTGCGGGGCGCCAATCTTCGTGGGGCCATCTACGATGCCGAGACGAGGTTCCCCGAAGGATTCGATCCGCGATCACGCGGCATGAGACAGAGGATCTGGACTCCGGGAGGCTAGCGCCGCCAAGGCGCCTCGCGGGCTCGGCGTCCGGCCCCAACCCCCACCGGCCTATCACCCTGTCGGACCCGCCGCTGGCGCGACGAAGTCCGACAGGCTGCTAGGGGACTCTGAGGCGCGCAAGGGGGCGTACCAGCGAAGGTTGCGCGGGTGCGGGGGCTCTTGGTGGGCTTGGAACATTAGGTTGTTCCGACGTTTCGATTTTCTCGCTAGGGTGGGCTACGCCAAGGACGAGCGGTCGAAACGGAGAAGCGACGAGGTGCATCGCAATCGCATCCGGGAGGTTTGTCAGCGAATCGCGGGCTTCCTGGAACCGGCTCGCACTAGGGTCGCGGTGCCGTCCGAGACCCAGTACACGGTGTCCGCGGCCTCGAGCAGCGCGGGACGGTGGGCGACGACTATTCGCGTAATCGGCAGACGGGAGAGGAGTTCGACGATCTTTGCCTCGGTGTCGGCATCGAGGTTCGCCGTTCCCTCGTCCAGGATCAGGATCCGCGGCTCCCGGTAGAGCGCCCGGGCCAGGAGGACGCGCTGACGCTGGCCTCGGGAGAGGGCGCTGCCCATGTCGCCCACCGGGGACAGGTACTGCATCGGCAGTCTCATGATGTCGCGGTGCACTTCGGCCGCCTTGGCGGCGTCGTGAACTCTCCCCATGTCGATTTCGGGATCGAAAAAGGCGATGTTGTCGGCGAGCGTTCCCGTAAGGAGTTGGTCGTCCTGTGCGACGACGCCAATGTGCTTGCGCCACGAGGGCCAGATCGCTGGCGTGCCGAGGGTGCCGTCGAGAAGGACGTCGCCGCTGGTTGGCGGATAGAGGCCGAGAAGTAGCTTGAGCAGCGTGCTCTTGCCTCCGCCGGAGGGGCCGGTAAAGGCGACGAAGGATCCGGGCGGCACTTCGAGATCGATGCCGTCAAGGATCAGTGGCTCACCCGCCCCGTAACGAAAAGAAAGCCTCCGCGTCGCCAACGCGCCGCGAACCGGCTCGGCGACTTCCGCACCCACGTTCGGCATGTCGCGCTCCGCGTGCACGATGTCGCCCAAGCGGTCCAGGTGGAGGTGCAGGTAGGAGAACTGGACGATCTGGTTGACGAGCGCCAGGCTGCGATCGGTGAACGTCTGGCGAAAGCTCATGAAGGCGAACAGCATGCCGACGGAGAAGTCGTTCCCCGCGATGATCTGCTTGGCTGCAAAATAGACGACGAGGACGATCTGCAGGCCCGAGATCAACCGTTGGCCGGCAGTCATTCCGATCGTGAGCTTCCCCGCCGCGAACGAGGCGTTGATCACCTCGGCGTATCGATTGCGCCAAAGGCCCTCGCGTTCGGCCTCGCGACCGGTCAGCTTCACCACCGTGGAGGCGCGCAGGCTCTCGATCAGATGAGTCTGCGCCTTGGCGGCGGCGATGATTCGCTCCTCGGTGTGTCGCCGCTGCGAGGGGTAGAGGGCATAGGTGAACACGAGGCCGAGCAGGACGGACACGACGACCAGTGTGGCGAGTGGCGGTGAGTACAGGAACAGGATCACGGCGGCGGCGAGTGCCATCAGACCGTCGATGAACGTCGACGCGACGCCCTGGGTGAGCGCCTCTTGAATCGGCCGCACGGAGTCGACGCGGGAGAGGATGTCGCCGACGTGGCGTTTTTCGAAGAACTCGGTCTTCACCCGCAGCAGGTGGTGGACGAGATTGCCGACGATCTGGAAGCCCATGAGGAAGCCGATGGATTGGAGCGTCCACGAGCGGAGCGCGGCGATGCCGACGCGTAGGACGACCAAACCGCCGAAGCCGAGGGCCAGAACCAGGAGAAAATCGAGGTCCCCCGTGGCGACTGCCTGATCGATGCTGAGTTGGAGGTAGAAGGGCGCGGCGAGGACGGCGGCCTGCAATGTCACGGATAGGGCGAGTACCTGCGCCAAAGCGGGCCAGAACCCGTCGATGCGGGACCAAAGGTCTCTCAAACGCGTCGGGGCCTTGGCAACGACCGGCATCATGTCGGGCGTCGGCGCGAGTTCGAGAACGACGCCGGTGAAGTGCTTTGAGAATTCCGCGACCGTCAGTACGCGGCGACCGAGGGCGGGATCGTGGATCACAGCTCGGCCACGGCGCATGCGGGACAGCACGACGAAGTGGTCGAGGTTCCAATGCAGGATGGCCGGCGTGCGCAGTCTTGGCAGTGCGTCGATGTCGGCCCGCAGCGCGCGGGTCGCGAGTCCGAATCTCCCCGCGAGATCCATCAGCCCGCGCAACGTGGTGCCGGCGAGTGACAACGAAAACCGCTGTCGCATGCCGTTCAGGTCGATGTCGTGACCGAAGTGGTTCGCGACCATGACCAGGCAGGCGAGCGCACACTCCGAAGCTTCGGACGCCCGCACGACTGGCAACCGGGACCGGCGGGTTAGTTCCCGCAGAACTGGCGTGAGGCGCGTCAAGTCGTCACCGGGCCGTCTGATACATCGACTCGAACAACGTTTGGGGAGCACGGGCGACCTCGGCAGTGACGAGCATGCCGGCCCGAAGAGGTTCGCTGCGACCGCCGACGTTCACCCACTGGGCAGGAAGGCTGACCCGAATTGGAAAGACGGGCTTGGTGAAGGCAATGCGGCCATTGCCGGCCTCTTCCGGCAAAAGGGGGGCACTGGATACGTGAGTGACGACGCCTTCCTGGGCGTCGTGGTGGCCGAGATGGAGGGCGTCGTATCTCAAACGAAGGCGCTGGCCGGCCTCGACGAGTCCGAGGGCGTGCGAAGGCAGGAGGATCTCGGCCACGAGACCGTCACCCGCAGCGACCACGGCCACGCTGGTGCCCTGGGCGACGTATTCGCCTAGCTGGACGCGAACGGCCTCCACCCGGCCGTCAAGCGGGGCGTGAACGAGGCCAGTACGGCTGGGTGATCGCGGCGTTGCTCGGTATTGCGTGTTTTGGCCGGGAGTGCCGATTCGCGCGAGTGGCTGGCCCGCTTTGACGTGGTCGCCCTCTGAAACCATGAGCGCGGTCACGAAGCCCTCGGCACCGGCGAGCACGCGTGCCAAGCCGCCCTCCGGGACGAGCCAACCGCGCGCGGATTCCATGCGAGTGTAGCTCGCGGTGGTGGCGAACCAAGTCGCCAGGCCAAGAACGGCGATGATGATCGCCAGAGCGCACCACGTTGCTAGGGGTGTGGCCAGCAGCACGTGGCCGTCGAGCCGCCCGGTGGCGTGGTCGAGGGCTTCTTGTCTGAATAGGGGATGGCTGGTCATCGGTCACGCGCTCGTTGGCCCGATGCGCTTCGACTCCCGCCAGACGATGCGTAGCGGAACGGAGCAATTGCTGCTTATGGCGAGGTAGTCGGCGGGTGCCAATTGGTAGCGGCCGGACTCCTGCAGCCGGTGTTCAAGCGCGTGCCAGAGCAACGCTGCCTGCGCATCGGTGGGTTCGCGCGGTCTGCCGGCAGTGGCGACGCCAAAAGCCTGACGTAGCTTGGTATAGACGCGGCGGCTGGTGCCGAACAGGCGTCGTATCATGTCGTAGGGCGCATCGGCGCGGATCAGTGCGAGCTCCCACTCGGTGGACAGGCCGTCCGCGCGGGCACGTTGGATGATCGCTCGGAACGCTTCCCGATCGATCTTGATATCGAGGCAGTGTCTTGTCAGCCGTTCGATGCGCTTCAGGTCGCCAAAGGTGAGGCTGGCGATCGCACTGACCTCGGACAGGCCGAGCCCCATCCTGGCGAGCACTTCGGTCTCGCCGTCCTCGATGCAGCGCATGGCGTAGATCACCAGGGCCGCAACGAATTCACCGGTCTTGTCCATCAGTCGTGCCGCGCATCGGGCACGGGATCCAAGTCGATCCGCGCCATTCCAAGACCCCCCACGTAGACCGCAGCGAACGCGGTCAGAAGGCATGCGGCGAGGGCGGTCGCCAATCCCCAAGGGCCGTACATCCAGGCCGCGGCGGAAAGGGCCACCACCGCTGGTGTGGCGACGAGCGTGCTGAGGCGGCTGGACAGCAGCCAGCGGGATCTACCGGCGAACGCCAGGTACGCGTGGCAAGCGGCGAAGGCCAACAACATCATCTCGACGAGGTGCCAGCTCGGGCCGAGAACGACCACGACGGCGGTGAACACGCCCGCAGCGAACATCGAATTGGCGACGATGGGCCAGATCGCGCGCCGGGCGGCGTCCAAGCGCGACTTGGCGACACCGGCAAGCAAGAGCCACGCGGCTCTGGGAATCGGTCCGGAGCGGAGGGCCACGGATGAGCCCGAAGCAGTGATGTTCGCGCACACCGAGCCAACGACGACGATCAAGGGACCGTCCCGCCACTCGAGCTGCGGCAATCGGTGTGCCATCGCACAGCTTGCCGCCAGAACGCCGGACCAGAGAGCGACCCGCAGCAGAGAGGGTTCCCATACGCCGCTAGGCGAGTTCCCGCCGGCCATGCGCAACCGGAGCCACCTTGAGGTCGCGGGCGGCGACGGGATGGTGGGCCTGTGGAGACGAAAAGCGAACCTGGAGAGGGCCACCGTTGCCGCAGCCAGGGTGATGACGGTGACCGTGGCGTTCGACCAACCGAGCAAGGGGGTGGACGCGTACGCTTGCAGAAACGGCGCGAGCGGAACGAGGATCGCGAGGAAGAGGATGAGGTAGGACGTCAATGCGGGACGCTCGCCGCCGCCGAGCATTCCGGCGGCGAGGGCGAGCGGTCCCCACACGAGAAGTGGCCACGGTTCCAGTCCACCGATCGACGCGACCGCGGCGTGGAGCCCAAGGGCGGCAAGTGCGGCGAGTGTTGCGACGCGGCCGAGCGCCTTGGAGAGACCAGGGGTGAAGTGGGATCCGGCCCATGCCGCGGTTCGCCGGACGCAAGCTCCGATCCAGGTACCAGCGATGGCGAGGGGTAGACCGGTGTAGAGATACGCGGTGCCGCCGAGCAAGTCGATTCCGTGGAACGCGAGCCAAGCAAGAAAGGCGGCGTAGGCGGACAAGCCGATCAGCACCCGGGTCGAGGACGGGCGAAAGCAAGCGCCTGCGACGACCGCCAGTTGGCGAACAACGGTCATGCGGTGATGTCCAGGAAGAGCTCTTCCAGGGTGGGTTCGTCGACGTGAGTGGCCAGGGAAAGGTCGTGCTCGCGCCAGTTTCGGAGCCAGCACCCGGTTCCCGTGTGCGCCAGAACGTCTCGGCCTGGCGGTGGGCTTGCCAGGCCGGACACGCGTCGGACCTCCTCCTTGAGTTCGTCGATGCCGATGTGCAGCACGATCCGTTTGCCGTGGAGGATGGCCACGTGGGAACAGATTCGTTCCACGTCGCTGCAGATGTGGCTGGACAGCAGGACCGTCTGCCGTGACTGTGTGTTCAGTTCCCCGATGGTGCGAAGAAAGTCTCGACGCGCGCCGGGGTCGAGCATGGCGACCGGCTCGTCGAGGATCAGGAGGTCCGGTCGGGGGCCGATGGCAAGCAGCACGGCGACGCACTGGCGCATGCCCGGCGACAGCGTGCCGATGCGCTGGTCGGGGACGGCCCAGCGCTCGCGCAGCTCGGCCACTAACTGCGCGTCCCAATTCGGGTGGAAGCCGCGGACCAGGTCGATGCTTTGAGACGGGGTGAGCCACTCGAAGTCGCGGAACTGCTGGGGCACGAAACCGATCCGGCGGCGGACGGTGGATGGGGCGTTCCAGGCGGCGTGGCCGAATAGACGCGTCTCTCCGTGCCAGGCCTTTCGCAGGCCCAACGCGGTGTGGATGAGCGTGGTCTTGCCAACGCCATTGCGCCCTAGGAGCCCGGTGACGGAACCGGCTTCGACGACGAAGTTGAGCTGGTCGAGGACAGGCCGATTGCGGTGATAGCCGACGGTCATTTTGTCGAGACAGAGTGGTTCGCTCATGTGGACTTTCCTTCGGACTTCCAAGCGAGGTGTATGGCGTCGACGACCTCTTCCGGGGTGAGGCGAAGTCGTTTCGCGGCTTCGACGAGGGCGAGCGTTTGCGGGCGAAGGGACTCGTGGGGTGTGATGGTGGCGCTTTGGACGACCATGCCCAGACCGCGTCGCCGCGCAACGATGCCATCGTGCTCGAGAAGGGTGTAGGCCTTCGAGACCGTCATCGGGTTGATTCCGAGGTCGCCGGCGAGGACGCGAACCGAGGGTAGGAGCTCACCGGGAAGTAGCTGACCGCTGGCGATGAGTTGGCAAGTCTGGTCCACGATCTGACGGTAGATCGGTGTTCCCGATGCAGCGTTGAGCGAGTAGATCGACACTGGTGTATTAGTATATCAATACAGCAATGTTAGCAAGGGCGCGGGCTTTGGTTGCGAATCGGAGGCAACGGGAGGGCGAAGCCGCCGAGTCCGTTACACACGCCGGGCGGGCAGGACAACCGGAAACCTGCACACAACCCGGGTAGGTTTTTCGTTGACCGAGGGCGTGGTGAACGCGGACGGTAGTCGCACACCGTGAGCGACGCAGTCCACGGCTGGCTACAAACATCAACTCGCCCAAGGAGTATGAACATGAATGCATTGAGTCGAATCCACGCCGACACGGGAAATCTCGCGGCACCGGCAAGCATCAGAGAGCTGACCGCAGACGAGGTCGAGGAGGTGGCCGGCGGCGTACTGCCGATCTTGGTCATCGCGGCCGCCGTGGTTGTTGCCACAGTCCTGCAGGAGACCGGAAAGGAGTCCCCGTCGGAGGGCGACGAGGCCGGTGGCCCTGGTGATGGCGAAGACACCGGAGACAACTAGGCGGGAGATCGCTTAGGCGCTTCGTCGGTACGGCCGCGGCAGTAGCCGTGGTCGTACCGAGCCGCCACTGTTCGCCCCCGTTCGCGCAAGGGAACAACGTCGCGACGGACCGCGTCAGTTCCGCCGCACCTCCCGAAACGGCCCTCGGTCCATCCTCGGTTCCTTGGGTAACCCGAGCACCCGCTCGGCGATGATGTTTCTTTGAATCTCGTCCGTGCCCCC
Organism: Gammaproteobacteria bacterium; assembly: GCA_009839505.1. Classification (GTDB taxonomy): domain Bacteria; phylum Pseudomonadota; class Gammaproteobacteria; order Pseudomonadales; family Azotimanducaceae; genus VXYL01. The sequence continues at coordinate 32,625 of VXPO01000056.1, forward strand.
AGCGATGGACACGGCGGGAACCGACACCAGTATCTCGGCGATCAATCCGTTCAGGGCACCGTCGTTGCCAGTGAGCATGGCGTTGGGACCGGCGATCAGCGTGTGTACGTGGCAGGCCTGCCGGGCGACGTCGCTGGCTGCGAGTTTTCCTAGAGAACCTTCGGGGCCTTGGGTTTGGCCACGTTCCTGGGCAGCGCGGGCGCGGCGTGCGGTCCACTCGGCGGATCGCGCCAGGGTGAGCAGCTTGGCGACTTCCTGGCGGACCACGGGATCGGCGATGCGTCCCGTCACGGTTGCCCGCTCGACCACGAGGTCCACGCGTCCCGCACGCTGCGGGTACCACTTGTAGGGCTCCATGGCGGTGGCGATTTCCCGGCGCTCCTCGTCGTAGATCGACCCTTGGAATCCGTGGTCGCGCGCCTGGCCGCGCAGACCGTCGGCACCGCGGCGTTCGTGGGCGAGGGTGGTGATGGCCACCTGCCAGCCGTTGCCGACCCCGGAGATCCGATTCTCGGACGGGATCACGGCATCCGTGAAGAACACCTGGTTGAACGATGCATGACCGTTCATCTGCTTCAAGCGGTTTACCGACACGCCGTCCTGGCGCATGTTGAGGATGAAGTAGGTGAGGCCCTGGTGCTTCGGGACGTCCCAGTCGGTGCGGGCAAGCAGCAGGCCGTAGTCCGCGTGGTGGGCGCTGGTAGTCCACACCTTCTGGCCGTTCACGATCCAACGCTCGCCGTCAAAGTCGGCCCGGGTGGTGGCGCCGGCCAGGTCCGAGCCGCTGCCGGGCTCGCTGAAGAGCTGGCACCAGGTGTCCTCGCCGGTGAGGATGCGGCGCAGGAAACGGGCCTTCTGATCGTCGTTGCCGTGCTCCAACAGGGTGGCGCCCGCGAGGATCCGGATGCCGGTCTTGGCTGCGCCGAGGGCACCGATGCGACCGAACTCCTCTTCAACGACGGGAGCAAGCGCTTGCGGAAGATCACGACCGAACCAATCCGTAGGCCAGGTGGGCATTCCCCAGCCCGAGTCGGCGAGCTTGCCGCGCCAGGCGACGAGGCTCGCGTTCGGATCCCAGTTCGATTCGAGCCAGCCTCGGACCTCCTCGCGCAGTGCTCTGGCCTCCACCGAGCCGCCAGGGCTGGGCGGACCCGCGCTGGTGGATGCACTCGGCGTAGCCGGTGACGCCGTCGTCGGCTCGGCCTTGGCCTCGGGCGTCTCCCAGTTCCGCATGAGCCTCTCGCGGTGCCTGGCTGGGTCGCCGAGGAAGACCTCCGAACTCTTCGCGCGCTTGTAGTAGAGGTGCGTGTCGTTCTCCCAGGTGAAGCCGGTGCCACCGTGGATCTGGATGCAGTCCTTCGCCGCCTGCATGTACGCGTCCGATGCCGCGGACTTCGCGAGACTCGCCAGTGCCGAGAGATCGTCGTCGTTGTCTCGAGCGGCGTTGGCGGCTTGGTAGGCCGCGGACTTGGCGAGTTCGACGGTAAGCGTCAGGTCGGCCAGGCGATGCTTGACGGCCTGAAAGGAACCGATGGCGCGACCGAACTGGACGCGCTCCTTGGCATAGGCGACGGCCGAATCCAACAGCCAGGCGGCACCGCCAACCATCTCATTCGCCAGCGCGGCGGCGGCGAGATCGAGGGTGCGGGCGAGGGCGCGACCTGATTCACCGCGTTTTCCGAGCAGGCGACCGTCGGCACCGTCCAGGGTGATTCGAGCGAGCTTGCGCGTGGGATCCAAGGCGCTGAGCGGCGCTCGCGAGACGCCCGGCGCGGACGCATCGACGGCGTATAAGGACAGACTGTCCGTACCGGTCGACTCCGGTTCTCGGGCGACGACCAGCAAGAGGTCGGCAATACATCCATCAAGCACGTGGCTCTTGGAGCCGGTGAGTCTGCCGTCGTCGGCGACGAGTTCAACGGCATCCAGTTCCCATCCACCGCCGGATTCGGTGAGCGCCAAGGTCGCCAGGCGGTCGCCGGAGGCTAGAGCGGGCAGGAGCTCTGCCTTGTCGTCCTCTGAGCCAGCTTCGAGGATCGCCGTGGCAGCGAGCACTGTCGATGAGAAATAGGGTCCGCAGTAGAGCGTCCGGCCCATTTCCTCCAGGACGACGGCCAGTTCCGCGAAGGAGAAGCCCTGGCCGCCGTAGACCTCGGGAATGTGCACGCCGCCCAACGCCAGGTCCTGGCAGAGCTGACGCCAGACCTCGGGGTCGTAGCCCCCGTCCATTTCCATCAGCCGCCGGACTTCGGTTGCCGGGGAATGATCGTTTAGGAACCGCCGAACCGCGTCCCGCAGTTGGTCTCGTTCTTCAGTGAAGCTGATGCCCATGAGGAGCTATCCGGCTGAGCGTTTGGACCTGGCGAACTCCGCGAATCGGCGGTGGTAGTCACCACTGAGTTTGATGTAGACCGGCATGAACTACCATTTGATGCTCAACCTAGGAAGACACGGTCGTTGTGCCATTCGAGCGTTTGCACGTCAGGCCGTTCGGCGGTGGGTCTGGGCACGACTACCCTTTTCCCATGGAGTGCATAGTAGTCTCTGCCGTTTTCGAACTTCTCACGGATCCGACCGCTGACTTCGAAGCGCATTTCCGGGGTAACAGTCACGTAGCCGTGGTCAAACAAGGTGTGGATGTCGCGTCGCAGGAGTAGCCCATTGTCAGCGCGATGTTCGCCACCAGACGAATATGGACGAATATGGGCGGCCTCGAGCGCGGGCAATGTGCGTTCGCGCGTAACCGCACAACGTCGACCATAAATGTCTGTGATTAGCTCGCGAAAGCCACCTTGTCCGATGCGTGGCTTGATGAGTTGAGGCGTCGCGTATCTTTCTCGCTGTTCACCCAATTCGAGGGGTTGTCGGGCAAGTCGATCCTGGACATTGTCCCAAAGTTGATGTCCCTCGCCGTCTGAAGTGTTAAACGTCTTGAACCGAACAATGTTGCGGTGCCACGGTACCGGAATCCAGTCCTTTTCGTCCAAGAAGAAGGGCTGCGTAAGGATTCGACAGCCGACGTCGAAATCAGAATGATCGTGCTGATCCTGCCGATATTGTGCGATTCGGGTTCGCATTTGGAGTGCGGACTTGGCACCGTTCGCGACTCCGAAGGTCTCCCATGCATGCGAACATGGGCAGATCAAGGCGCGGAAGAATATCCCGCCGCCTACGATGTCATCGCGTCCGTCTGGATGATCCCCTCTGCGCAGTTTGAATAGGAGGAACTCCCCAGATTCTAGAGCCCTGAAGTTCTGAGGAGATGGTGACCAGAAGTTCACCTCCTCGAGTTTCCGAGCCTCGGATTCGGACCGGAGAGTATCGAACCACTCGCGGTCGGTGACCGCGACGGTCATTCTTACCGACATACGAAGTCCCCAACGGAAGTGTACGAAGGGCACATCTTAGCAGTGGGTGTAGCCGACTTTCATCGACCTCACTGCGCGGATTGCTTTCTCGGCAGGTCGACGAAATCGCCGGGGCGTTCCTGCCGGTTGGCGAGCATGGCTTCCTGCATCTCCGCGCCCTGCAGGAACGAAGCGTTCCAGATCGCGATGTAGTCCAATCCGTCAGCGGTGGAGTGGTCGCGAGCGTAGTTGATCATGCGTTTGCAGCCGTAGACGGCCAGCGGCGGCTTGCGGGCGATCTCGCGGGCCACCTCGAAGACACCCTCGAGCATCGCGTCCTGGTCGGCGTAGACCCGGTTGACCAAGCCGATCTCCTTGGCCTCTGCCGCGGACATGCGTCGGCCGGTATAGGCGAGTTCGCGAACGATGCCTTCCGGGATCAGCTTGCATAGGCGCGGGAACGTGCCGACGTCGGCGGTCATGCCGATGTTGATTTCGAAGATGGTGAAGTAGGCGTCTTCGGTGGCGTAGCGCATGTCGCAGGCGGAGACCATGTCCACGCCGCCACCGATGCAGCCTCCCTGCACCGCGGCCAGAACGGGGATGCGACACTCTTCGAGACAACTGAGGCTCCGCTGGGTGTGCAGCGCGCCGTCGTAGAAGCTCGCACCGTGGCGAATCCTCGCTGCCCGGGCAGCCGCTTCGTCGCCGCCGCCACCGCCGCCACCGAACGAAGCGAGATCCATCCCCGAGCAGAAGTGCGGCCCGGTGGAGGAGACGACGATGGCGCGTGCCCGGGCGTTGCCGTCGATGTCTTCCACGATGGCCGGTAGATCGCGCCAGAACGCCGGAATCATGCTGTTGCGCTTCTCAGGCCGCGTCAAAACGATGTGCGCGATCCGGTCCTGAATATCGACGCTGAAACTCTCGTAGTTCATTGGGTGGTTTCCGTGATTGGTGGATGAATGGTCCCACAACTCGGAGAGTTGGCGGAGCGCTACGTGCTTTTGGCGGCTCGCCTCACGTAGCCTGCGTTCCAATTCCAGGCGACGAGGCCGACGCCGACGTTGCTCATCGCCGTGGCGATGAAGATGCCCAGGTAGCCGAACAGGTAGTCGCCGAGGATGGCCAGCGGTACGTAGACGATCAGCGTCCGCAACAGCGAGATGACCACGGAGGGCCCGGGCTTGCCCAGGGCGTTGAACGAGGCACTCGCGATCTGCGTCATGCCCATGAAACCGATGCTCAGTGGAATGATGAGAAAGAACCAACTCGCGACGTCGACGACGACGGGGTCGGTGCTGATCCACGTCGTCACCACCCACTCGCCGCAGGTGACCATGACGACGAAGGTGAAGACACCCCACGCCAAGGCGAAGTTGTTGGTGAGCTTCAGCGCGCGCCGGACTCGGTTGATCAAGCCCGCGCCCCAATTCTGGCCGACGAAAGGTTCCACCGAGGACGATGCCGACCAGAGAATCATGTGGGCCAGCATCTCCACCCGGGAAGCGACGTTGTAGCCGGCGACCACGGCATCGCCGTGTGCGGACAGCAGTCTGGTGATGATGAACATCGACACGGGCATCACCAGGCCGCTGCCGATCGCGGGCCCGCCGACATGCATGATGGCGATCCAGGATGATCCGAGGCCGCGCAGAGACCAGCGGAAGAGGTGGGCGCGACTGATCAGCACCGCGTAGGCGATGCTTGCCAGGCTCCGTGAAATCACGTACGCCCATGCGGCGCCCGCGATGCCCAGTTCGGGGGCGTCGAGCCACCCGAAGACCAGGATCGGGCAGAGCACGATCTGTCCCGCCGAGCCCAGCATCATGATCAGGCCGGGACTGGCGGCGTTGCCCGTGGCGCGCAGCAGCATCGATCCGACGATGGAGGTCATGAACAGGGGGAAGCCGATGGCGAACACCGTCAGATAGTCCGTGGCCATCTGGCGGACTTCGCCGTCGGCTCCCAGTGCGCCGACGATGTGGCCGGCACAAGCGGCAAATGCCACCGAGACCACGATACCCACCAGCAGAGAAAGAAGGTGGGCGTGGGTGACGATTGCCGCCACCCGTGCTCGATCACCCGCGCCGAACGTGCGTGCGGTTACGGAGGATGCGCCGGAGCCGATGCCGCTGGCGAAGGCATAGAGCGTGATGGTCGTCGGGAAGGCGTAACCCAACGCGGCCAAGGCGTCGGTACCGATCCGGCCGAGGACGACGGTCTCGGCGATCTGGGCGCCGAGCATGCTCACGGACCCCAACGCCATGAACGAGCCGAGACGGAACAGGTGGCGGCTAACGGCACCGCTGGTGAAACCTGCCGCGGTCCGAGTCGGGACGTGGGTCCCGGCGGGTCCGCGGTCGCTGGCGCCCCCGGGACCGTCGATGGAAGTGGGGGGCTCGCCTTCCCCGGAGGTGGTCTTCAGTCCGCGACTCCGGTCAGGCCGCGTATTCGAAATACGCGTTGGAGACGACGACCCGATCCTCGACCTGCGCCTCGAAGACCACCCGACCGTCGCCGGCGCGCCAGGCGCGGATGTTCAACTCGTCGTTGAGGAACACGGGGGCGGAGAAGCGCACCTTGATCTTCCTGAATCGCGTCGGGTCGCCATCGGCGAGGGCGCCGAGGAGCAGGTGTGCGCAGTGCCCGAAGGTGCACAAGCCGTGCAGGATCGGTTCGTGGAAGCCGCCGAAGCGCGCCGAATCCGGGTCGATGTGCAGCGGGTTGTAGTCCCCGGAGAGACGGTAGATGTGCGCCTGGTTGTCGGCGATCCGATGGCTCACGGCGACGTCCGGTTCGCGATCGGGAACGGTGATCTTCTGTGAGTAGGTCTCGCCGGACCCTTCGAAAGGCTCGATGTCCCCCAGTTCCTTCACCCCGCGCCGAAACGAGCCATTGACCATCTTCACGTACACATCGCCGTCGGCATCGGTCACGCTGCTCTCGGATTCCACGAAGCCGTTGCCCCGGCCACGTGGGTGGATGCCGACGACACGTGAACGCACGAATACCGATCCCGACTTGGGTAGCGCTTTGACCAACTCGAGGTACCGTTCCGCGTCGATGTTGAGCGGCCCGGGCGAGTTGGGAACCAGATCCCTGTCGAGCGGTGCCCCGGCACCTCCCCAGCGGATCGAGAAAGTCGGAAAGACCGCGAAGTCCGGGTGGCCCTCGTAGACGTAGCGCAGGTCCCGACTGCCGATGCCGACAGCGTAGAGCAGCACGTCGCGCTGATCGTAGGAAATCTCCACCGCCGGTCCCCACGGACCCGGTTTGCCTTCGGGCAGAGCTTCGGTAGCGCGGTAGGTTGGCATGGCTCGACGACCCCCCAAAAGCGAGCCATCTTACGCGTAGGGCCGACGCTTGTCGTCGCCCGCCTTGCCCAACCCACACCGTGCGGTGACTGGGCCCCTTGCATTGCGGAAGAAAAGGGACATCCACCCTGCTGCGGAAGAAAAGGGACATCCACCCTGCGGAAGAAAAGGGACATCCACCCTGCGGCTGAAAGGTGGATGTCCTTGGAGACCCTCGTCAGGACCGGCAGTAGCAGCGCTAGAAACCGGCGGCTTCGATCGCAGTTGCCAAGTTGTCGAGTCGTCGGCGGTATTCGCCACTATCCGAATAACGCCCCGCAAGCACGAAATGCGCGGCGCCGGCTTCCCGGAAGTCGTTCAGCACCTGCGCGGCGGCGGCGGTGTCGTTCAAGGGCAACCCGCCCATGACGACGATCTCGCCTGCGGGCTTGCCGGCGGCGGCGCAGATCTCTGCGTAATCGGCGCGTGCCTGGGGGAGCCGTTGTGGTGTCATGCCCATGGGCAGCCAACCATCGCCGAACCTGGCCGCCCGTTTGAGCGCATGGGGAGCGGCGCCGCCGATGTAGATGGGCGGACGCGCCGGGCGCGGACGGAACAGGAACGTCTGCCCGTTGACCGTCACCTCGTCGTTGTCGAAACAGGCGCGGATGAACGCGAGGGCGTCGTCGGCCAGCCGGCCGCGTTGGTGCCGGTCGACCCCGAGGGCGCGGAACTCGGGATCCATCCAGCCGATGCCTGCGCCGAACAGCAAGCGCCCTCCCGAGAGTTCCTGGATGCTGGCGATCTGCTTGACGGTGGGCAGAGGTGGGCGATACGGAAGGATGAGGACGCCAACGCCGAGCTTGATGCGTTGGGTGACACCCGCGAGCCAGGCGAGGGAAACCAGGGGGTCAACGTAGCGCCCGTTGGAGCCCTCCGCGTCATCCGGCGGAATGGCGATGTGGTCCACCACCCACACGGACTCCATCCCGGTGCCCTCGGCTGCCCGCGCGCAAGCGGCCATCGTCTCGGGGGTGGACTGGTCGCCCATGTTCCGCAGGGTGACGCCGACGTGCATTGGTTACCCCAGGGTCGCCATCAACCGAAGGAGATCGCACACACGGTTGGCGTAGCCCCATTCGTTGTCGTACCACGACAGTGCCTTGAGATACCGGCCGCCGGTCACCTGGGTGAACGACGCGTCGAATATCGAGGAGTGAGGATTGCCAATGACGTCGGACGACACCACGGGCTCCGTCGTGAACTCCAGCACGTTGCGCATTCGCTCGGTCTCGACCGCGGCCAGCATTGCATCGTGTACCGCCTCGACGCTCACGTTCCGGTCCATCTCGAGGAACATGTCCACCACCGAGCCGTCGGGGACGGGCACCCGGGAGGCGATGCCGTCCAGTCGGCCCTTCAGCTCGGGTAGAACCTCGCCCACGGCCTTGGCGGCGCCGGTGGAGGTGGGGATGATGTTCTCGGCGGCCGCCCGGCTCCGCCGCTTGTCGGAGTGAGGCACGTCCGCCAGGCTCTGGTCGTTGGTGTAGGCATGAACGGTATTGATGATGCCTTCGCGGATGCCAAAGGAATCCTGAAGCACCTTGGCCACCGGCGCGAGACAGTTGGTCGTGCAGCTTGCGTTCGAGATCAGCCGGTGCGCGGGTTCGAGCCCGTCTTCGTTAACCCCGATCACCACCGTGTAGTCGATGGGATCGCCGGCAGGTACCGTCAGCAATGTTCGTTGAGCACCGGCCTGCAGGTGCTTTGAGATCTGCTCCCGGGTGCGGAACACCCCTGTTGACTCGACCACGGCGTCGACGTCCAGTGACGCCCAGGGGAGAAGCGCGGGATCGCGTTCGCTGACCATCCGAACGCGGCTGCGGGTAGTGACCAGTTCGTCTTCCTGGATCTCGACGCCGCCCTCGAAACGTCCCATGACGGTGTCGTAGGTCAGCAGGTAGGCGAGGGTGCCGTGGTCGAAAAGGTCGTTGATGGCGACGATCTCCAGGTCGTCGGAGGACTCGGCGATGCGGAAGACCGCGCGGCCGATGCGCCCGAATCCGTTGATGGCGACGCGCATCAGAATGCTCCCGTTGTCGTTTCGGCATCGACCTTGGCGTACAACGCCGCCACGTCGAGAATGCGCCGCGCATGTCCCAGGGTTTCGTGCCAGGCGAGCAACTTGGTGAGCTTCTCGCCCGCCGCCAGCGTGCCCTGAAGATCGATGAGAATGGACTGCGAGCAGCCCCTGACATCCGACGAGACGATCGGGTCGTGGGTCACGGCGATGAGCTCGGGTTCCGCCTCCGCGGCGGCCGCGAACAAGCCGTTGATCTCATCGGCGGCCATGGCCTTGTCCTGAAAGGCGAGGGTGATGTCCAGCAGTGAACCGGCGGCCACGGGCACGTTGAGGGCGAATCCGGAGAGCTTGCCCTGGACGACCGGCAACGCTCGTTCCACCCACTTGAGGGCCGGCGTCGTGTTGGGAATGATGTTGCCCGCGGCGGCGCGGCTTCGGCGGTAGTCGGGCCCCGCGTGGTCGTAGAGCGCCTGGTCGCGGGTGTAGGCATGCACGGACGTCATGGTGGCGTGGGCGACCGGCCTTGCGGCGGTCACGACCCGAAGTGCGAGCGCCATCGCGGCGGTGGATGCGGAACCCGCCGACACGATGCGGTCTGCTGAGACCGCGCTGTCCTCGTTCACGCCGCAGAGCACGACACGGTCGACATCCCCGTCGGGCAGCGACGACGTCACCACGCGCCAGGCGCCGTTGTCGAGGTGGGGAGCGAGACTGGCCCGCGACCGGTAGCGACCGGTGGCGTCGATGACGACGTCCACGCCGAGCAGGTCCCAGGGAATCTCGCCGGGTCTCTCGGCGGACATGAGCCGAGTCCTGTGTTCGCCGCCGCCACCACGCGCGACCAGGTAATTGCCATCCAAGTCGACCTTTGTCGCTCCTCCGGCGGACTTCCCCAACAGGTGATGCAGGATGTCGGGTTGCCCGATGTCGGATATGGCGACCGGGTCGAAGCGGGGACTCTCCAGGGACAGGCGATAGATTTGCCGGCCGATCTGGCCGAACCCCATTAGTCCGATCCGTAGTTTCTCCAAGGTTCTCTTACAGCCGATAACGTCTCATGTGTTGACAATCATCGCACGAGCGGCAAGCGTGGCGGACTTTCCGACCCGATCCGGAGATGGGATGACCGAATACCGATCCAAGGTGCCGTTCTACGGCTTTCCAGACGCCATCGATGAGCAGGAAGCGGCTCTAGACTCGCACCCGATGATGGAGCGGCTTGCCCGCTCGCGGGAATTCCTGGCGAGCCACCGGCATCGTCCCCTCTATCACTACGTCAATCCCGAGGGAACGTTGAACGACCCCAACGGACTGTGCCGCTGGCAAGGCAGGTGGCATCTGTTCTACCAGGCCTATCCGCCGGAGGATCCGCGCCAGCACTGGGGCCACGCGGTGAGCGACGACCTGATTCACTGGCGGGATCTGCCGTACTGCATCTACCCGGACCCGGAGGAACGCTGCTTTTCGGGTGCCACGCTAGTTGAGGACGACCGCGTCATCGCCATGTACCACGGCACAAAGGTGGGCAACATGGTGGCCGTAGCCAACGATCCAATGCTGCTCAACTGGACCAAGCTGACCGGGGGGCCGGTCATTCCCATGGCCGAACCAGGTGATCCGCCGCTGCCGTACCCGGTGTTCGACCCCTGCGTGTGGAAACAGGGCGACAGCTACTACGCCCTGTCCGGGGGACGCATTCCCGAAGGCCCCGGAAACGCCCCGGTTGCGGCGGACTACCTGTTCCGGTCGAGAGACCTCGAACACTGGGAGTACCTGCACCCGTTCACCGAGGGCGACCGGCTCACCCTGGTCGGGGACGACGGCGCCTGTCCCTACTTCTGGCCCATCGGCGACAAACACATGCTGCTCTTCTTCAGCCACATGAGCGGTGGCCAGTACCTCGTCGGCGACTACGACACCGATCGCCAGAAGCTCGTCGTCACCGATGGGGGCAAGTTCAACATGGGTCCGGCCTTGCCCAACGGTGTCCACGCTCCGTCGGCGACGCCGGATGGACGCGACATCGTGGTCATCTTCAACATGAACGCCAGCAAGCGTGGCGTGGCGGGGTGGAACCAGATCATGAGCCTGCCGCGTCGCCTATCCCTGGGCGAGGATGGCGGACTTCTGCAGGAACCCGTCGAAGCCGTCGCGTCGTGCCGGCGCTCGCGGCAAGGCGGTGGGCCGCTCTCCCTTCCCGCGAACTCCGAAGTCGTGTTGGAAGGTCTGGGGGGCGACGCCCTGGAGATCCAGGCCTCCATTGCGCCGAGCAAGGCCGCCATGGTCGAGCTCAATGTTCTGCGTTCGCCGAACCGGGAGGAGTTCACCCGCATCGCCTTCTACCGGGACCGGGGCTACCGCGATGTGGCGTTGCGCAAGCGGCATGTCGAGAGCCTTGTGACCCTCGACACGTCCTACTCGACGACCGCCCCCGACGTCCTTTCAAGGGCCCCCGAGACCGCGCGTGTCCTAGTAGGCCCCGACGAAGCGCTCGAACTTCGGGTGTTCGTCGACAGGAGCATCGTCGAGGTATTCGTCAATGGCCGGCAGTGTGTGGCCGCGCGCGTCTACCCGGACCGGGCGGACAGCAGGGGCTTGTCGTTCCGGTCGCAGGGGACGGCGAGCGAGGTGACTAGGCTGGACGTCTGGGAGATGGGATCGATCTACTGAGCCGGACTCAGACCCCCTGCAGGAAGGCCTCTATGCACGTGCGCCAGTTCATGCGGACAAAGTAATTCTTATTACCTTGTTGGTCAGCGTGCTCGTGCGGCGCGTACAGACTGAGGACCGCGGCCGCTGCTACCGGTCGTCGGAGGTCAACACCAGCGTCCCCGTCGTCGACAGGGTGCCGCCCGTGCCGTTGACCACGCAGGCCGTCGCCTCGGTCTGCTTGCCCTCGATCCCGTTGACGCCGTCTTCCGCGGTGCGGGACAACTGCCGGTAGGCCTCCACCAGGAGCTGCATGCCGTACATCCCGGAGTGGTTGAACGACAGTCCGCCGCCGTTCGTGTTGATCGGCAGCCGGCCGCCCGGTGCGGCATCGCCGTTCTTCCACAGGGTGTAGCCCTCGCCGCGCGGGGCGAGGCCGAGCATTTCAGCGGTGATGCCGGCGGTGAGCGTGAACGAGTCGTAGATCATCGCCATTTCCATGTCCTCGGGACCGAGGCCCGCCATCTTGTAGGCGGTGGCGGCGGACCGGGACGCGGAGGTGGCGGTGAAGTCCTCCATCTCGAGGATGTTCTGGTGGCCCATGGACTCGCCCGCGCCGCTCACCCATACCGGGTTGGTGCCGAGGCTCCGGGCGATCTCGGGACGCGCGACGATGACCGCGCCGCCGTGGTCGGAGACCAGGCAGCAGTGGTACAGGGTCAGGGGCCAGGCGATGATCCGGGCGTCGAGCACATCCTGGACGGTGATCGGTCCGCCGAAGGGACTCTGCTTCTTGCCGTACATCACGGCCCGCGGATTGAGCTGTGCCCAGTCGCGGGTTACCACGGCGATGTGGGCGAAGTCCTCCTGGGTCGTGCCGAATCGGTGGAAGTGCCGAACCATGGAGTGCGCGTACTGTGACGGTGCCCCGAACGTGCCGTAGGCGGCCGTCATTTCCGCTCCCGGACTGACTTGGCCTCGACCACCGCCGCCTCCACCACCGCCACCGCGATACGACCAGCCGGCTTCACCGTGGCTCACCAGGGCGATGTCGATGATCCCGGCGTGAATCGCCGCCAGGGCATGGTGGACGTGGATCTGGAACGAGCAGCCGCCCACCGAGGTGGTGTCCAGGTAGCGGGGTGTGACTCCCAAGTGCTCCGCCAGTTCGCCGGACCAACCGGCGGAGAAGATCCCCTGGATCTCGGAGATCGGTATTCCGGTCTGGACGCTGACGTTCTTGATGGCCTGGATGTGGTGCTGCAGCGAAGTCACCTTGTGGCCGGTCAGGTCCTCGGGATAGCCGATGACGTCGGACTCCGCCGCGCCGACGATGGCGGCGGCGTTGCTCAGGTTCGGTTTTCCCATGGTCCTACTCCCCCGTCTGGTCAACGACGCGCCAGAACGGAATGGACGTGTCGTCGTTGGCTTGTTCGAACTCGACCTCGACGCGAGCACCGATCTCGATCTCTTCAGGCTTCGTCGCATCGACTCCACGCAGCACGGTCATCATGCGGTCGCCCTCGTCCAGGTCGATGTAGGCGGTGACGTAGGGCACTTCCTCCGCCCAACCGCCGAAGGCGCGGTGCTGCACGGCGAAGGTGTGCACCCGGCCCTTGCCGCTGCCCTCGATCCACTCGAGGTTGGTGGAATGACAGAAAGGGCAGATCAGTCGGGGATACCAGTGCACCCGGTTGCAGTCGCGACACCGGGGCAGCATAAGCTTGCCTGCCTTGGCACCCTCCCAGAACGGTTTGGTGTGTTGTCCCTGCGGGGGGATCGGTTTGTTGTAGGCCACCGTCTCTCCGATTAATCCGGATGAAGCGCGCTAACTTATCACGCCCTCGGGTGGGGTTGCGCGGCCCCCGGCGACCGTGTCCTTGACCACCGGGACCGGACAACACCCGGTTAGCCGCTGTTTTGACATTCGCCTTGCGCCCGATAAGCTGGCACGCGGGGTTTGGGTTTCTTTCTTGGGGTTGCCGATGACGCTTGTCACCTGGTCCTGGCTGTTCCTCGTGCTCTACATCGGCGCCATGCTGGCCATCGGCTACCTGGGTGGACGCCGGGTCAAGCACGCCGACGACTTCGCCACGGCGCGGGGTTCCTACGGGCCGCTGTGGCTGGCGTTCGCGTTCGCGGCGACCACCGCCAGCGGCGCCACGTTTCTCGGCGGTCCCGGGCTCGCCTACATGTGGGGCGCGCCGACGATCTGGGGCAATTTCCTGTACCCCATCGGCGTCTATTTCGGCGTGTTGATCTGCATGCGCCTGATCGCCACGTCGGGCAACCGGTTCGGCAACCGGTCGATCCCGGAGTACCTCGGCGACCGCTACCAGTCCGACGGCATCCGCGTGATCGTGTCGGTGTTCTCGCTGGTGCTGTTCTTCTACATCGTGGGCCAGCTCGTATCGGGGCTGGTGATGTTCGAGATCATGCTGGGCATGGATCCGCTGGTGGCATTGATCGTCACCTCCGCTGTGTTGGTCATCTACGTGTTCATGGGCGGTGCCCATGCCGACATCCTGACCGACGGCGTCCAGGGCATCATGATGCTCATTCTGGCGGCGGTGGTGATCGTCCTGTTCGTGTTCGGCGTCGGTGTGGACGGCGGCGGGATGATGGGCGTGTTCGACAACCTCAAGGACCAGGACCACAACCTGGTCGGCCTGTTGAACACTACGACCCCGCTCTACCATTCCTGGTGGTCGATCGCGTGCATCGTCGTGGCCCACCTGCCCTTGGGATTGCTACCGCACCTCGGCAACAAGCTGTGGGCGCTGAAGAACACCGGCCAGCAGCGCTCGTTCATCAAGCTGGCGTTCACCTTCGGGATCACCCTGGGCATGCTCGGTCTCGGCGGTCTGCTTGCCCGAGCCATGCTGGGCGACAGCCTCGACAACCAGAACCAGGCGTTGCCGATGCTGTTCATCGAACTCTTCCCACCGTGGCTCGCGGCACTGATCGGCGTCGGTATCCTGGCGGCGATCATGTCCACGGCGGACGGGCTGGTGGTGTCCTCGTCCCAGGTCATCGCCAACGACCTGTACCGGCGTACGCTTGCCAAGTGGCTGGCGCCGAACGCCACGGAGGAGCAACGCGACCGCCAGGAACTCGTCATCAGCCGGTGGGCCACCGTCGTGGTCATGATCATCTGCACGGGACTGGCGTGGCTGCTCATCGACTGGAACGTCGCGTTGATCGTCTGGATCGGCATCGGCGGCATGATGGCGGCGTTCGCGGGTCCGCTGGTCATGGGTGCGTTGTGGAAGGGCGTTACCCGCACGGGAGCCTACGCGGGATTGATCTCCGGATTCGTGACGTTCGTGGTGCTCCACGACCAGTGGTTGAGCCCCGACTGGTTGGACGGCGGCGTGCTGGACACCGTCATCACCTGGCTCCACGGCGAGGGACCAAATCCTTTCTCGTGCTCGGCGATCGGCGAGGGCGTGGGTGTGCTGTTCACGTTGGTCGTCTCGAAACTCACCGCTCCGCTACCGACGGAGCACCTCGACGCGATGTTCCACGCTCCGGAAGAGTCGCCGGCTTCCTGACGTGGGCGGAAACCGAACGGACCTTGAGCTACCCCGGCGAGTGCACCGCGACACGGTCGTCGAACTTTGGCCGAAAGGTGCGCCGGAGGCGGTGGGCGATCTCGAACTGGACCGTCCGCGGTTGACGATTCACCTCCCCGAAGCGGAGGTCGCAACGGGCGCCGGCGTCATCGTCAATCCGGGCGGGGGCTACCGCAAGCTCGCGGCGGACCACGAGGGACTCCAGGTGGCGCGTTGGCTCAACCGCCGGGGCATCGCGGCGTTCGTGCTGCGCTATCGTCTCGGCGAGCGCTACCACTCGGACGTGTCGTTGCTCGACGGGCTGCGCGCGGTGCGTCTGGTACGCCACCGGGCGGTCGAGTTCGGCATCGCGGCGAGCCGGATCGGCATGCTTGGGTTCTCCGCCGGAGGCCATCTTTGTGTCGCGGTCGGCACACGATGGGATGCAGGCGACGACGTGGCTGCCGATCCGGTGGAGCGCGCGTCCAGCCGGCCCGATTTCCTGGTTGCCGTTTACGCGGTGACGAACGGCATCCTGCGGGGCCGCAAGGCCGACGAATACACGCCGGCGGACGTTCGCGTGGACGACACCACGCCGCCGACATTCCTGGTCCACACCCACGAGGACGGCATCGTCCCCGCCTCCCAGTCAACGCTGTTCTACGATGCGCTGCTGAAAGCCGGCGTGCAGGCGGAACTTCACATTTACGGCTTCGGCGAACATGGCACCGGGATCAATCCCGGCGACCCCGATTTCCGCGAATGGCCGCAACTGATGCTCAACTGGCTGCGTCGGTGCGGCTTTCTGACCGGCAAGCAGCGTCGAGCTGTCACGGGTCGGGTCACCCGGAACGGCGAACCCATGGGCATGGCCTGGGTGACGTTCGTGCCGCTGGATCCGAACGCGCCCCCCGCCCGCGCGCGGGCGTCATCGGGGGTAGAAGGCCGGTTCGAGATCCCGGCGTCCCACGGCATCGTGCCGGGTCCCCATCGGGTCGAAGTGCACCACGTCAGCGAAGAGTTCGCGAATCCCGATACGGGGCGGTACACCTTGGCGGACGCCGTCAGCTACGACTTGGGAGTCGTCGAGGTCGGGTGTGCGCCGCTACGGCTGGACGTCTCCTAGCGCCCCAAAGCCGTCCCCGACCGTGCCGACAAACCGCGGCCGGTGCGTGGCACGGAGACGGGCGACCACAAGGCGCCCGCAAGGGCGCGCGGTCGCCCCTACGGTTCGCGTCTGATCACGCCGACGCTCAGTCCCTCAATGACAAGTTCCTGGCTCTTGAGGTCCACCTCGATCGGTTCATAGTTTCGATTCTCCGCCTCCAGCAGGACCTTGCTGCGGGACTTGCGGCGGAATCGCTTGACCGTTACATCGTCGTCGATCCGAGCCACGACGATGGCTCCGTTGGTGGCGTCGGGCGTCTTGCGCACGGCGAGGAGGTCGCCGTCGAGGATGCCGGCGTCCACCATGCTGTCGCCCTCCACCCGGAGCAGGAAGTCGGCAGCCGGGCGGAACAGGTCGGGCGGAATCCGGCACATCTCCTCGATGTGTTCCTGGGCGAGGAGGGGACTTCCCGCAGCGACCCGGCCTACCACCGGGAGACCCTCGTCGGCAGGTAGGCGGATGCCCCGCGAGGTTCCCGGAACAACCTCTAAGGCGCCTTTGCGCGCCAGCGCCTTGAGATGTTCTTCGGCCGCGTTCGGGGACTTGAAACCGAGTACCCGGGCGATCTCCGCCCGTGTCGGTGGGTAGCCGGTCTCGTTTACGTGGGACCTGACGAGGTCGAGAACCTCGGCTTGGCGTGCGGTCAGCTCCTTCATTGCGCTGTCCATCCATCCAGTAAGGCTGCGATTATATACAGTCTTTCGCGGATGTGAAGGGCCAAATCGGGTTCCGTTGCTGGTGGATGACCACTTCGGGAAGGGCTCCCTCCGCTATCATCGCGCGGTCAGCTTGGGATGGAGTCGCCATGGAGCGCGCCGCGGAGATCTTCGGGTTCGGCGCCGATGCGTCGGTTGCGTGGGTGGTCGTGTTCGCCATCGTATTCGCCACCCTGGTCGTTCGCTACGGGGCGAAACTCCTGTTCGACCGCCTCGCGAGGCAACTCGAACGCACCAACAACCTCTACGACGACGCGTTGTTGGACGCCGCCAGGAAGCCCATCGGCTGGGCGATCTGGTCGTTCGGCGTTCTGTTCGCCGCGGAATACGCACTGCGCGGCGCCGAGTCCGATCTCGTTGCCTATGCGGATCCCGTACGCGATGTCATCGCCATCGTCCTGTTGGCGTGGTTTGCCATCCGCATGATCCGCTTCGTCGAGGGACACGTCTCCGATCCCGGCTATCGCAGCGACCCCGTCGACAAGACCACTGCGGCGGCCATTGGCAAGCTGCTCCGGGCATCGGTGCTGATCACAGCCGTGTTGATGGCGTTGTCCTCGCTGGGCTTCTCGGTGACGGGGGTGCTGGCCTTCGGCGGGCTTGGCGGCCTCGCCGTGGGTTTCGCCGCGCGGGATCTGCTGGCGAACTTCTTCGGTGCCCTGATGATCTTTCTCGACAGGCCGTTCGCGGTGGGCGACTGGATACGGTCCCCCGACCAGGAGATCGAGGGGACCGTGGAAGAGATCGGTTGGCGCCAGACCCGTATCCGCACCTTCGACCAGCGCCCCCTGTACGTCCCCAATGCCACTTTCGCGACGCTCACGGTGGAGAATCCGCAGCGCATGTTGAATCGGCGCATCTACGAGATCATCGGCGTGCGCTACGACGACATCGGCGTCCTGAAGAAAGTCATCGACGACATCCGCGACATGCTGGTCAACCACAGGGACATCGACACGACCCGGACGCTCATGGTCAACCTGTTGAGCTTCGGTCCATCGTCCCTCGACATCATGATCTACACCTTCACCAAGACCACCGTCTGGACCGAGTTCCACACCATCAAGGAGGATGTGCTGTTCAGGATCGCCGAGATCGTTGAAGGTCATGGAGCCGAGATGGCCTTCCCGACGCAGACGCTGCACATCGCCTCCAAGCCCGAACCCGAACCCGAACGCGGCGACGCGCCTTAGCGCTCGGGAGTCATCGCACCGTGAGTGACAAGCTCCCGCCGGGCGCCCGCTGCCTGTTCGACGCCGCAGCCGTCGACCGGGCGGTGGACAGGATCGCCGTGCAACTCGCCGTGCGTCTTTGGGACAAGCGCCCACTGGTCGTCTGCCTGATGAACGGTGGATTGCCGTTCACTGCCGACCTGCTGAGACGGTTCCACTTCGACCTCGAACTCGACTACATGCACCTGACCCGCTACCGGCATACTGCGGGAGGCGAGATCCGCTTCACCCGCGGCTTGGAACGCGACCTCGCCGGTCGCACAGTACTGCTCGTCGACGATGTCCTTGACGAGGGCGAAACGATGGCCGCCGCGCAGAGCATCATCCACGAGCGGGCGCCCAAGGAACTGGTGACCGCGGTGTTGGTGCGCAAGGATGTGCCCTGCGTCGTGGAGGTCGACCATGCGGCGCTGGTGGCGCCGAACGAGTTCCTGGTAGGTCGAGGCATGGACTGCGACGGCTGGTTTCGCCAGCTGTCCGGGATATACGCGTTGCCGGCCGACTGGTCCGCGGAGGCGTCGTGACGATCGCCCTGATCGGCGGAACCGGCCTCGAAGCCCTCGACGGCGAGTCCGTGCCGGTCTTGGACTCGGCCCAGACACCCTACGGTCGCGCCTCGGCGATTCCGCGCCGGTCCGAAGCCTTGTCCGGTGCGCTATTCCTAAATCGTCATGCCGACGACCACTCGCTGCTGCCCCACGAGATCAACTACCGTGCCAACCTGTGGCTGCTCAACGAACTGGGCGTTGACGTGGTGCTGGCGGTATTCGCGGTGGGCGGCATTTCACGCGGACTCGTCAACGGCGACTTCGTGCTGCCGGCTCAGATCATCGACTACACCTGGGGGCGCGAGCACACCTTCGCCGACGCCACCCGCCTGCTGCATGCGGACTTCACCGAACCGTTCGATCGGGACTTGTACGACACCTTGGTGCACGCCGCCTTGCTGGCGGATGTGGACCTGTTTCCCGAGGGTGTGTACGGCTGCACCCAGGGACCGCGGTTGGAGACGGCCGCGGAGATCGACCGCATGGAACGCGACGGCTGCACCGTCGTGGGCATGACCGGCATGCCCGAAGCCGTGCTTGCCCGTGAACTCGGCCTGCCCTACGCGGGCGTGTGCTTGGTGGTCAATCCCGCTGCGGGACGCGGACCCGGCATGATCGAAGTCGCCGGCATGCGGGCTGTCGTAGACGAGGCAAGTCCTCGACTGCTACGGCTTGTCGCGAGATTCGTGGAACTCGTCGAACAACGCGAGTAGCGCGTCCGGCGGGATCAGGGGATCGACTCGCACCAGGATGCCAAGGGCCGGGTGGTCCAGGTAGTGAGGCTCGTCGGTGCGCATGCGCCGTTGTTCGGCGAGCAGCGCCGTGCCGCCGTCCTGCAGACGGAAACGCAGCAGGACATGGAAGTGGACATAGCGGCCGCGAGTGACGCTGAGCAGACCCTCGAGGCGATGGGCGCGCTCGGCCTCCATCGCGCCCACCTGCAGCAATAGAGGCTGGGGCGCTTCCCGGGGCGGCACCGGCTGATGCCAACTGCCGGCGGCGATGACCTCGTAGCGGCGCCTGAGCTGGGAAAGCTCGCCGGCGAACTTCGGAGTCTCCCGGCGCCACACGTAGCTCGAGCGCAACAGATCGTTCTCGTAGTCCGCGATCGCAGTGTTGATCTCCTCGAGAGTCAACGCGGGACGGGCTGGCGTATTCAGGTCCGCTTCGGTGTCCGGTTCCGGGGCGGCATCGGGCTCGACCTCCTGGGTCGCCAAGGGTCCCGGATCCATCGCCAACTCGATGCCCGCGGATTCCATTACCCAAGGGTCCGGAGGCAGGCACGGATCCCGCGCCTCGATGGGCAGCATGTCGAATGTCTGGGCTGCGGGAGGCGTCCACGAAGCCATGACGCACTCGCCGGCGAACCAGGCCGGCGGTACCAGGTTGGAGACCACGAAGGGCATGGCATCGTCCACCGGCGGCGGCCGCCCAACACTGACAACCCGGCGACTGTCGGGAAGCTCGGCGAGCGCGAACGCGGCCAAGGGGTATCGCGTTCCGTCCAGCAGGTGTTGGCGGGCGGCGATGCCGTCGGTACTGAAGTTCTGCTCTGCGGCGAAGGCCGGGTCGTGCGCGAACACCAGAACCTCGACTTGATACCAGCGATAGCGCAGGTGGTCGTCGAGTTCGGCGGTGCTTGCCGAGCGAGTTCCGAGCACCGCGGCCGCGGCTAGGGCTAGCCCGCATATCTCACCAAGTCGCTTTGGCCATGACGTAACTGGCTGGTTCTTGGAGCATTTTTTGACATTCTGGATACCAGTGAGCCTGGACAGGCTGCGCTGGCCACGCCCTCGCGGATCTCCCGGCCCTGTGCGCGCACGTGCTCCCTCGACCGTAGGCCCCGCTATGCTCTCCCATGCGAGGGGCAAGCCCCTCGCGCACCCCCGCTGAAGGCTCTCGGTCGCGAGCGCGCGCTCCAAGGAGCGCGTGCGCACAGGACCGGGATCCTCCAACGCGCCCGTAAGGGCGCGCATCATCGTGGCCCTCGGTGAGATATGCGGGCCAGGAACCCGTAACGCCTCACGCGAGTTGAGGCTCCCGCGTGTGCTCACGAGTACCTGCAGCATCGGCATCGAACCGCTTCAGCAGTTCCTCGACGAACCCGAACCGCGTGTCGGGGTGCTCCATGGCCCGCCGGACCAGCAGCCGGTTTCCCGTATGCGCGTCGGCATCGCGGTACCTGAAGGTGTTGGGCTCCTGCTGGACCAGCTTCACGACGGTGAGCGGATCGACGAGGGTCTCGGCCTTGAATTCCAGGCGTCCTCCCCGGGGACCGATATCCACCCGGTCGATGCCGAGGGCGGCGGCGGCGAGCTTGATGGACGTTGTACGGAACAGGTTCCTGACCGAGTCCGGATGCAACCCGAATCGGTCGATCATCTCGACCTTGAGCTCGTCGAGTTCGGAACGGTCTGCGGCGTTGGCGATGCGCTTGTACATGATGAGCCGCGCATGTACGTCGGGCAGGTAGTCGTCGGGGATCAATGCCGGCACGTGCAGGTTGACTTCGTGGCTCGTCGGCAGGGGTGCATCGAGGTTGGGGGTCTTGCCGGCCTTGATGGCGGCGACCGCCCGCTCGAGCATCTCCATGTAGAGCGAAAAGCCGATGTTGGCGATCTGCCCCGACTGTTCGTCGCCGAGGAGTTCGCCGGCGCCGCGGATCTCTAAGTCGTGGGTCGCCAGGGTGAAGCCGATGCCCAACTCGCCGGCCGCTTGGATTGCGTCCAGGCGCTTAGCGGCATCGGCGGTCATCGCCTTGGGATGCGGCGTCATGAGATAGGCGTACGCCTGGCGGTGAGAACGACCGACACGACCGCGCAACTGGTGGAGTTGAGCCAGCCCGAACTTGTCGGCCCGTTCGATGACCATGGTGTTGGCATTGGGGATGTCGATGCCGTTCTCGATGATAGTCGTGCACACGAGGACGTTTATCCGGCGATGGTAGAAGTCCGACATGACCTCGCTGAGTTCTCGTTTCGGCATCTGCCCGTGGCCGATCCCGATCCGAGCGCCCGGTGCGAGTTCGGCGACTTCGTCAGCGGCACGCTCGATGGTGCGCACCTCGTTGTGCACGTAGAAGACCTGGCCACCGCGGGACAGCTCCCGGGCGACGGCTTCACCGATGACCGAACGCCGCTTCTGCATGACGAAGGTCTTGATCGACAATCGCCGGGCGGGCGGGGTGGCGATGATGGACAGGTCGCGGATGCCGGAAAGCGACAGGTTGAGGGTGCGTGGAATCGGCGTCGCGGTGAGTGCCAGGACATCCACTTCGGCGCGCAGGTTCTTCAGTTGTTCCTTTTGGCGCACGCCGAACCGGTGCTCCTCGTCGATGACCACGAGGCCGAGGTTCTTGAACGCGAACGCCTTGCCGAGCAATCGATGGGTGCCGATGACGATGTCGACCTTGCCCGTGGCGAGCCGCTCGGCCACGGCGTTCACGTCGCCGTCGGTACGCAGACGCGACACCACCTCGATGGTCACGGGCCAGTCGGCGAAACGATCACCGAAGGTCTCGAAGTGCTGTTGGGCGAGCAGGGTCGTCGGGGCGAGGATGGCAACCTGCCGGCCGCTGGCGACCGCTAGGTATGCCGCCCGCATCGCGACTTCCGTCTTGCCGAAACCGACATCGCCGCAGATCAGGCGGTCGGTGGCTTTGGCGCCGGTCAGATCCTCGATGACCGTGTCGATGGCGGCTTCCTGATCGGCGGTCGTCTCGAATTGGAACTGTTCGACGAAGCGATGGTAGTCGTCGTCCGGCTTGCCGAACGCGAAGCTCATGGAAGCCTCGCGCCGGGCATAGATGTCCAGCAACTCGGCCGCCGCATCCCGGGCCTTCTCCGCAGCGCGGCGCTTGGCCTTCGCCCACTGATCCGACCCAAGTCGATGCAGCGGCGCGGTCTCCTCGTCGGCACCGGCATACCGCGACACGAGCTGCAGCGCGGTCACGGGAACGTACAACTTCGCCTCTTCGGCGTACTCGAGGGTAAGGAACTCCATCGGGTGCCCGTCGATGGTCAACGTCTCGAGGCCGCGGTAGCGACCCACGCCGTGGTCGATGTGCACCACCGGCGAACCGATGTTGAGCTCGATCAGGTTCTTGATGACAAGGTCGGGATCGATGCCGCGCCGCCGGGTGCGTTCGGCGACAGCCTTGTCGCTGCGGTGGCCGAAGATCTCGGTCTCCGTGACCACACCGACGTCGGGAAGCCAGACGCCGCGTTCGATGCGGGCGGTGGTGATGGCGAGTTCCGCATCGCAGCTGGCAAAAGCCGCGAAACTGTCGATGTCGGTGGCCGCGATCCTCGCCCTGCCGAGGAACTCCTCCAAGTGGACCTTGCGTCCCGGTGTCTCGGCGGTCAGCAGGACTCGTGCCCGGGCGTTCGCCACGAAGCTTCGCAGCCGCGAAGCGGGGTCCCGGGCGCGGTGGTTGGCGGCCAACTCCGGCAAGGGAGTGCCGGCGAAGTCGACACGATGCCGTCGGCGAGAGCCCTCGGGGTCGATCCGGGCTCGCCCGTACGGCTTGATCCGGGTGTCGAGGTCCGAGGCCGACATGTAGAGGGCATCCGGCGGCAGAATCGGTCGCTCCACATCGTGGCGCAGCGATTCGTAGCGGGCGGCGATGTCGGCGAGATGTCGTTTCGCGGCCGTGGAAACGTCCGCTTCGAGCACGAACACGGTGTCGTCCGGCAGGTACTCGAAAAGGGTCGCGGTCGTTTCGTGGAACAACGGCAGGTAGTACTCGATGCCTTGTGGTGCCAAGCCGTTGCTGACGTCCTGGTAGACATGGCAGCGGCGGACGTCGGCATCGAAGGTGTGGTGCCAGGCGGTACGGAAACGGGCGATGCCCGCTTGGTCGATGGGTACTTCGCGGGCCGGCAGGATGCGCACGCTGGCGGTCTCGGAAACCGTGCGCTGGGAGTCGGCATCGAACAGGCGCAGGCTGTCGATCTCGTCGTCGAACAGGTCGATGCGAACCGGATTCGTGCCGCCCATGGGGTAGATGTCGACCAGGGATCCGCGCACCGCGAACTCGCCGCGTTCGGTCACCGTGTCGACGGCGCGATAGCCCGCGCTCGCCAGGCGTTGGCGTTCGGTGGGGATATCGAAGGTCTGGCCGACCGCGACCACCAACGACTGACTGCGGACGAAACTTGGCGGCGCCAGGCGTTGCAGCAAGGTCGTGACGGGCACCACCAGCACGCCGCGGCTTGTTCCAGGCAACTCGTAGAGCGTCTCCAAGCGCTCGGAGACGATGTCCTGGTGGGCGGAGAAGTGATCGTAGGGGAGGGTCTCCCAATCCGGGAACGTCAGCACGGGAACGTCACCGGAGCCGAAGAACCGGATCTCCTCCGACGCGTGGAACGCCGCCTCGGTGTCCGTCGCCGCATAGACAACCAAGTGGTCCGTCTCGGCGGCCAGCCGAGCGGTCATCAAGGAACCCCCACTGCCGTGGAGTCCTTGCCAGTTGTGCATGAGGTGGGGCGCCGGGGTCTCGGGCGCCGGCGGCGATCGCATGCGGGACATGCTACCACTGCACAGTGTCCGCAGGGTCGACCGGGTGATCGTAGTGGTCGTGCTAGGAAACCTCTGATCAAGCCGGTCCATGGGCTTGATCAGGAGCAAAACTCAAGCGCGGTTTTGTTTTACCGCCGGGTTGGACCTCCCACCGCACACGCATGGGGAATTGCTTCCACGTACGGGAGCCGCGTGTGGCGGTGCGGGCCGCGTATCCATTCACGCTTTGGTCCATTCCCTTTGACAACGGTGTCAGCGTGTACTATAAGTCGTTTGACAACGTTGTCATGAATTGCGGTAACCGTCGGCATGCCTATGGCCGGCGGCTCAGTGAGGGAGCCGAATGCCCAACGACGTATTCAAGAAGACGCCACTCGCGGCGGCAATCTCCTTGGCGATGGCTAGCGCCTCGGCATCTGCTCAGGAAACGCCGCCGCAGTCGGGTGCTGCCCCGACTTCAGGTTCCATCGAAGAGGTCGTGGTGGTTGGTATTCGCCAAAGCCTCAAGCAGTCGATGGATCTGAAACGGAATCGCGATGGCGTTGTCGACGCCATCACTGCGGAGGACATCGGCGACTTTCCCGACAGCAACCTGGCGGAGTCGCTCCAGCGGATCACGGGCGTATCCATCGACCGTGAACGGGGCGAAGGCGCGCGCGTGACCGTTCGCGGCTTTGGGCCGGACTTCAACTTGGTGCTCCTGAACGGTCGGCAGATGCCGACGAGCAGCGGACTCGGACGTTCGTTCGACTTCGGCAATCTCGCCTCCGAGGGAATCAGCGCGGTGGAGGTCTACAAGACGGGTCAGGCAGACGTGCCCACCGGTGGAATCGGTGCAACCATGAACATCCGCACCACGCGGCCGCTCGAAGCATCGGGCATGAACTTCACAGCCGCGGCCAGTGGACTGCACGACGCCTCCACCGAAGAGGGCAGCGGATTCACGCCCGAGATTTCTGCACTGTTCTCCAACACCTTTGCCGACGACACCGTGGGCATCGCGTTGAGTGCTGTCCGCCAGGACCGGAACAACGGCGCGAATACCGCCAACGTAGGCGGCTGGCGCACGTTCCCGGGCGAGGTCGATAACTGCTGGTGTGGGATCGGCCCCTCTGAGTGGGGCGGGATTCCGCCCCACACCGATCCCAACCAGCAGAACCGTCCGGGAGAGGGCGACCTGTATTCGGTTCCGCAGGCCATCGGCTACGAGTTGGCTGAGTACGCAAGGCTGCGCACCAACGGCCAGCTGACACTGCAATGGCAGGCATCCGAATCCCTCGTCGCCACGCTCGACTACACGTACTCGGAAGTAGAACTCGAACGCACCTACAACAACCTTTCCGCCTGGTTCAACTTCGGCGGCCAGGAAACCCTGTGGACCGACGGCCCACAGGCTACGCCGCTCACCTACACCGAGAACCTGCCGGGGAGCGACTACTCGATGGCGGCCGGCAACGATGCCTGGCGCGCTCGCAACGGCGCGACCGGAATCAACCTCCTTTGGGACGTCACGGATCGGCTGTCTGTCGAGTTCGACTACCACGACTCGGACGCCGAGCGGAAACCCAACAGCCCCTATGGCGACTCGTCGCTACTGTCCACCGCGTCGTTCACGCGGAGCCGGACGACCGGACATTTCGGCGCGGATTTGCCGGTTCTCCAATTGACCCTCGCCAATCCTCTCGACCCCAACGACATGATCGTCACGGGTAGCGTCTTCACCAACAACTTCTCGAAGATGAACATCGAACAGACCCGGCTCGGCGGCGTGTTCGACTTCGATACCGGATTCATCGAGAGCGTCGACTTCGGCATACAACTCACCGAGGTCAACAACCGCTCCGCGGGTTCGGTGGTGCAGCGTGACGCCTGGGGCGGTGTAACCCAACGCGGCGCGATCGCGGATTTGCTGGAACCCGCATCAGCGTCAGACGCGTTCGATCAGGTTCCGGGTGGCGACGACGCCCGTCGGCAGGTCGACTTCTTCACTTTCGACATGACCGAGGTAATCGCTCGCACAGAAGCACTCATGGCCTCCGGGGAGGCGACCACGTTCATGTTGACCGACATGGGCGATTGCGGAACGGGCCTATGCGCCTCCAGTCGATTTACCTCGGACCGGCGTACCACCGAGGAATCACAGGCGTTCTACGTCCAGGTGAACATGTCGATGGAGTGGGGCGCCAGCACGGTCGATTTGCGGGCGGGATTGCGCTACGAGGAAACGGACATCTCCTCCCAGGCCCTGTCGCCGGCTTACACGAGGATCGATTGGGTGGCCGGCAACGAGCTGACGGCCGTCCAGGGAAGTCCCGACTTCACCTCCCTTGAAGGCAACTACGACCTGCTTCTGCCCAGCTTCGACTTCAGAATCGACCTGACGGACAGCCTTGTGGGTCGGGTCTCCTACAGCGAGACGATGACTCGGCCGAACTACGGCGACATCCAAGGTGGCCAGACAATCAACTCGCTGTTGCGCATCGATGGCGGCACCGGCAATCGGGGCAACCCCAACCTGCTGCCGTTCGAGTCGAAAAACACGGACGTCTCCGTGGAGTACTACTACAGCGAGGACAGCTACGTCGCGGTGGGCTACTTCTACAAGGACGTCGATAACTTCATCGGCACCTCGTCGGTGGTCGAGGAGACCTTCGGTCTGCCACATCCCGCCCTCGGACCCTTGGGCGACGAAGCTCGGGCGGCGACCGGCAGCAGCGACGGTGGCGCGCTTTATTCCTGGATCATCGAGAATCGTCCGGATGCGTCGGGTGTCGATGCGGCCAGCGGCGTCATCACCGGTGTCGCAGGTCGCGACCCGGCATCGCCGTTCAATCTCACCGTCCCGGTCAACATCGAGCAGGCGACGATGAAGGGCTGGGAAGTGGTTGCGCAGCACAACTTCGGTGAGACCGGGTTCGGCGTCATCGCCAATGCCACGGTCGTCGATGCGGACGTGGGCTACGACAACTTCAGCCTCGAACAGCAGTTCGTACTGACGGGCTTGAGTGATTCGGCCAACCTGATCGTCTTCTATGACAAGGAAGGAATAAGTGTCCGCGTGGCCTACAACTGGCGTGACGACTTCCTTGCCGGAACGGGCCAGAACAACGTCGGCGCGGGGCCTCCGACGTATGTTGGCGCGTATCAGCAGGTGGATCTCAGTGCGAGCTACTGGTTTAACGACAACATGCAGGTGTACGTCGACATGCTCAACCTGACCGACGAGACCACCCATGTCTACGGTCGCGACCGACTGCAAACCCTGTTTGCTGGTCAGGCGGGCCCGCGCTACAACATTGGGTTCAGGTACAAGCTCTAGGGCACTTGGTCCGGCGGCCGCGCTTCGGTCCGGCCGTTTCCGTATCATCGGCGCCGTTTCCTGACGTTCGATCACGCGGCCCAGGCGCCGGTCGACGTCGCGATTCACTGTGGATGGCGATGAACCGCACAACTCGCAAGGTCGTGATCGTGGGCGGCGGTACGGCGGGCTGGATCACGGCCAACGTCGTCGCCTGCGAGTGTCGACACGGGGACTGCGAAGTCGTCGTGGTGGAGTCGCCCGACATTCCGACCATCGGCGTGGGCGAGGGAACGTGGCCGTCGATGCGCACGACGCTCCGGCGCGTCGGTCTCGCCGAGGACGAGTTCATCCGCAACACCGACGCGAGCTTCAAGCAGGGCACGAGGTTCTTCGGCTGGTCCGGACGCCTGGACCGGGACGAGTACTGCCATCCATTCAGTCTGCCGGTGGAGTACGCGAGCCTGAACCCGGCGAGATTCTGGCTCGCCGCGCGGGCGAAGACGCCCTTCGCCGAGCTCGTCACGCCCCAGGCGGCGATCATGCAACGGGGCCTTGCACCCAAACAGATCACCACGCCCCCGTACGCCTTCGCGTTCAACTACGCCTACCATCTCGACGCGGCCAAGTTCGCGGCGCTGCTGCACCGACAAGCCATGGCTGCCGGGGTTGCCCACAGCATCGGCAATGTCGAGCAGATCGAGGCCCGTGCCGACGGCGACATCGCTGCGGTCGTGCTCGATACCGGCGAGCGGGTCCAGGGCGACCTGTTCGTCGACTGCACCGGCCAGCGAGCGTTGCTGCTTGGCGGCCACTTCGGCGTGCCGTTGGTCTCCGTCAAGCAGCATCTGTTCAACGACACGGCCATCGCCGTGCAGGTGCCCTATCCGAGTCCGGACGGACCGATCGCATCGGCAACCCATGCGACCGCGCAACCAGCGGGCTGGATCTGGGACATCGGACTGCAGGGTCGCCGGGGCGTCGGCTACGTGCACTCGAGCGCGCATGTCGATGGCGACGCGGCACTCGCCACCCTAGAGGGCTACCTCGCAGACACCTCACCGGGCATCGACGTGGCCGCGCTGACGTTTCGAACTATCCCGTTCGAACCCGGCTACCGGACGACGTTCTGGTCCCGGAACTGTGTCGCCGTCGGCTTGTCCGCCGGGTTCGTCGAACCCCTGGAAGCTTCGGCGCTGGCGTTGATCGAGCAGTCCGCGGCGATGATCGCCGAGCAGTTGCCCCGTGATCGGCGGATCATGGAAGTGACCGCCAAGCGCTTCAATGCGAAGATGGAGCACCATTGGCAGCGGATCGTCGAATTCCTCAAGCTGCACTACGTGACCAGTGTCCGCGAGGACGAATACTGGCGCGACAACCGGAACCCCGGTTCGTGTCCCGACGGTCTGCGCGACAAGCTGACGGTGTGGGAGCAGCAGCCACCCTGGCACGACGATGCACCGCGCCTCGACGAGCTGTTTCCTTCGGCGAGCTATCAGTACGTGCTGTACGGGATGGGGTTCAGGGCGAAGTATGACCCCGGCACGGCGGCAGGCGACTCGGAGCGGGAACGGGCGGATCGTGTGTTTCAGGACGTCCGCGCCAAGTCGGAGCAGGCGCTGAGACTGCTGCCCGACAATCGGTCACTTCTGTGTAGCATCGTGCAACGCGAGCAGGAACGCGAAGGCCATGGCTGACTTCGTGATGTTGAACAACGTCGATCATCAAGACGTGAGGATCATCACCGACCGGTCGTCGCGCTATGGCGACAACGTAATGCTCGCGCTGACGTTTCCGTTCGAGTTCCGCAACGTCCAGGCGCACTATCCGATCCTCTTCCAGGGCGACTCCGATGGAGGCTACTACCCGGTGGCGTTGTTCGGTTTCCAGGAGGACGAGAACCTGTTCCTCGACGAGCGCGGGTGGCACGCCGAGTATGTACCAGCCATGATTCGGCGCCAGCCGTTCCTGATCGGCCACCAGGAGCAGGCCGGTGGCGACACAGAGCGCACGCGTGTGCTGACGGTGGACATGGATCATCCGCGCGTGAATACCGAACGGGGCGAACCCCTGTTCCAGCCGCTGGGTGGCAGGACGCCGTTCCTCGACGATGCCGCCGATCTGCTCGAGACCATCTACGGGGGCATCGGGCACGTCAGGAACTTCGTCGGCGCGCTGGGCGACCACGACCTGCTGGAGGCGTTGACGTTCGAAATCGCCTTGAAGGACGGCACCAGGAACCAGTTGATCGGTTTCCACTGCCTGGTGGAGGAGAAGGTGCAGGCGTTGTCCGCCGAGACCCTGGGCGAGTTCAACGAGAGCGGTCATCTCATGCCGATGTTCATGGTCTTGGCGTCGCTGGCGAACATGCAGCGCCTGGTCGAATTGAAGAACGACAGGCTGGACCAGGGGCCGGCCACGTGAACGTCTGCGCCGAAGCCCGGCCGCTGCCGTCGATGGACTGCGCGGATGGGAACGTTCCGGAAGCGGCGCTGAACGCCGCCGAGCCCGTTGTATTGCGGGGCGTGGTGGGGCACTGGCCGGCCGTCGACCATTGCAGCCGGTCGGTTCATAGCGCCGCACGCTACCTCTCGCGGTTCTGGACGGACTCGCCGGTAACCGCTTACGCCGGCGGCACCTCGATAGACGGACGGTTCTTCTACAACGAGGACTTCACCGGCTTCAATTTCGACCGCGGCAAAGCGCCGCTGGCGCAGATCCTCGACAAGCTCGCCGACGCTGAACGGGAGGATCGTCTCGCGACGATCTACGTTGGTTCGACACCGGTGGACGGGTGGCTCCCTGGTTTCCGGACCCACAACGACATCCGGTTGCCGGTTCCCGATCCGTTGGCCAGTTTCTGGCTCGGAAACCAGACCCGCATCTCGGCGCATTTCGACTTCCCGGACAACCTCGCCTGCGTGGTGGCGGGCCAGCGACGGTTCACCCTCGTTCCACCGGATCAGATCGACAATCTCTATGTCGGCCCGCTCGATCCGACGCCCTCGGGCCAGGCGATCAGCCTGGTCGACTTCACCGATCCGGATCTGCGGTGCTTTCCGCGTTTCGGCGAGGCATTGAGGCATGCGCGATCGGCCGTCCTCGGTCCGGGCGATGCCATCAGGATTCCGAGCATGTGGTGGCATCACGTCGAGTCGCTGGCGTCCTTCAATCTTCTGATCAACTACTGGTGGTGTACGACACCCGCAGCCATGGGGTCGCCGACGGACGCCCTCCTGCATGCCATCCTGTCGCTGCGCGACCTGCCGGCGAGGCAGCGCGAGGCCTGGCGCCGACTCTTTGATCACTACGTGTTCGATGCCGATGAGCAGGTCTACGAGCACATTCCCGAACGCGGTAGGGGTTGTCTGTCGACGCTCGACGAGACGGCGGCGAAACAGTTGCGGGCGACGCTGCTCAACAGGTTGAATCGTTAGCGAATGGAGGCAGTCTTGCAGCGCAGGAAGATTCACAGGGTGGTCATTGCCGGCGGCGGCACCGCCGGGTGGATGGCGGCCGCATCGTTGTCGAAGCTCTTGGGCAAGACGCTCGACATTACCCTTGTCGAGTCCGACGAGATCGGCACGGTGGGTGTGGGCGAAGCCACGATTCCGACGTTACTTACCCTGCACGAGCTTCTGAAGATCAAGGAGCAGGACTTCGTCAAGGCGGTGCAGGGCACGTTCAAGCTGGGAATTTCGTTCGAGAACTGGCGGGATGTCGGCGAGGACTACATCCATTCCTTCGGCTGGACCGGCAAGGACAGTTGGGCGGCCGGCTTCCAGCACTTCTGGCTCAAGGGCCGGAGGATGGGGATCAGCCGGGAGTTCGGCGAGTACTGCAAGGAATGGGTTGCGGCCAAGCAGAACCGGTTCGCAGTGCTGCCCAACAACGGCTTGAACTACGCCTACCACTTCGATGCGTCCCTGTACGCGAAGTTCCTGCGCGGCATGGCGGAGCAGCACGGCGCGGTGCGGCGCGAAGGCCGGATCGAGGAAGTCGAGCAGGATCCAGTCAGCGGCTACATCACGGCCATTCGCCTGCAGTCGGGCGAACGCCTCGAAGGCGATCTGTTCATCGACTGCACCGGCTTCCGAGGACTGTTGATCGAGCAGACGCTGAACGCCGGCTACGAGGACTGGAGTCACTGGTTGCCGTGCAACGCCGCGGTCGCCGTGCAGACCGAATCGGTGTTCCCGCCGCTGCCCTATACGCGTTCCATCGCCCGAGAGGCGGGCTGGCAGTGGCGGATTCCGCTACAGCACCGCGTCGGCAACGGCGTGGTCTTCAGCTCGCACCACTGGTCCGACGACGAAGCCGTATCGCGGTTGCTGGGAAACGTGCAGGGCGACGTGTTGACCGAACCCCGGGTCATCAAGTTCCACACCGGGCAACGCCACCGGCACTGGCACAAGAACTGCGTCGCGATGGGATTGGCGTCCGGGTTCATCGAGCCGCTCGAGTCGACCAGCATTCACCTGATTCAGCGCAGCATCATCCGCTTGATGCAGATGTTCCCCTACGATGGGATTAGGCAGCCGGACGTCGACGAGTTCAACGCGCAGATGAAATTCGAGATCGACAACGTGCGCGACTTCATTGTCCTGCACTACCACGTCACGAACCGCAGGGACACGCCGTTCTGGCGTCATTGCGCATCGATGGAAATCCCGGACTCGCTCCGCCACCGCATCGAGCTGTTCCGGCAGGCGGGGCGGGTGTTCAAGGTACCGACGGAGCTGTTCGGCGAGAACTCGTGGATCCAGGTCATGTTGGGCCAGGGCATCCTTCCCGAGCAGTACCACCCCATTGTCAACATGATGAGCGACGACGAGCTGACCAAGTTCCTGACGGGAATCCACGGTACCGTCGCCAACGGCGTCGGCCAGCTTCCCGACCACCAGCGGTTCATCGATCACTACTGCAAGGCGAGCCCAGCCTGACGGGTTGCCGGCCCACGCGGGTCCCAACGCGGCGTGTTGTTGACAACGTTGTCATACGCACATAGCGTGACGCGATATCAAGGAGTGACCGATCAACCATGGACAACAGCATTCGGGCCGTCACGACGGTGAAGGATGAAGCGTGTTCACCCGCCAGGATGCGTGGAACCGTCACGCCGTGGCCGTCGCGCGCCAGTCCGTTCGATCCCGCCCACCCATACGAACAAGGCTTGGCACGCACCGTCGACGGATACCTGCGAGCGCTCTCGGTGGAGCAGAAGGTCGGCCAGATGATTCAGGCCGAAATCGCCAACGCGACGCCGGCGGAAGTCAGTGAGTTCGCGCTCGGGTCGGTGCTGAACGGCGGCGGCAGCCAGCCGCATGGCAACAAGCACGCCAGCGTCGAGGACTGGCTCGCCTTGGCGGATGCCTACCACGACGCCGCCTGCGCAGGTTCGGCTGACCGCGGGACGGGATCCAACGCGATTCCGGTTCTTTGGGGTACGGACGCCGTCCACGGCCACTCGAACGTCTACGGCGCCACCGTTTTCCCGCACAACATCGGTCTGGGCGCGACCCGCGACGCCGACCTGATCGACGCCATCGGCGTGGCAACCGCGAAAGAGGTGGCCGCCACCGGCCTCGACTGGACCTTCGCGCCGACCTTGGCGGTGGTGCGCGACGACCGCTGGGGGCGGACGTACGAAGGCTATTCCGAACATCCCGACGTGGTCGCCGAGTACGCGCCGCGCATGGTCAAGGGACTTCAGGGCGCGCCGGACGACGACGACTTCCTGGGTCCGGGTCGGATCCTGGCCACCTCCAAGCACTTCGTCGGCGAAGGCCAAACGACGGA
Organism: Gammaproteobacteria bacterium; assembly: GCA_009839505.1. Classification (GTDB taxonomy): domain Bacteria; phylum Pseudomonadota; class Gammaproteobacteria; order Pseudomonadales; family Azotimanducaceae; genus VXYL01. Next base: position 65,835 of record VXPO01000056.1, read on the forward strand.
CGGCCGGGACCAAGGCGACGTCGACTGTTCGGAGCAGACGTTGTGCGACCTCCACGCGGGCGGTCACTTGGCGGCGATCCGCGCCGGTGTCCAGACGGTGATGGCGGCGTACAACAGTTGGCAGGGCAGCAAGGTCCACAGCAACCGGTACCTGCTGACCGACGTACTCAAGGGCGCGCTGCGCTTCGACGGTTTCGTGGTCAGCGACTGGGACGGCTTCCTGCAGGTGGCCGCCGACCCGGGCGACGCGTGCGCGCGGTCAGTCAACGCCGGGGTCGACATGCTGATGGTGGGCGTCGAGTGGCGCCGCACCTATCACGACCTTTTGCACCAGGTTCGTTCAGGCGCGATTCCGATGGCACGCGTGGACGACGCCGTCAGGCGCATCCTGCGCGTGAAGGCCCGCACGAAGCTGTTCTCGGGTGTCCGGCCGTCCGAACGTCCCGCCGTCCGCGACAGGTCGGTCGTCGGCGCGCCGAGTCATCGCGAGCTCGCCCGCCGGGCGGTTCGCAGTTCCCTGGTGATGCTGAAGAACGACGGTGTCCTGCCGCTGCGGCGCGACGCCAGGGTGCTCCTCGCCGGGAATGGCGCCGACAACATCGGTAAGCAGTGTGGGGGTTGGACACTCACCTGGCAGGGTACGGGCAACGACAACGCGGACTTTCCCAAAGGTTCGTCGATCTTCGACGGCTTTGTCGAAGCGGTGGCCGGCAATGGCGGCACCGCCGTGCTGCGTGCGGACGGCTGTTTCGACGGACAGAGCGCCGATGTGGGCGTGGTCGTGTTCGGCGAGGATCCCTACGCCGAAGGAGACGGCGACCGCAATCACTTGAGCTACTCGGCGCAGGACTCCGAGCCCCTTGCCATCCTGCGCACCCTCAAGGAGCGGGGCATACCCACGGTGGCGGTCTTCCTCACCGGGCGACCCATGTGGGTAAACCCTGAACTGAACGCGGCGGACGCATTCGTGGTGGCTTGGCTCCCGGGAACGGAGGGCGCAGGAGTCGCCGATGTGATGTTCCGCGGACCTGATGGCGACGTCGGCCACGACTTTCGGGGAAAGTTGTCCTTTTCCTGGCCGGGCCATCCCCTGCAGACGCCACTGAACTTGGGCGACACGGGCTACTCGCCCTTGTTCCCCTACGGTTTCGGTCTGCGCTATCGGGACGGGGCCGACGGACCGGGAGTTCTCGACGAAACCGATGCCACGCATGGTCGACCGGTCCGCTGCGAACCGAGTGCGGCGGGCTCTTCGTACCCTCGGTGACGGCGACTGTCCTGACAGCCAATGATCCGGGTTCGTCATGTCTGCTGAAACGGATTCAGGTGCGGCACGCCGATCCTCGCCAAGTGATCGTGGTCTCTCGTAACGACGACCAAGTCTCTTACTAGAGCCGTGGCGGCGATCAATCCATCGACAGCGGGAACCGGGTCTGGCGTGCCCAGCCTGCCCCATCGCTCCGCGATGGCTTGGTCGACGGCAATGATCCGTTCGTCGCCGGCCAGGATCAGGTTGCGCCGTACTGCGCCAACCCCCTAGAATGCCTACGTTTCCGGTGAGGGGGGAAACGCCTCACTCGCCGGTGTTTCTCGTGGGCGCGTGGTGGCAGGGAAGGAACCGGGCACGGGGGCGTGACTTGAAGCGCCGGCAGCGACACCGATGAAAGCGACCAACATCGCCGATCCCAACTACTTCCACAAGGTGGTCGACTGCCAGTGGGCGTGTCCCGCGCACACGCCGGTCCCCGACTACATACGCCTGATCGCCGAGGAGCGTTACACCGAGGCGTACATGCTGAACTGGGACTCGAACGTGTTCCCGGGCATTCTTGGACGCACCTGCGATCGCCCCTGCGAGCCCGCCTGTCGCCGGGTGCGCACGGAGGAGAAACCCGTTGCCATCTGCCGGCTGAAGCGCGTCGCCGCCGACCACAAGGGCGACATTTCTGCCTACATGCCCCGAGTGCCGAAAAAGAAGAACGGCAAGCGCATTTGCCTGATGGGTGCAGGACCCGCGTCCCTGGCCGTGGCCCGCGATCTGCTGCCGTTCGGCTACGAGATCGACATGTTCGACCGCGATCCCGCGGGCGGCGGCATGATGCGTAGCCAGATCCCCGCGTTCCGGCTGCCGGCCGACGTGTTGGAGGAGGAGGTCGACCTGATCCTCGACATGGGGGTCAACGCCCACTTCGGCTACGAGATCACGAGCATGAAGCAAATGCTCGACATGGACTACGACGCCTATTTCGTCGGTACCGGGGCGCCCCGGGGGCGCGATCTCGACCTGCCGGGCCGCCAGGAAGTCGACGACCACATCTCCATCGGCATCGATTGGCTGTCGAGTGTCGCCTTCGGGCACACCTCGTCCATTTCCGGCAAGGTCATCGTCATGGGCGGCGGCAATACGGCCATGGACTGCTGCCGTACCTCCAAGCGTCTCGGCGCCGAGCGTGTCACCGTTGTGGTGCGGTCCGCCTTCGATGTCATGAAGGCCTCGGAGTGGGAGAAGGAAGACGCGATGTCGGAGGGCATCCCGATCATCAACAATCGCCCGCCAAAGGAGTTCCTGCACGACAACGGCAAACTCACCGGCATCGTCTTCGAATGCGTGAAGCCGATACCTGACGGCAAGGGGCGCTACCGCTACGAGCCCACCGGCGAGCCCGACGTGGTCATGGAGTGCGACCATGTGCTGATGGCCATCGGCCAGGAGAACCACTGCCCGTGGGTCGAGCGCGACGCCGGCATCGAGTTCGACAAGTGGGACTGCCCGATCCTCGACGAGGACACCCTGCAGTCCAGCCACCCAAAGGTGTTTTTCGGTGGCGACTCGGCCCTCGGACCGGAGAACATCATCTGGGCGTCGGCCCACGCCCACAAGGCAGCCATCTCGATTCACCTGATGTGCCAGGGCAAGGACATCAAGCAGGACCGCCCTCCGGAGGGCGTCAACCTCATCAGCCAGAAGATGGGCATCCACCAGTGGAGCTACGACGCCGAGCATGATGCCTCCAAGCGGTTCATCGTGCCGCACGCGAACAAGCGCAAAGCGCTCGACAACATCAAGATCGAGGTGGAACTGGGCTTCGATGCGCGCCTTGGTCTGAAGGAGGCGCAACGCTGTCTCAACTGCGACGTGCAGACAGTATTCACGGAGAAGCTCTGCATCGAATGCGACGCCTGCGTCGACATCTGCCCGATGGACTGCATCACGTTCACGGACAACGCCGAGGAGGGTGAATTGCGCGCCGCACTGACGGCCCCCGCGGAGAACGACGAGCAGGATCTCTACGTGTCCGAGTCATTGACCACCGGCCGGGTCATGGTCAAGGACGAAGACGTCTGCCTGCACTGCGGGCTGTGCGCGGAACGTTGCCCGACCCACGCGTGGGACATGCAGAAGTCGGTCATTCACGTGCCGCAACTGGGCTCGTACGCCACCCGGTGAACCGCGTGACAGACCAACGATCCCCGTCCGAGCCGGGTGCGGGTGGCAGCAGTGGATCCCGTGTGCGCTACAACGACTTCGTGATTCGATTCGCCAACGTCAACGGGTCGGGTTCCGCGTCCGCCAACGGGATGTTCGCCAAGGCGCTGTTCCGCATGGGCATCCCCGTGGCGACGCGCAACATCTTCCCGTCGAACATCGAGGGTCTCCCCACCTGGTTCGAGGTCCGGGTTTCGGAACGCGGCTACGCCGGCCGACGCGAAGGCATCGACATCATGGTGGCGATGAACGCCGAGACCTTCGAGGAGGACATCGCCTCCATCGTCCCCGGTGGACACCTCGTGTACGACAACTCCAAGGAGCTGAACGTCGACCTGCGCCGAGACGACATCAACCTCGTCGGCATTCCCATCTCCCAACTCGTGCTGCCCGAGTTTCCAAACCCGAAGCACCGTGCGCTGTTCAAGAACATCGTCTACCTCGGAGCCCTTTCGGCGCTCATCAACATCGACTTCGAGGTCATCACCGGCATGGTCTCGACGCAGTACAAGGGCAAGGACGACCTCATCGCGCCGAACATCCACGCCTTGGAGATCGGCCGCAACTACGTGCTCGACTACCTCGACGGCGCGCTGCCGGTCCAGGTGCGCTACTCCACCATCGCCGAAGGCAAGATTCTCGTCGACGGCAACACCGCCGCGGCGATCGGAGCGATCTACGGAGGCGCCACCGTATGCGCCTGGTATCCGATCACACCGTCGACATCGCTGGCCGAAGCCTTTGAGCAGTACTGCAACCGCCTGCGCGTCGACGAGACGGGGCAACGCAACTTCGCCATCATCCAGGCCGAAGACGAACTGGCCGCCATGGGAATCGTCATCGGCGCCGGCTGGAACGGCGCCCGGGCATTCACCGCCACCAGCGGCCCCGGGCTCTCGCTGATGACCGAGTTCCTGGGGCTCGCCTATTTCGCGGAGATTCCGGCGGTGCTTTGGGACATCCAACGCGCCGGCCCTTCAACCGGAATGCCCACGCGCACCCAACAGGGCGATCTTCTCGCTGCAGCCTACGCCTCCCACGGCGACACACGGCATCCGCTGCTGTTTCCTTCCACCCCCAACGAGTGCTTCGACTTCGCGGTTACGGCGCTGGATCTAGCTGATCGGCTGCAGACGCCGATTCTGGTGATGTCCGACCTCGAACTGGGGATGAACGACAACCTCGCCGATCCCTTCACTTGGGAGGACGAGCGCCGGTTGGATCGCGGCAAGGTTCTCGACGCCGACGATTTGGATGCGATCGAAACCTTCGGTCGCTACGTCGACGTTGACGGCGACGGCATCGGCTATCGGACGCTGCCGGGCACGCATCCGGAGAAGGGCGCGTTCTTCACCCGCGGCACGTCGCGGGACGAATACGCGGCCTACACCGAGGCTCCGGAGGCCTACAGCGCCAACATGGACCGGCTGCTCGATAAGTGGGAGACCGCGCGCAAGCTGGTACCCGAACCGGTCGTGGAGGACGAGGGTCGCGACATCGGGATCATCTACTACGGCACGACGGCGCTGCCCATTCCGGAAGCCCTGGACAGCTTGGCGGAGGATGGGGTCGAACTCGATACCATGCGCATACGGGGGTTCCCGTTCACCGCCGAGGTGCGCGATTTCATCGACCGCCACGACTTCGTGTTTCTCGCCGAGCAGAACCGGGACGCGCAGATGAAGACCCTGCTGGTCAACGACCTGCATATCGATCCGGCGCGCATCGACTCGGTGCTCTACTACGGCGGCTTCTCCATCTCGGCCGACACCATCTACGAACAGGTGAGCGAACGGCTGGTCGAGTACAACGTGCCGCGGCTGCGTGCCGTCGGCGGTGGGGGCGGTGGGCGAAGCGGCCCGCCGCGCAAGACAAGGGAGCAGCACCCATGACCTACGTCGTCAAGCCGCGCGTCCGGCATCCGCTCCTGCCCATCAACGAACTGGGGCTGACCCGGCGTGACTACGAGGGCGCGGTATCGACGCTATGCGCCGGCTGCGGCCACGACTCGGTGTCTGCGGCGATCGTCCAGGCCTGTGCCGAACTGGCGCTGCCGCCCCACAAGTTCGCCAAGGTGTCGGGAATCGGCTGCTCGTCGAAGACGCCGAGCTATTTCTTAAGCCACTCGCACGGCTTCAACGCCGTACACGGACGCATGCCGTCGGTGGCCACCGGTGCCAACCTCGCCAACCGGGAGCTCTACTGCATCGGCGTCTCCGGTGACGGCGACAGCGCCTCCATCGGTATCGGCCAGTTCGCGCACATCGTCCGGCGCCGCATCAACATGCTCTACATCGTCGACAACAACGGCACTTACGGACTGACCAAGGGCCAGTTCTCCGCAACCAACGACAAGGGCTCGACCAGCAAGAAGGGGGTCCCGAACCTGTACGAGCCCATCGATCTCGTGTCCATGGCGCTGCAGATCGGCGCTAGCTTCGTTGCGCGCAGTTTCTCGGGCGACAAGAGGCAACTCGTGCCGCTCATCCAGGCGGGGCTAGTGCACAAGGGTTTCGCCTTCATCGACGTCATCTCTCCCTGCGTCGCGTTCAACAACCACAACGGCTCGACCAAGAGCTACGACTACGTGCGCGACCACTCGGAACGGCTCGTCAGCGCCGACTACATTGCCGCGGGCGAGGAAATCACCGTGGACTACGAATCCGGCTCGCTGGAGGACGTTGCCATGCCCGACGGTTCGACCCTGCGGCTACGCAAGCTCGAAGAGGACTACGATCCCCGCGACCGTGTGCAGGCTCTGACCCATGTGCAGCGGGCCGCGGAGGCGGGTGAGGTGGTCACCGGATTGCTCTACGTGGACCCCGATGCGGCCGACTGTCACGACGCCCTGGGTACGCCGGCGGCTCCGCTGAACTCCCTGGACGAATCGGCGCTGTGTCCCGGTGCCGCGGCCTTGGAGGGGGTCAACGCGCAGTTGCAGTAGCGCGCCCACGTCGGATCGTTGTGATGGCTTTCTTGCCAGCTAGCGCCGCCACGACGCCTCGCGGGCTCGGCGTCCGGCGCCGGGTAGAGCGCGTCAAGGGGCAAGGTTCGCCATGTTGAACCCCATTCCCGCGCTCAAGCGGTTTCTCGGCCCGATCATCGTTGTGGCTGCGGGGATTTTTCTGGCGGTGCTCATCGTCGCCTCCGGCCCGAAAGTGGAGCTGCAGACCTCCGCCGAGCGGGTGCCGGTGGTCGACACGATGGTGGCACGCATGCAAACGGTACGGATGACGGTCTCCGCCCACGGTGCCGTCACGCCGAAGACAGAGAGCAGCCTCGTCGCCGAAGTATCCGGTCGGGTGGTGGCCGTCGCCCCGGCGATGGTTTCCGGGGGATTCTTCGAGAGAGGCGATGAACTCCTCGAGATCGAACGCGTGGACTACGAAGTGGCACTCGAGCAGGCACGGGCGAATCTCGCATCCGCCCAGAGCGAACTCGCCAATGCCGAGAAGGACTACGAGCGAGCGCGGGAGCTGACCGAGAGTGACTCCGTCAGCCAAAGCCAGCACGACGATGCGGTCAATCGGCTTGCCGTCGCGGGTGCCTCGCTGCGCGCGGCGACCGCCCAGGTCTCGCGGGCTGAGCGCGACCTCGAACGTACCCGTCTCGTCGCACCCTACGACGGCAGGGTCCGCTCGGAACGTGTGGATCCGGGCCAGTTCGTCAACCGCGGCGAGGCGGTGGCCTCGCTGTACTCCATCGACTTCGCGGAGGTGCGACTGCCGATACGGGACGAGGATCTCGCCTTCCTTCCGCTTTCACTGGGCAAGACGGACGACGGCAGTGCAAACGCACCCGAGGTGATCCTGAGTTCGCCGTTCGCCGGCAAGGAACGCAGGTGGAACGCCAGGATCGTGCGCACGGAAGGCGAGTTGGACCCCGAGACGCGCATGGTGAATCTCATCGCCCAGGTGGCGGCCCCCTACGAGCAACGCGGTGACGCGCCGCCGCTCACCGTCGGGTTGTTCGTAGAGGCGCAGATTCTCGGCAGGGAGTTCGACAACGTGGTAATCCTGCCTCGGTCGGCCATCAGAGCCAGCGGGGCCAGCGGAGCCAGCGGAGCCAGCGGAAAAGGAGACCGTGTCCACATCGTTGCGCCCGACGGCCGGCTCGAATTCCGTGATGTCCAGGTACTGCGTCGAGATGGTGAAACCGTCTACCTCGGAAGTGGCGTTCGTGACGGCGAGATCATCTGCCTGACCGACTTGGCCAGCGCGACGGAGGGGCAGCGCGTCGAGCCGACGTCGAACTCTGACGCAACGACGACGTGAAGCGCACCATCGCCTGGTTCGCCACCAACCACGTGGCGGCCAACCTGCTGATGGGCTTCGCCGTTTTGGCGGGACTTGCGTCCCTGTTTCGGGTTCCGGTGGTGCTCTACCCGGACCTGGACCTTCCCGTCATCGGCATAACAGTGCCCTACCTCGGGGCGGCGCCGGCTGAAGTCGAGAGCGGCGTGTGCCTGCGGGTCGAGGAGGAGCTCGACGGGGTGGCGGGCATCAAGTTGATACGGTCGACGTCGGAAGAGGGCTACTGCGCCGTCAAGGTAGAGCTGTTCACCGACGCCGACTCGCGCGCCGTGTTGAGCGAGGTCGAGAATCGAGTCAACGCCATCGACACCTTTCCCGAGGATGTCGAGACGCCCGTCACGCGATTGGTGACGGTTGCGAGCCTGGTGGCCGATGTCGCCATCACGGGGCCCACGGACGAGCGCGCGCTCAAGGAACTCGGTCGTCAAGTTCGCGACGATCTCGTTGCGTTGCCGGGAATCACCCACGCCAGCGTCGCCAATACGCGGGCCTACGAAGTCTCGGTGGAGGTCTCGGAAGCGGCCCTGCTACGCAACAGGCTTACCTTCGATGACGTCGCGGCTGCGGTGCGCAGAGGATCGGTGGATTTGCCCGGCGGTTCGATCAGAACCGACCAGGGCGAGGTGCTGCTACGCACGAGCGGTCAGGCATACCGGGGACACGAACTGCAGAACCTGGTGGTCACCGCACGGTCCGACGGAACTCGCGTCCTGCTCAAGGACGTCGCCCGTGTGGTTGACGGTTTCGAGGACGACCGGCAAGTGCTCCGCTTCGATGGCAAGCCGGCGGCATTGGTCCAGGTTGCGCGCGTGGGTAGCCAGGATCTGCGCGACATCAGCGATACGGTTCGGCGCTTCGTCGAGGAATCTGGGTCGAGATACCCCGAGGGCGTCCAACTTACGCTGTGGAACGACGAGTCCGTCTTGCTGAAGGACCGCCTCGGCGCCCTGGTCAGCAGTGGCGTCCAGGGCATGCTGCTGGTCCTGATTCTGCTTACCGTGTTCCTTCGGCCGCACTTGGCGCTGTGGGTCACGTTGGGCATACCGATCGCGTTTCTGGGTGCGATTTTCCTGCTCTTTGCCTTCGGCCTGTCCATCGACGCCATCTCCTTGATCGGATTCATCCTTGCGTTGGGGATGCTCGTGGACGACGCCGTCGTGGTCGGAGAGAACGTCTACGTGGCCCATCGTCGTGGGGCAGGCCAGCTCGCCGGCGCCATCGAAGGTGCCCAGGAAGTGCTGGTCCCGGTCACCTTCGGTGTGTTGACCACCGTGGTCGCGTTCACACCGCTACTGTTCGTGGAGGGCCCTGTCGGCGAAATCATTGCGGTCATGGCGGCCACCGTGCTGTGCTGCCTGATGTTCTCGCTGATCGAGTGCCAGTGGGTGCTGCCCGCACACCTCGGCCACCGCAGCGCACGAATGCCCCTGGGCGAGTTCGGCATGACGTTCCTGGTCGTGGTGATCGTCGCTTCCTTTGCCGTCGCCCCGGACTTCCGCTCCGGCGCCGGCATCATGTTGGTTGCGGGCGCACTGGTGGTGGCTTCGCACCGTCTCGGCTTGATTGGCAGGCTCGGCGTGGTGTTCGCCCGCTTTCAGCTCAGGTGCGAGTCGGCGTTGGACTGGTTCGTGGGCAATCCGTTCCGCAAGCTGGTGCTGCTCGCCCTGCGGGCACGGCACATGACCCTGGCAATCGCCTTCGTCGCGTTGGCGGCGACGCTGGGACTCACGGCCAGCGGCCATTTGCCGTTCAATTTCATGCCCCCGGCCCCAGGTGACCGCATCGTCGCAGAACTGACCATGCCCCACGGTGTCCACGACTCCGTCACGCGCGCGGCGGTGGAGGACTTGATCGAAGCCGGAAATCGGCTCAAGGGTCGCCTCGAGGACGAATACGGGTCCATCGTCGTGCAGCACATCATGGATGCCGTCGGCAGCCAGCCCAATGCCGGGTCCGCAGCCCGTTTCGGGGGTGAGCAACCGCCCTCCGGCTCGCATGTCGGAGAAGTGATCCTGCAACTCGCACCGGGAGCGGATCGACCGGTAACGGTGGAAGAGGTCGCCAGCCTGTGGCGGGCGGAACACGGCGGATCCTTGGCGGGCGGAGGCGAGCTCAAGTTCGTGACGGACCGCATCGCCTCCGGGGCCGACATCGAGATTCGCCTGCTGGGCGAAGATCTGGACGACTTGAGGGCGGTATCCGAGGTCATCCGCGCCGAACTCGCGGAGTATCCGGGCGTCACCGATATCAGGGACTCGGCATCCGCCGGCAAGGAGGAGATGAGGTTGTCCATCAAGCCGGCCGGCGAAGCCCTGGGCCTCACCTTGGCCGATGTCGGCCGCCAGGTGCGCCAGGCCTTCTACGGTGAAGAGGCGCAGCGCATCCAGCGAGGGCGGGATGATGTCCGCGTCATGGTCCGCTACCCCGAAGCGCAGCGACGATCCCTGGAGGCCCTCTACGCGCTGCGTGTTCGTACCCCGGCGGGTGGTGAAGTGCCGTTCGTCACCGTCGCCGATGTCGAGGTGGGACGCGGAACGGCTGCCATCACGCGGTCGGCGGGCAAGCGCTCCGTGGACGTCATGGCCAGTGTCAATCAGGCGATCACATCGGCCAACAGTGTCGTCGCGGACCTTGACTCGGGATTCCTCGCGGCCGCGGTGGCAGCCTATCCTGGGGTGAGCTACTCGCTCGAAAGCAACAAGCGGCAACGGGAGGTCGTCGCCAGCCTTCTGCCCCTGTTCCTGCTGGCGATGTTCGGCATATTCGCGCTGCTGGCCATTCCCCTGCGCTCGTACTCGCAGCCGCTGATCATCATGACGGTGCTGCCGTTCGCCTTCGTGGGCGCGATCTGGGGTACCGCGTTCATGGGGCTGGTGGGCGGACAGAAAGGACTGTCCATGCCGTCCATATTCGGGATCGTCGCGGCCTGTGGGGTGGTCATCAACTCGACCCTGGTACTGCTGCACGGGGTGAATAGGTTCCGCGCCGCGGGCGATTCGTTCCATGACGCCCTGGTCAATGCCGCCATTTGGCGATTCCGCCCCATCCTGATCACCACGGTGACGACCTTCGCCGGTCTCACACCCCTCATGTTGTCCACCAGCGAAGCCGCGCTGCCGCTGAACCCCATGGCCACGGCGCTGGCCTATGGCGTACTGGTCTCGGCGGTTGCCGCGCTGCTGGTGGTCCCCGCCTTGTGGCTCGTGCTGCACGACATCGGCAGTGGCGCGAAGAAGGTGACGGACATGGTCGGCGACATGATGGGCGGCGCCCCACGACTGTCGACCTGGGTGTCGCGCTACCCTTACGTCCAGGAGAGTCTCAGCGCCCAGGAGTTCACGGACCTGGAACTCCCGGACGACCTGGGTCTCGACGCCGAAACGGCGAGGATCGCGCGCCAGGGGCTTGTGCGGCTCTACTACGAGCGGGAGTTCGACGCCGAGGAGATGCGCGAGCAGCTCGGCGCGATTTCGGCCAAGACGCCGATGATCGACGACTTTGTGGGGGAGGCCCGCATGTGGGCGGAAATGCGGACCTTCCAGCTCGGGGTGCAGATGTCTCGGGGGGTGATCACGCCCAGCGAGGCCGCAAGGCCCCTGTCCGACATCATCGACACGTGCCTGCGTGCTCTACTCAACGCGGCCAAGGCCGAGTTCTCGCGCGACAACGGGGAAGTGCCCGATGGTCGGATGGCACTCGTCGCTCTGGGAGCGGCCGGCCGGCGAGAGTTCGCCACCGGCAGTCCCCTGAAGCTGCTCTTCGTCTACGACCACGGAACGCCGTCATCGTCGCTCGCAATCGCGCCGCCCGACTGGTATGCCCAATTGCTCCAACTGTTCGTTCGCTTGCTACGGGGCTTGTCGCCCGAGGGCATCCTGTACGAGCCCACGCCGATGCAAGCCTTGCCGAACACCAATGGCCCCGCGTCGTCGCTGGCTCGGCTGGAGGAATACTTCGATGGCGAGGCCGGCATTTCCGATTTCAGACTGCTGACCCACGCCCGGGTGATCGAAGCCGAAGGGGACCTCGGGGAACGCTTCGAGATCATGCGCCGAAGGGTTCTCTCGCGCGAGCGCGACCACCGCGAACTGAAGGACGAGGTGATGGCCGCAAGATCGCGGTTGCCAAAGGGAGGGCCGTGGCAGGTGGAACGCGGTCCCGGCGGTCTCATGGATCTCGAACTGGCTGTCGAGTCGATCCAGATCATGGCTGGCCCGGGCTTCCCCGATGTGCTCGTGCGCGGCTTGGTACCGACGTTCGAGGCGTGCGCCGAACACGGTCTGCTCGACGAGGAAGCTGGGCGGGAACTTCGCGATGCCGCGACCCTGTGGCAGAACCTGGACGGGTTCTTTCGGATGACTTGCGCCGACATCTTCGATCCGCAGACGGCGTCGCCGGAACAGAAGGCCACGATTGCGGAAATCTCGGGCGTCGACAGCTTCGAGGCGCTACCGGAACGGATGAGGGACACCGCTGCCAAGGCGGCGCAAAGGGTGGACGCGATCCTCGAGTGGGCCGCTAGCTAGGCCGCCAAGACGCCTCGCCGGGCTCGGCGTCCGGCCCCAACCCCCACGGACCTGTCAACCAGTCGGACCTCGCCGCTGGCGGGCCGAAGTTCGACAGGCTGCCACGGTGAACTTTTCGTTTACATCGGCGCGGTGATGCCGATAATACGCGCCATCCCGTCCACGCGAGGGATCCGTCGTGGCACTGCCCAACCTAGAGGACTACTTCCCCGACTGGAAGGAGCGCGAGGCGCTGGCGGAGGCGATGATTCCCATCATCGGCAACCTCTACCGCAAGAACGTCGTCATCTACTGTTACGGGCGCGCGCTGCACAACCGCAGTGTGACCGACATCATGAAGACGCACCGTTTCGTTCGCCAGGTCGCCGAGAACGAGCTGTCGGAGTTCGAAAGCTATCCCATCGTCGAGGCGTTGTCGCAGCTCGATCTCGGTCCGTCGCACGCCGACGTCGGCAAGCTGGCGGTACGGCTGATGGAGCGCCAACAGCGGGGCGAAGACATCACGCCGATGGAGTTCGTCCGCGAAGCCAGTGCCCATGTCATCGGGCGTCATGTGAAACCCCTGGAGAAGCCGCAGGACGTGGTTCTGTTCGGATTCGGACGGATCGGTCGATTGCTCGCCCGCCTGCTCATCGAAAAGACCGGCGGTGGTGATCAGTTGGTGCTGCGTGCCGTTGTGCTTCGGCCCGGTCGCGACGACGACATCGAGAAGCGGGCGGCGCTGCTGCGTCGGGATTCTGTGCACGGGGCGTTCAACGGCACCATCCGGGTCGACGCAGACAACCAGTGCCTGATCGTCAATGGCAATGTCGTGCGGATGATCTACGCGGAAGACCGGTCGAACATCGACTACACGCAATACGGGATCGACAACGCCATTCTGATCGACAACTCAGGGGCATGGCGAGACGAGGAAGGATTGGCCGACCACCTGAGGTCGAAAGGCATCGCGCGGGTGCTGCTAACGGCTCCCGGGAAGGGCACGATCAAGAACATCGTGTCGGGGGTGAATTCGCACAAGGTGACCGACGACGACAAGGTCCTGTCCTGCGCGTCCTGCACCACGAATGCGATCGTGCCGGTGCTGAAGGCGGTCAACGACAAGTGGGGCATCGTCCACGGGCACATCGAGACCGTGCATGCCTACACGCCCGACCAGAATCTCCACGACAACTATCACAAGAGCGACCGACGTGGCCGCGCAGCCCCGCTGAACATGGTGATCACGGAGACGGGCGCATCCCAGGCTGTGGCGAAACTGCTGCCCGAACTCGGCGGCAAGCTCACGGGCAACGCCATCCGGGTGCCGACACCGAATGTCTCGCTGGCGATATTCGTTCTCACCCTGCGGCGCGACACCACGCTGGAGGAAGTTAACGGCTACCTGCGCGACGTGGCCTTGGATTCGTCGCTGCAGCGCCAGATCGACTACACGTCGTCGAAGGAACGCGTCTCCAGCGACTACATCGGCAACCGCCATGCCTGCAGCATCGACGGCGGCGCGACCATCGTCGCGGGCAACCGTGTCACGCTCTACGCCTACTACGACAACGAGTTCGGCTACGCCTGCCAGGTGATCCGAGTGACCCAGAAGTGGGCTGGCATCCGCTACCCGTTGATCCCCGACGACGTTGCGCGCACCGGATTCGAGGAGATGCGAACCTCGGTTGCCGCTGGCTGAACGCGGAGCGCCCGAACCGCCGGGACAATTCGTCCGACCGTGAACCAACCTCGCGAACGTTTCGCCCGCGTGCTCAAGGCACGTGCCGTGCTCGCGCTCTCCTTCGGCGCGATGATC
>VXPO01000097.1 GCA_009839505.1 Gammaproteobacteria bacterium
CCTCTCCGTCGCGGGGGCTGGGCTTTTTTTATACCCCACACCCCCCACCCCCCCCGGGGCGGCGGGCGCGGGCGCGGGGGCGGGGGCCGGGCCCGCCGGGCGCCCCGCGCCCGACGCCGCCGCGGCGAAGCCGCGCATCCTCGTCGTGGACGACGACCCGGAGGCGCTCCGCTACATCCGCGACACGCTGACGCAGGCGGGCTACGCGGTGCTGGTCACCGGCGAGCCCGGCGAGCTCGCGGACCTCATCCGCAGCGAGCGGCCCAAGCTCGTGCTGCTCGACCTCCGGCTCCCCGGCGTCGACGGGATCGAGCTGATGACGACGATCCCCGAGCTCGCGGACCTCCCGGTCATTTTCATCTCCGCCTACGGCCGCGACGAGACGATTGCGCGCGCGTTCGAGGTCGGGGCCGCGGACTACATCGTCAAGCCCTTCTCGCCGACCGAGCTCACCGCGCGGGTGCGGGCGACCCTGCGCCACCGCGCGGGCGCCGAGCCGTTCGTCCTCGGCGGGCTCGTGATCGACTACGAACGGCGCCAGGTGGCGGTCGACGGGGAGGCGGTGGCGCTCACCCCCACCGAGTACGAGCTGCTGCGCATCCTGTCGGTCAACGCCGGCACGGTCGTCACGTCGGAGTCGCTGCTCCGCCAGGCGTGGGGTAATAACCGGAACGCCACCGAGACCGATCGCGTGCGCGCCTTCGTGAAGCAGCTCCGCGCGAAGCTCGGCGACGACGCGAGCAACCCCGCCTACATCCTCACCGTGCGCGGCGTGGGCTACCGCATGCCGAAGCCGGGTGAGGCATGAGGCCGGGCCGGGCCCGAACGGACAGACGTTTCATATCCTGCAGCGGAGGCGCGCCGCGCCCAAGGCCGTGGCAAGACCCGGCGCCGCAGGCGGGGCTGCACCCCATGTCGTCGGGATCACGACGTCCGGAACCGCCCCCACCGCCTGCCCCCGCGGGACACCGCGCGGTGGGTTGGCTGCCGGGGCGCTCCGGCGGGAAAGGCAGGCATGAAGCACAACCTGACCCTCGTGATCCTGACGCAGGAACAGATTGCCCGTGCCAGGGAGGCGAACGGCAGCCGGAAGCGCATCACGCACGCCCTCGTCTGCGGGCCCTACGGGCAGATGTTCGGAACCGAGCAGCAGTGCCTCAGGTACTTCACGCTCTGGGATCCGGACCACCGGATCGAGGTTGCCCCGGGGCAGTTCCGGGCACCGTTCGCAGAGCTGTTCGACAAGGCAGTGAAGACGACGGCCTACGCCATCAGTGACTACCGGACCACCCCTGACCTGGTCACGCGACTGATGGTGGCCGCCGGCACGGCGCCGCCTGCCGGGCCGTCCTTGCGAGGGTTGCTCGGCAGGATCCTGGCACGCAAATGACATCGTCAGGCAAGCCGCGACTACAGAGACGCCAAATCCCGCGCCCTGCGCTCCTGCAGCCGGCCGCGATGCCCTGAAGACTGACGCCGGTCAGCCTTAATCGAAGACGTCGGGACGCGAATCGGGGATGAACCCGTCCACGTTCGGCATCACGACCTTCGGCAGCGTCTCGGCGTTCATGACGGCGTCCCTGCCGATGATGTTGCCCTCGGCCAGGATGTAGGCCGTCACCGCGTACACGTCGTCATCCGACAGCGAGCCCGGGGCGTGGAACGGCATGGCCCGCCTGGTGAAGTCGAACAGCGTGCTGGCGTAGGGCCAGTAACTCTCCACCGTCTTCCTGGGCTTGCCGCTGGCGAGCGTGCCCCGCCCGCCGATCAGCGCGCCGCCGCCGGTGCCCGCAACCCCGCCGAGATCCGGGCCGTGGCAGGCGAGGCAGTGCTCCGTGTATACCTCCTTGCCGGCCTCGTAGCCGCCCTCGCCCGGTGGGAGGCCCCGGCCGTCCGGCATCACGTCGATGTCCCACGCCGCGATCTCCTCGGCGGTGGCCGGCGTACCGAGCCCGTAGGGTCCTCCGTGGCTACCCTGCGCGAGCGCGCCGCCCGCGAGGCCCAGCCCCACCGCGAGCACGCATGCCCGCGGCCCGTACTTCGCCACGGCGTCACGCATAGTGATGGACATTGGTCACACTCCCGTCGCTGGCCACGCCCCAGCTCTGGATGCCGTTGAGGTGGTACACGGAACCCCACTTGCCGCCGTCGAGGCCGCGCGCCTCGACGAGCTGCTTGATGGTCGGCTGCACGTAGCCCGTCTCGTCCTGGCAGCGGCTCTGCAGGACGGCCGGATCGCCATTCCACCGCCACGGGATGCGGAAGCGGGTGTGGCACACCGGCATGATTGGACCTTCCAGTGAGGCGACCCGCCAGCTCTGGCCGCCGTCCGTCGAGACCTCCACGCGCCGGACCCGGCCGCGGCCGGACCACGCAAGCCCCGTGATCTCGTAGAACCCTGGGCCGGGGAGCTTCATCTCGCCCGAGGGGAAGGTGATGACGGACTTGGCCTCCATGGTGAACGAGAACTGCCGCGCCTTGCCGCCCATAAGAAGGTCGGTGTACTTCGATGTCTCCTCGCGGCTCATGAACGGCGCATCGCTCACTTCGATACGGCGCAGCCACTTGATGTGGGTATTCCCCTCGAAGCCCGGCAGCAGCAGGCGAAGCGGATGGCCCTGCTCGGGACGCAGCGCTTCGCCGTTCTGGGCGTAGGCGAGCATCGCATCCGCCCAGCACTTGTCGAGGGGGATGCTTCGGGTCATCACCGCCGCATCCGCGCCCTCTGCGAGCACCCAGGCCGCGCCTTCCTGAACCCCGGCCTCTGCGAGAATCGTGGCAAGCGGCACGCCGGTCCACTCCGAGGTGCTGGTCAGGCCGTGCGTGCCCTGCACGGTCTTCAGCGTCGGCTCCTTCCACTCCGTGAGCCCGTTGCCGGAACATTCGATGAAGTGGAAGCGCGATACCGACGGGAAGCGCATGAGATCCGCCATCGTGTACTTCATCGGCTGGTCGACCATCCCGTGCACGATGAGGGAATGGCGGGCAGGGTCGATGGTGGGGATGCCGCCGTGGTGGCGCTCGAAGTGGAGCCCGGACGGGGTGATGATGCCGTGTCCGGATTCGAGCGGGGTCATGGTCCAGGACGACTCCTTCGTGGCGGTCGGGAAGCGCCACCGGACCTCGCTCTCGAACTGCGACCGGGTGCCGTAGCCGCCGTCGTCGTGGGTGGGCCGTCCCTGGATCCTGGTAGGGTCGTCCGGCACCGGGAACTCGATGGCGCCGGGTGGTGCGGCGGCGCGGGCACCACCGGCGGCGAGCCCGAGCGTCGTGCCCCCGGCCACTGCCAGGAATGAACGCCGGGTGGCGGATCGTCCGCCGGTAGGAAACATGCCTTCCTTGCACTCGCAGTCCTCGAGCTTCGCCTTGCGGGCCGCGAGGGCGCGCTGCTCCGCCGCCACCATGGCGTCGACCATCGCCCGGGTGCGTTCGTCGTACTCAGGCCATACGGGATCACTGCTCATCGGTTGCGTCCTCCTTCTCCCGCCTGGTGTGGGAATCTGCGGTTTGCCGCTCGAGTACTCTGTACTACCTCCCGATCGTCGTCGACCTCTGCGTGACCGTTCAAGCACCTCCGGATCGGGCCGCGAAGGCGGCGGGGGAGCCAGCTCTTCCCGGCCCACCGGGGAAGCCGGACCGGTGCTCACCAACTCCCGACGGGCTACCCGGCCGGCCGCAGCAACCGGCAGATGGAGGCTGGCGGCCGAGCGCTGCCGATGAGTCGCCGAGATCAGTCGCTCATGGCGTCCCTGAAATCGTTCGATTCGGGTGGCCGAACAGCAAGCCAGGCGAACCGGTAGACCCGCTCCCGGTCGGTGTTCGTCTCTTCCAATGTGGTCAGCCCGTCGCCCGGCAAGCCGCTTTCCTGCTCGACGCAACGGACTACGAAGATGCGAAGAAGCGCAACCGCAAAGCAACGGGAAAGAGACTTTCAAGGCAAACCTGGGGCCTGGTCCCGAAGATCCGGGAAGTTGACGGTCTCCTGACCCCATCCCGCCAAGAGCGGGTTCGGGAAGGCCACCCGGAGGTGGCGTTTGCCAGCCTGTCCGGAAAGCCGATGGCGTATTCCAAGAAAACACCCGCAGGCGTCACCGAGCGCCGGCGCGTCCTCCGGGCCGCGGGCTACGGCCTGGATCGCCTCGAGGCCTGCCTGCCCCCAAGCAGCAAGGCAGGGATCGACGACCTCCTCGACGCCTGCGTGCTCCACGACGTCGCGTGCCGCATTCTCGACGGGTCGGCGCAGGCGCTGCCGGAGACCGAGGAACGCGATTCCAGGGGGCTCTTGATGCAGGTCTGGCACGCGCCACGGTGAACCCCCTTCACACTGGCCTTCCGCCCGTGGGCCAGGGCGGGTTGACCGACACCAAACAGCTGTAGCCTGCCCGCGGGCAGCCAGGAGATCGGATCATGGCGCAGGGCCGTCGCAGCACCTCCACGGAATCCGCCGTCCCAGGGAAGGGCAGGCTCCGCACGGCCGCCCGAATCGAGGCGGCGTCTGCGAAGTCGGTCGGCAAGACCGCAATCCGGGTCTCCGGCACCACCAAGCGCGTCTGCCGCCAAATCATCGCCGACCGGCACCACGTCCTGCGCGAGCTCGCCGATCGCTAGATCGCACTACCGGGTCACCTGGGCCGACGCCATCCACCTCCACGCCGAGGCGCTCGCTGCTACCGGCGGGCGCGACGGCATTCTTAACGCGAACTCCGTGCACGCCGCCCTTGGGCGCTCCTACCACCGCCGCATCCACGAGAAAGCCGCCGCTCTGCCGCACGGGTTCGTGGCGAACCATGGCTTCGCCGACGGCAGCAAGCGCACCGGGCTCCTGCTCGTCGAGCTGTTGCTCCGGCGCAGCCGGTACAGCCTCGACGCTGACGACGACGCCGTCCTCAATCTGATCGTGGGCGTTGCCGACCACACCGTTACGTGCGACGAACTCGTGGTCTGGCTTGAGGCGCGCATTGTCCGCACTCCTTCCCGCGCCACAGCAGCCGCGCGCACAAAGCGCTGATAGCGGTTCACCGGGGTCTTCCGCCCCCAGAACGCGACGGGCCAGCAATGCACTAAAATTCGACTTGGACCGGTCACCGAGGAAAGGTGAACGGCGCGATATTCGATGCCATCACCAGGGAAACTTTCAACGTCGCCGAAACGGTGTTGGCCCGCTAAGCGTTGCGGAAAGGTTTGAGGCTGCATCAAAATCGTTGACGATAAGCACCCTCAGTAATCTGACCGAGTCCCGCACTCTTGCCGCGCGGCGCGACGCGTTACTGCCGGGCCGGTTTCGGGGAAGGTGAAAGTGGGGGCATCTTCGTCAGCCGCGATTTTCTCGCTGCAGGTGGTCCAATTTCCGGGGAGCAGGTCAGTAGGCGCATCACTTATTCACGCTCTGTGTCTCGGTCCCCCGCAGCGTCGTCCCTGTAGCGCCCGCGCGACGAGTTCGACGGGCGCCATCCGGCCCCTTCGACGGGAGCGCCGCGGCCTCGGAATGCGCTGGCCCGGCCACAGCAGGTCCTGATCAGCCATTGACGCCGTTCTCCGGCTGAGAAATGACCGGCCGCCGGCGATAACTCCGGCAACGGCGGAACTGGCAACGCGGGCGGTCACAGTGCCGTCGCCGGGGGCGATGTCCGCATCGCCCGGGGCCTCGTCATGCCTGCCAGGGAGTGGGACGACGGTGCGGCCGAACTGGGCCCAGGACGTCGACAGGACCGCTGCCATCGCCACACGAAACGAACAATCATCACGCACCTTAAAACACAATATTCACAATACTTCCTTTAGAATGAGTGGGATGGCAACACTGCCGTGACGAGCTGTCCCAGCAGTTGGCACGGCTTCGGAGCCGGCCATGCCGGACCGGCACTTGCCCCGGAGGAGGAAGCGATGATTGGATTGACGTGGCGAATCCCTGGCAATGGGAGCATGTGGTGGGCGTTGCCTGCCGGTCTCGTGGGGCTGGGTCTCATGGTCCTGTCGTCGGGCGCGGCGATGGGCCAGGGATCTTCAATTGGCCCTTACGCGGTTCTCGATTCCGCCACTGACGACGGCGGCGGAAGGATCAGGATCTCGTGGTCGATCTCGGCCGCGCGCCCGGGTTACACCTTCATTAACAGCCATCCTGACGAGGTGTGCGTGCACTGGCGGACGGTGAAGGACGGAGTACGGGGATCGGACACGGACACCTGCTTTACCGACGAAACCGCCAACCAGACGGACCTGCTGGTCGATACCGGCATCGGGGCCGACGGGCCCGCCACCGTCTTTGAGGTGCTGGTGCGCGCCTATTACGATGACGTCCCCCGGTTCCATCCCGAAGAGCCTTACGACTATGACGAGGTGACGCTGAACGCACCGGACTGAGCACGCCGGGCAGGAAACCCGTTGTCCCTGCGCCGGTCCGGAGTCTCGTTCCACCGCCGTTCCGGCGCGCTTGGTGTTCCTCGACGGGACGTGGACCAAGACCAAGGTGGCGTGCACCCACGGCCGTGCCCCACGCGGCCAGCGGCTGCTGATGGGCCTGCCGCATGGCCACTGGCACACCTCGACCGTCATCGCCGGGCAGACGCGGCGTGGCATGATCGCGTCCTGCGTCCCCGACGGGCCCATGAACCGGGACGCCTTCGAGACCTACGTCGAGCAGGTGCCGGTCCCGGAAGTGCGGCGCCGAGGCTGGCGTCCTACTCCTCGGGTCTTCGTGATGGGCCGGGAGGAAGGGATGGCACAGGGAGTTGGCCGGCGAGGCCCGCCGAAGCCGGCGGCAGCCTACCGGCGACTCAGCCGGACAGGGATGCGCGCGCCGCCTCCATGCTCTCATGGATCGGAATGATGGTGTCGAAGCTGCTGATCCGGAAGACCTCGTGAACCGAATCGGTGAGTGCACACAGCTGCAGCGTGGCACTCTGCAGGCGAAGGAGTTTCACCGTCATCAGGAAAGCACGAAGCCCCGTGCTGTTGATGAAGGACACTTCCCCGAGGTCCATGATCATGGCGCGGTCGCGCTCCGATACTGCGTTGTGCAGAGCCTCCTGGAACATGTCCACTGTGGTGGCGTCAAGCCGACCCTTGACCCGCACTTCAAGAACCCGCTCTCGCCTATCGATGGTCAACTCCACATCCCGCCCCTTTCGTGATTATCTCGGTCAACAGGTGGATTTCCGTGTGCGGGTTCACGAACTCAGGAGAGCGCACACGGTGCATCCGAGCGTCAGGGGACCGGAAGGCCGGCACGACGACGGCGGCAAGCACCGTCATTCTTCCTGGTGTCGGTGCCCTGGTTGGCGGGGCAGCACTCAGTGCCAAAGGTGTTCGGTCGATCATGGTTGAGGTTGTCCCCTCGTATCGGTACTCGTGCATTCTCATCTGAGCGCCATCGCCGATACCCCACCGCGCTGCTCCCAGCGACACGACAACGGCTGCGTAACGTCGCCGAATACGTTAGACGAAAATTCGTGAAGCTAGCATGTGGATTTGTGCAGTTTTCATGCCCATATCGTGAATCATTCGACGCTCGACGATCAGCGTGAATGTGTCGTGGCTCCAAACGAAAAGGTTCCGTTCAGACGCTGCGGTCACCAGCCCGGGCTACGGCAGGTGCGCGTCAGGTGGTCACCCCTGTCTCGGCATCGCGAAGATCCCGAGGAAGCGCGTCGCCCGCTCCCTCGATGGCGACGAGCTGGTCCGGCTCGGGCGCGTGCTCGACGCCCGCCAAGCGGGCCGGTCCGACGCCGTCGCCGCCATCCGGCTGCTGGCGCTCACCGGCTGCCGCCACAGCGACGTGCTCGACTCGCGCGGGCGCGACATCGGGGGCGACGCCCTCAATCTGCCCGCTTCGAAGACCGGCCCGCGCGATGGCGCCCGGCGCGGGCGCTCATCTAGGCGCTGCCCGGCGTGCGCGATCCGGAGGCATTCCTGGTTCCGCGACACGCCGTAGGTGGGGGGACCAACAGCCTCACGACGTGCCGGCGGCCGGCCTGCGCCGATTTCCGGGCTCGGCAGGCTGCACCTGCACGACCTGCACCAAACCGCCGGCAGCCAGGCCGTCATGGCCGGCGAGAACCTTCCCTTGATTGGCAGGCGCTCGGCCATCGGCGGCATCGGACCACAGCGGGCAAGGTCCGTCTCGACGATGCGCACTTGGTCGCTGTTGCCATGCCCGGTGCCGGGATGGGCTGCTCGACCGGGCGATCTTCACCTCACGGCAGGAGGCCCAGATCCTGATGGAAGCAGGGCGCCGTCGCTGCAAGGCGGCGAGGCCTCGCAGCGCCCTGGGATACCGCCCGCCGGCGCCGGAAATCATCACGGCGCCAGGCCAGGCATCCGGATCCGCTGCGCTCCGCCCGCTGCCCGGCTTGGCCGCCGCACCCGCACGGCATTGATATTGCGCCTGGACACATCGATCGGGCTGATCGTGTCCTTTCCCGAGCACTGATGCGGACAGGAAGTGCGATCGGAACCCCTTCGACGCATGATATTCACACTAAACGCACTGAATGTTCTACAGTTCATACACAATCAGCCCATTAGATGAAATAGTATCCGGTTCCTCAAGGTTCACCCCCATGTTCGGAGCAGCCGAGATGCAGCCAACCCTCTCCAATCGCCAGTCTCGCGGGGCGGTCGGAACCATCGTCCTGGCGCTGCTTTTCGCCGTCGCCGCGCCGGACCCGGCGTCGGCAGCGGACCAGCAGCAAACCTGCAGCACCAATTGGGGGAATTCGGTCGCCTCCGACTATTGCCCGAATGCCACCATTAGCTGGCACGAAACCGCCGACTTCAGGACGGTGTGTACGGTGAATGTAACGTGTACCGTCGACGTAGACGTAGGCGAGGAAGAACAACGGTTCAGCAGTACCTTCAGCTACGAAACGACCGTCCCCCAGGGTCTTACCCTCTGCTTCAGAAGCGAGAGGGGCACCGACGGCGACCTGGCCTGGAGCATGTCCATGCACGGCTACTGCGGCAGCGCCACCGATGTTGAGACTGCCGTGGAGGATGGCCTGGCCGCGAGATAGGCGGTTTCGGCTCGCCTGCTGAAGTCCCGGATGTGCGGGAAATTCGGAGGGGAGCGGCCTGCTGAGGGGAAACCCGCATCAGCCCCCGGAGACAACGATCTCGTCGCCGGCCTCGAGGCCGCTGACGATCTCGGCTTCCCTGAGCGTGGTCGTGCCGACTTCGACCGGAACCCGCGTCAACTCCCCGGTTTGGGCGTGCTTGACCTGTACCCAGTACTGTCCCCTCGCCCCCTTGACGGAAGCCAGCGGCACGAGCAGGACCGCGGGTTCGTCCCGGACCACGACCACGACGGCGGCGGACATGCCCAGCCGCAGCCCTTGACGCTGCGTGTCGGAGAGCTCGTCGATGGCGGCAGTGACGTCGAAGGACGGCACCCGGCTGGAGAGGCTGCGCCGCGACTGCGAGGAAATGCGCTCGATCTCCCCCGCAAGCTCGAGACCGGGGAACGCGTCGCCGGTGATCACGGCAGGCTGGCCCGGGCGGAGCTTCACGACATCCACTTCGTCGATGGTCCCGGCGACCGCGATCCCCTTGAGGTCCCCCACCGTGACGAGGTGCTCCCCTTCGCTCACTGAGCGTCCGGGCGCCAACGGCTGGCCGGCGGTCCCCAGCTGGCCAGCCTCTGCACCCTCTCCCGATCGCAGCGCAATTCCCGATACCGGCGCGTGGATCACCGCGCTGTCCAGGGTCTTCTGCAGGTCCTGCATTTGCGTCTCGGCATTCTCGAGCTGCAGGCGGGTGATCTGCAGGGAATCCTCGTCTGCCTCGGCCAGCGTGGACTCAAGATCCTGGAGTGCCGCTTCGTAGTTCAGCGCCTGCGCGTCATGCTGCCGTTGCGCTGCCTCGTGTTCGGATGCCGGGATGATTCCCTGCGCCAACAGCAGCGTCGTTTCGGCCAGCTTGTTCCTGTGCGCCTCGAGTTCCATCTGGGCGCGGGCGACCGCCCGGCGGACACGGGACATCTCCGGACTGCTTTCCCAGTTCTCGAGTGCCCGGAGTCGCTCGCGTGCCTCCAGGTACTCCGCCCGTGCCGATCGGTACTGGCGTCGGGTTTCGGAGGTATCGAGCTCGATCATCGGCTGGCCGGCGGTGACGCGTGCGCCGAACTCGAACAGCACCCGCAACACCTTGCCGGCGACCGGGCTGGTCACCCGCACCTCCCGCCGCG
Organism: Gammaproteobacteria bacterium; assembly: GCA_009839505.1. Taxonomy (GTDB): domain Bacteria; phylum Pseudomonadota; class Gammaproteobacteria; order Pseudomonadales; family Azotimanducaceae; genus VXYL01. Next base: position 10,181 of record VXPO01000097.1, read on the forward strand.
GCGCGAGCCTTCCGAAGAAGGAGAGGGTCGTCTTGAGCGGGCGCGCCGCAACGACCGCGGTCACCACTGTCTCTTCGGAACCGGTCGCAGACCCGGACGAGCCCGCGGTCTCGGCCCAGACCGCCGTCCCGGTCGTGTCCCAGACGTACCAGGCGGCGCCCACAAACAGCGCGACGACGAGCACCACGGCGACCGCGCGCACCGCCGACACCTTCTTCAGAGCCGAATCCAGGGCCTTGTTCGTCTCCTCGATCTCACGGTAGGCGTCCCGCAGTTCGGTGTTCTGCCGTTTGGTCGATTCGGCAAGTTCCTGCTCGGCCCGCCGCAACGTCTCGATCTCGGTGATATCGTCGAACACGGCGACAATCCCGATTCGCTGGCTTTCCCCGTCCCGGCGATCCGTCAGAAACGACGTCGTCACGGCCAGCGACCGCTTCGTCCCGTCCTCGAGGCGTATTGCGACCGTGGACCGGGAGCCGACCGCCTCGTTGTAGATGGCCGCCAGCATCGCATCGTTGAACTCTTCCAGTCCCGTCGAGTTCAGGAACACCTCGGCAAACGCCTTGGCCTGGCATTCCGACCGGGCCAGGCCCAGCAGCCGGGAAGCGGCCGGGTTGAACAGGCCGATCCTGCCGTCGGAGTCGACGGTCATGACCCCTTCGGTCATGCTTTCCAGCACGTTGCGGTGCAGCAGCGAGACCCGGTCCACGAGTGCTCCGGGGCGCGCCTGGAAGGGTGGCGCCGACGCCGTCATTCGTATCCGCCCCCGCCGGCCGGCGGCTCGACCTCGATCTGCCAGGTATCCAGGGTGGTCCCGAGCGTCCGGTCGAGCGCGGTCCGGGCGTTGAGGTACGCGATGACGGTACCGATCTCGTTGTTCTGGCTGCGGACGAGATCGTCCTCGAACCGAACCAGACGGAAGTTCGTGGTCAGGCCGGAGTTCAGCTTGATCCGCTCGACCTCGAGTTTCCGCTCGGCGAGTTGCCTGGCCTCGCGGGCCAGTTCGGCGCGCCGGAACTGCACCTCGACATCGCGCACCGCGCCCCGGACCTCGACATCGATCGACTGGGCCAGCTCGGCGACCCGCAAGCGCGACGTCCGCAGGGCGATCTTGGCCAGCTCGTAGTCCCGCCGCAGGCGTTCGGCCCCGACCCCCAGCGGGACGCCCAGCGTGAGCCCGACCACGTAGTCGTCGTCGAACCGGCTGTAGGCCTCCTCCAGGGATCGGCCACTGTGTCCAAACCGCGCCGAGGTGGTGAGGTTCAGCTCCCACTCGCGCGCGTCTGCGGCCACTGCGAGGGCGGTTTCCGCGTTGTCGACACCCAGGAGCGCCTGGAGATAGTCGGGCCGGTTCTCGAGCGCCACCTGCACCCCATGTTCCACATCGACCTCGGCGGGCTCCACTTCAAGGGATTCGGTCAGGTGGAACTGGGTCCGGCTGTCGATGTCCAGGACATCGATCAGGGCGAGGCGGGCGTCGTCCAGGGCCCCCTCCGCTTCCGTCAGGCTGAGCTCCCGTTCGGCGACGTTCGCCTCGGTCTCGACCACATCCTGCTCGGCCATTCTTCCGGTTTCGATCAGCGCCCGGTTGACGTCGAGCAGGTCGTGGGCTCGCTGCACCGAGCGCCTCGCGATCTCAACGGCGCGGACGGACCGGATCACCCGGCGGTAGGCAAGGATGGTCCGGGTGACCAGGCCGGTCACGGCGGACTCGAACCCCAGGAGTCCGATCCGGTCCCGGCGGCGGGCCGAGACCAGGCCGGCCGTGCCCACCTCCATTCCGCCGCCCTTCAGCAACGGCTGATTGAACCTGAGCTGGATGAACTGGTCGGCGGTGTCCTCGCTCGTCACGCGGTTGTCGAGGTGCAGGCTGAACGCCCCGCCGGTAGGGATCCGCATCGTCACGGTAGGGGATAGCCGGATCGCGGAAGTGTCCGCCCGCCCGAGTTCCGTTGCCGACCATGCCTGTTCGACGGCGACATTGAGGGCGGGAGCCGGGCGGAACTGGTCTTCGGCAGTCTCAAGCAACAGCTTCTGGGCCTGCCTGCCGAGGCGGCCGGCGGCGAGATCCCGGTTGTTCTGCATGGCCAGCGCGATGCACTCGGCAAGCGTCAGTTCCTGCGCGGGCGCAGCACTGTCAGCGAGCACCGGGCCGCCATCCAAACCCGCGACGCACGCGAACAGCCCGACCCCTGTCGCCATACGCCTCGCGGCACGGAAGAAGCAAGGTGAGCGGCGCCGGGCACCGAACCGAACCCGGGGAGTTCCGGCCGGATCCCGGCACGCGCCATCGGCCGACCGTCTGCGTCGCAAATCCGCCGGCGTCGGGTGCCGGATGGGCTCCGGCGCGCCACGCGAACCCCGGCCCGGCCTCAATCGCGGCCCGTACTCTCGACAGACCTCCACCATCCGATTCGCATTCACCCGCGTCAACCGAGCACAGAAACTATTGCCCACGACAGACGTTAGACGGATTCTTGTGACAAAGGCGTGTTATTTTCCGCTCATTATGTGCGCTTGTCGTTGTCGTCTTGGCAGCAAGAGTCCCGTCGACCAGTGATCCAGCGATGTTGGCGCCCCGTCCGTGGTCCTGACATGGCCGGGATCAACGGCCCGCTCCTGTTCTGCCCCAGAACTGTGTCGCGCGAACTCGTCCGCCGTTACGGCGGGTCATCGAAGATCTGATCGCCCAAGCGAGGCCCCGTCGGCCCGGCCGGACAGGGCCGCCATCAAGCCTGCGGTGGCGGGTCGCCATCCTGTCTTGCGATTTCCGTTCCCTGGGCCGGAGCGGCCAACGGCACGGTGCGCGCCCATGCATGCCTTTTCGGGCACGGTGCGAGACGGCGATGCGCACCATTCGTCAGTGAGCAGGTCCTGCCCATGCCGGGGCCCCGTGGCGGGCCCGACTCGTCACCGGGGAAGCGAACCTTGCCCCCTCCGGGCGCCGCAAGGTCCGACCATCGGGCCACGATGGTGCTGGCAACCGCAAAGTTCCCAATCGTGGCAACGCATTGCGGCACACTTGGCGGATTTGCGGTTGCGGCACCGCGTTCCTCGCGGCTGGCGAGGCCAACGGAGACCGAGCGTGCGGCGACCTGGAACCCGATCTGGTGGCTGGCGCACGATCTGGACCCACACCAGGGGATCGTCGACACACGGCTGGGGCGTGTCCCCGGTTGTCGGTGCGGCGCCAGCTCGGCGAGGTCCGGGCGGACGCCAAAGCGGACGGTTACGTTCGGGGCCGGGACGACGGCCGCGCAGTCCGGCCGAGCCCGCGAACCGCGTCGAGCGCGAGGGGGCGCGCTGGCCCATGACCGCCCGAACTTGTGCGATCCGACCCTCCCCTGGCACCGGCGGGGCGATACCCGCAAGCGCCGGGCCCCGCCGGCATGGAGATCGCCACTTCCCCATCGATGGAAACTGCACCAACGGAAAGCCCGGAAACCACATGTAATTGTTTCAAAACACCACACTAAGCACACGACAAACGTGGTAAAGAACCCTTATTGACACTACTTTCGTTGACAAATCGCCCGACCGATGACGATGACCTCGATCTGTCTTGTTTCGCGTGAAGGACGCCATGCCTTGTGGCAGGCCCACGGCGACCGAGGCGGTTGGCGTCGACGCCGCAATGATCATGTGCCCGCACGGCGGGACGGAATCGTTCTGATCGGCCCCGAGCGGTTGTCCACGCTTTATTGCGAGGTGTAGCCATGACGAACACACGGATTGGGAAGAGAGCGGGCCTGGTGGCTGCCGCGGTCTTTGCATTGGGCCTGTTCGCCGGCAATGCGCAGGCGGAAGACGACGAGACCTCGTACCAGTTCAGGCTGGTGAACGACCACGTACGCGCCACGCACATACGATGCGGGTCGAGCGGGAACTGGACCACCGTCGGCATCAGCAGCTCCAGCGATATTTCCTGCAGCGGGACATCCGCCCAGACGAAGCTGGGAGAGGGGAATGCGCTCGACTGGACGTACAACTGCTCCGCCAACAACCCGATAAAACGGATCCGCTACCACGGATACTATGTCGCGGGGAGCCTCAAGTCGTACCTGTACGATGCATGCGTGGCGTCGTAGCGCGGAGCCGGGCGGGAAAAACGGTTTCGTGCAGGGCGGATAGACGCCAACCCGCCCTCGGCGCCTCTACGGGACCGAGCCGCGACGTCTGGATCTCCGGCTGACGCCGAAGATTTTGCCGACGGTGCAGACCAGCGCGTCGGTGCGGGCCCTTGAACCGTGTTTCGCATGGCTGAACATGGAAAGCCGGATCAGTCCGGCGGCCCGAGCGAGTAACAGAATCCAGCGCGTGTCGAACTCTGGCGAGTGGGGCGTCCGGTCCGGCGCAGGCCGCAGGCGGCGGGCGGGGCAGCCGACGGGCACCCGGTACCATCAATTCATCAGATGCTTCGCCTGACCAACGTCCACAAGAGTTACGTCGTCGGCCCGGTGACACTGGAGGTCCTGCGGGGCGTCGATCTCGAAGTCGGCCGCGGTGACATGCTCTCGATCATGGGAGCCTCGGGGTCGGGCAAATCGACCCTGATGAACATCATTGGTCTCCTCGACACGCCCAGTGACGGATCCTACCTCCTCGACGGAAACGAGGTCGCGGGCATGCCGGACAACCGGAGATCGGCCATCCGCAACGCCAGTATCGGCTTCGTGTTCCAGTCCTTCCATCTGCTGCCGCGCCTGACGGCGCTGGAAAACGTGGGCATTCCGCTGGTGTACCGCGGGATGAAGAACGCCGACATCGTCCGCCACGCCGGCAAGGCCTTGGACAGGGTTGGCCTGGGAGACCGGGCCGAACACCGCCCGAACGAACTTTCCGGCGGACAGCAGCAGCGCGTGGCGATCGCCCGCGCCCTGGTCGGGGAACCCGCCATCGTGCTCGCCGACGAACCGACTGGGGCGCTCGACCCGTCCTCCGGCAGGGACATCATGGAGCTGTTCTCCCGCCTGAACCGGGAAGAGGACACCTCCATCATCATCATCACCCACGACCCGGACGTCGCCCGTCAGTGCGCACGGCGCACCCGTATCGAGCAAGGCCTGCTGCACGAGGCGGCTTCGCAGGATGCGTGATGGATGGCACGACCGGAACGGCGGCGCAGTGGGAGCGGTGCTCATGCTGCACGCGAACGCCGGTCCTCCCGGCGCAACCGGGAAGCCGTTGCCAGGAATGCCTTCTGCAACGGCCCGCCGCCCGCCGCCGTTGGCGACCGACCCGGCCGACCCCGGCCGTGGCGGCGGGGATGTGACTGCGAGCATCGCACCGACGCTGCGGATGTCAGACCATGGACGGACAACGACAACATGGTCCCAGATGGGCGCCGCAACCGTTGCGGATGGGCACTGAACCTCGTGATGCCATGGCGGACCCGTCAGCGGCAACCGCGAGGCGCCAACACCGTCATGGAACGAATCCATCCCCCGCGGAGGCACCACCGGGTGTTGTCGGCCCGTGCAGACGGATCGCGTTCACGCCTGCGAAGCGGACCAGAGGCGCGGCCAAGGCCAGTCGCCGGTGACGTTGGGACCGACCAGGGGCGTCAGCGGAGTACGTCGCCGGGGCGGGCTTCGGGGCCGCGGCATTCCGGGCGCGGCACGCAGGCATACGCCGGCACGATGAGGGCGTCAGGGTGGCGCTGAGGGCCAACGCCAAGCAGGCGATTGTCAGCCTGTACGCGGCGAAGCAGCGCAGCCTGCTGGCGCTGCTCGGCATCGTGATCGGCATCGGCTCTGTCATCGGCATGGTGTCGGTGGGGGAAATCGCCAAGCTTCGCGCCCTCGAGCAGTTCAGGGAGCTTGGCACCGAGTTCCTGGTGATCCGGGCAAGCGGCGGGGGCGACAACGCTTCCCCACGGTTTCGTCTGGAAGAAGCCCTGGCGCTTCCGGAGGAAACCTCAACGATCGCCATGGTGGCGCCCTGGAGCCAGGGTCACACGGAGGTCTTCTATGCCGGGAAGAAGGTCTCGGACAGCACGGTCCTGGGGGTGACCGCGTCGTTCGCCGAACTCAACCGGCTGCAGTTGGCGGAGGGCCGCACCGTTTCGGATCTGGACTTCCGGCAGTACTACTGTGTGCTCGGAGACGCGATCGCATCGGCCATCCGGGGCGCCGGCGCCGAGCAGCTGTTGGGCGAGTCGTTCAGGATGGGGGAGCGACTGTGCACGATCGTGGGCGTGCTGACTGCCACCCCACGGTGGGGCATGCAATCGTTCGACGCGGACAGGTCGATCCTGGTGCCGCTGTCCACCGCGCAGCGCATCCTTCCGGGTCGGGGCGTTCGGCAGATCAATGCCCGCATGACTCCGGAAGCGCACCACCTGGCGGCCACGCAGGAGGTGCAGGAGTACTTCCGCCGCCGGGCGCCGGGGCTCCGGGTCAACGTGAGCAGCGCCCAGAAGGTGATCGAGCAGATGCAGCGGCAGATGCAGACGTTCGCCTTGCTGCTGGCCGCAATCGGCAGCGTGTCGCTGATTGTCGGGGGAATCGGGGTGATGAACGTCATGCTGGTCTCGGTGACCGAGCGGCGCAAGGAGATCGGGATCCGGGGGGGGGGGGGGGGCCCCCCCCGCGGCCCACCACCCCCCCCCACCACCCCAGTAGAGAGTAAGTTGTTTGAAAGGGGGGCCAAAAGGGGAACAAGGAGGGGGG
>VXPO01000152.1:0-8536 GCA_009839505.1 Gammaproteobacteria bacterium
CCCTGAATCCCCGTCTCCTTCTCCTGGCGGCGGCGCTGTTTGCGCTGGCTGCCCTGCTCGTCCTCCCCGTCTCCGCCCAGTCCACGCCGACGCTGGTCAGCAACTTCGGCCAGGCCGACGGCTTCATTACTCCTTGGATTGACGGGGCTGACGAGTTCGACCAGGCCCAGGCGTTCACCACGGGCAGTGCACCCAGGGGCTACACCCTGAACAGCGTCGACATTCGGATTTCGGGGCTGAGCGACACCCAGGTCTTTTCGAAGCTTACGGTCACCATCCAGGCCGATTCCGGCGGACAGCCCGGCACGGTCCTCGCCACCCTGACCAATCCTCCCTACGTGTCCACGAACTCGGACCGAACGTACACCTTCACCGCGCCCGGCCAGGGACTCCAGCTTGCGCCGGGCACCACGTACTGGTTTGTGCTGGACACTACGAGCACCATTACCGGCACCACCAGCGAAGGTATCCGCTACACGAACTCGGACAACGAGGACGCCGGGGCCGCTCCGGGCTTCAGCATCGCCGACACCAACAGGTGGCGTGCTGCCGGGAGCACGGGTAGTTGGGGCACCGGGGGGTCTTCCATGAAGATCAACATCAATGGCAGCCCCGTCCTGCCGCCCCCCCTGGTCAGCAACCTGGGCCAGCCCGACGGCGGCGCGACGCCGTTGAACGCCTACCACGCGCAGGCGTTCACCACGGGCAGCGACCACCGGGGCTACACCCTGACCAGCGTGGACATCCAGTTCGCGGCGGTCACCGCCACCAACGCCTTTTCGAATATATTCTTCAGCATCGCAGCGGACGTCAACGGCCGGCCTGAGTCCCAGAGATCGATTGGATTCCTGAAGTCTCCCGCCCAGCAGGAGTTCACGTCGGACCGGACGCTGAACTTACCGGTGCGCGACGCGTCGGTTATCAATCTTTCGCCGAACACCACCTACTGGTTATTGGCACTGGGGGGCATCATCAACAGCCCTGCGGGCGAGGGCATGCGCACCACGGCCTCGGACCAGGAGGACCTGGGCGGCCACGGCCCCTTCTCCATCGCCGACGGCAGACTGTTCCGGATCAATGATTCGTGGACCGCCTCCACCGAATCGTTGAAGATCCGCCTGAACGGCGTGTCCCGGGGTGCGGCGGGGGCGCAGGTGTCGAACCTGGCCCAGGCGGACGGGGCCGCGGCGACGCTGGCGAGCGACCGGGCCCAGCAGTTCACCACCGGCAGCAACCCGACGGGGTACGCCCTGGGCGGCGTGGACCTGCAGTTCGCAGGGCTCCCCAGCAACCTGGTCAACTCGAATGCAGGGGTCGCCATCCACAGCGACTCCGGCGGCGCGCCGGGCGGGAAGGTCGCCGACCTGAACTTCCCCGACAACAACCCGTTCAGCGGGGACATCACCTTCCACCTCTCGGCGTCTAACGTCGTCCTGGGTCCGGACACCAGCTACTGGCTGGTGGTGGACACCCGCCTTCCCTTCACCTCCGGCCACGCCATCCGGTCCACGGCATCGGACGACGAGGACTGGCCCCCGACGGACTGGAGCATCGCCGACACCAGCCTGTCCCGGTCCTACCAGGCCGGGGACTGGAGCAACCCGACCACCGAGCCCGACGCCCTGAAGCTGCGCGTCAACGCCACGCCGAGGCCGCCGCGCATCAGCATGTCCATCGAGGGCGGCTACACGGACATCGACGAGGGCGGGTCCCGCACCCTGGTCTTCACCCTGGAGAAGCCGGCCCCGGCGGGCGGCGTGCGCCTCGGCAACCTGGGGAATCCCTCGGGCGGTGTCATAATCCCTTCGAACGACCTGATCCCCGAGGGGGAGACCACGATCGAGTACACCATCCAGGCCAACGATGACGGCGATTACAGGCCGGGCCAGACCGTCACCTACACCTTCCCCAACCACAACCGCATACCCACCACAGGCCCCCTGACGATCAGGCTGAAGGTCTACGACGACGACGCCACGCAGAACCCGGACGGCAGCTACACCGTCCCCTGGAACTGGGCGCTGCTCCCCGAGGAGGTGAATCCCGGCGAGCAATTCCGCCTGCTGTTCATCACCAGCGGCACCCGGAATGCGAGATCCACCGACATTGCCGACTACAACGCCTTCGTGCAGGGCGCGGCGAAGGGCCGCGCCGACAACGTCCTCGACCCCTACGTGGTGCACTTCCGCGCCCTCGGCTCCACCGCTCAGGTGGACGCCCGGGACAACACCATGACCACGGGCGCGGGCGTCCCCATCTACTGGTTGTCCGGCGCGCAACTGGCCGACGACTACGCCGACTTCTATGACGGCGGCTGGGACGACTACGGCCTCAAGGACGAGTCGGGACGCAACATCGGCGGCACGACGTTCATCTGGACTGGAAGCAACGACGACGGCACCAAGTCCTCCAGCCACCTCGGCGCCACCATTGCCATAGAGGGGTTCCCACGGTCAGGCGGAAATCCGCTGGACGATGACTCCTCGAACAGTGTGGGTGCCCGTCGCCTCTACGCCCTGTCGCCGGTGTTCCGGATGGGGCCGCTGCGGTCCTCCGACGGCTCCTTCACCGTGCCGGAGGACTGGGCGCTGATCCCCGATGCCGACGGGGACGGCACGCCCGACATCGGACCGGGCGGGACCTTCCGGCTGCTGTTCCAGACCTCCAACCGGCGTGATGCGACGTCGGGCGACATCGCCGTCTACGACAAATTCGTGCGGGACCGGGCCTCGACCCACGGCCACGAGGCGATCCGGCTCTACGCCCGGGAGTTCCGGGTGGTGGGCGCTACCTCCCAGGTGGACGGCCATCGCCACACCGGCACCGTCCCCGGCGTCCACACCAGCCATCCCATCTACTGGCTGGACGGCAAGCGCATCGCCGACGGCTACGCCAACTTCTGGAAGAACAGCTGGGAGAACTGGGCGCGGCTCGACCGCCGCAACGAGGCGGGGACCGTGGGCGACCACGACTGGCACTGGACCGGCGTGAACACGGACGGCACCAGGTCGGGCAACCCGCTGGGCCACTCCTCCCAGGTGCACAGAGGCCAATGGCTGACCAACCCCGGCGACACGGGCCCGCTGCACTACCTCCCCGGGCGCGCGTCCCGGACCCAAGAGCACTCCTTCTACGCCATCTCGCCGGTGTTCCGGGTGGACCAGCCGGTGGTGAGCCGCGACCCCGGGGAGGGGACCTACTTCGAGTTCCAGGCGACCCGGTACTCGGTGGATGAGCCTGCGGCGTGCGGCCCCGACCAGGGGCATGATCCCGCCAATGGATGGGTGCCCTCGCACAAACCGGACCCGGACACGAACCCCCCCTACAACGCCGGTATCCTGCTTACCGCGCAGGAGGCGGGCGTGGGGCCGGTGTTGACCAGCTTCACCTACCTGGCGAGGCTGAAGGAGGACCCGGGCGACGACTGGGTCAGGCTGATCGTGCCCTACGGGTCTCCGCGGCAGACCGAGGTGGTCCGGCGATCCGGGTTTGTAGACGTGCACGACTTCTCCGCAGGCGCCTGGCCCAGACCACTGCTCGGCGAGGACGCGCAAGAACTGGATTTCGACTCGTCCAACTGGAATGAGTGGCAGGAGGTGCGGGTCTACGTCTACTGCGCGGCGTCCCACGACCCCGCCCAGTGGCACGCCTTCCGGCACTACAGCCTGTTGAACGGGGTCAAGAGAACGTTCACAGTGGAACAAGGGTGGATAACCAACGTAGAACTCATGGACCGGCCTGAGGCGACGGTCCACGTGCGGGTGTACGACAACACCCTCGCGCCGCTGCAGGAGCAGTACGACGGGGAGATCTGGTTCGGCTGGACCGCCGACAATAATTACGAACCGGACCCGCCCTTCACCCGCTTCTCGGGAGCCGCGGACAACCTCCCCCAGACCCACTTCTACTGGAAGTGGCGACAGCCCGGCACCACGCACCACGACTACGACGATGCCAGCCGGCACTTCGGCCACTTCGAGGCGCGGCTGAGCACGCCGGGCGGCGACGTGCCGGACCAGACGCGCATGGTCGACGCCGTCGATCACTCCTACGCGCGGGGGCGTGAAGGCGATTACGACGCCAGCTTCCCCATCCTGGGGCTGCCCCGCAAGACGGGAGCCAGCGCCTACGACTACAACGGGATATCGCTCAGCAGCGGCAACCGGCAGTACAAGCTGGAGATCACCCCGATCCACAAGCGCGGGGCGCTGGTCGAGTCGGAGCGGTTCACCACCTGCTTCGAGATGCGGGACTCGCGGCCCGGAAACTCCAAAGCCTACTTCCACCCGCACCAGATCACCTGCACGCAAGCGTTGCTGGACCTGGGCGAGCAGCCCTTCCACGGGATCACCATCACGCGCGAGCACGCCAGCGTCCCTGAGAGCGGGGACGCCGTGTTCACGCTGACGGCCTCCCCGGCCCCCGGCCACGGCGGGCTGGAGGTGACCGCTGAGATCACGTCCGAGGGCGACTTCGGCGTGAACACGAGCCGGCGCACCGTGAAGTTCAGCCGCGGCCAGAGCTCGGCCACCGTGCGCGTCCCCATCGTGAGCGACAGCGTGGACGAGCCGGACGGCAAGGTCACGCTGACGCTGCTGAGCGGCAAGTGGCACAGGTTCGGCGAGGAGCGGAGCCTGAGCGTCACCGTCAAGGACGACGACGACCCGACGGTGAACGTGAAGCTAGGCCCGACGCGCTACGAGGGCGACTCCGTCGACTTCCTCCTGGAGGCGGACCCGCCGGTGGAGGGGCAGGCCGCCGTGAGCGAGGTGAACGCGGAGTTCTATACCTTGTGCGGCCCCGACCGCACGCCGGAGACGTACACGCGGACGCTGACGATCCCGGACACGGGCCGCCTCACCGTGACCGTCCCCACCACCGCCGACCAAGATATAGGGTTCTCTTGCGCGGTCAGACTGACGCTGCTACCGGGCGACGGTTACCAGGTGGGCTCGCCGTCGCCGCAGACGGCGGCCCTCCTAGACCTGCCCACCGTGAAGGTCCTGGACCCGTCCCTCACGCTCGAGGGCGAGGACGTGGTCTTCACCCTGCAGGCGCAAAGTACGCCGCTGCTGTACACGGTGCCCGTGACCGTGGAGATCACGGCTGTCGGCGACTACGGCGTGACCACGGGCAGGCGGACGGTGACCATGCCGATTTCGGGGGAGACCACCGTTACGGTCCCCACCAGGGACGACGGCCGCGACGAGCCCGACGGCTCGGTCACCCTGACCGTCCTGGCGGACGACGGCTACAACGTCGATCCGACGATGGGGTCGGGGACGGCGACGGTCCGGGACAACGGCCTGCCGACGATCACGGCGTCCATCGCCGACGCCACGGCGCGGGAGGGCAACGACCTGGAGTTCGTGGTCACCCTGAGCCGCACGTCGGCCTATCCGGTCGAGGTGTACTACGCCACGATGCCGATTGGCACGGCCCAGGCGTTCTCGGACTACACCAGCGCCAGCAGCATCGTGACCTTCAACGCCGGTGATACGTGGAAGCTGGTGCGGATACCCACCAGGTCCGACGGCGTGAGCGAGGGCACGGAGGAGATGTTCGTCGACCTGTCGGGCGTGGCGGAGGTCATTCCGCCGGCCAGCAGGCTTGGTCAACCCGAGTACAGGAACGGGAAGATCGGGCGCCAGCGGGGGAAGGGGACCATCAGCGACTCGGCGGTGACGCGCCCGACGGTGGTCAGCATCGTGAGCAGAGTGGGCCTCCAGGGCCAGTTGGGCGCCAGGACCCTCGAGGGCGAAACGGCCCAGTTCCACATCGTCGCCTACCCGGCCCCGAGCAGCCCCATCACGGTCAACATCGGCGTCACCGAGGACGGGAGCTGGGGGCCCCTCACCACCGTCCCCACGCCCCCTGTGACGGTGAGCGGCAGCACCACGCATTTCCAGATCATCTCCACCGACGACTCGACGGCCGAGCCCTCCGGCAGGATAACGGCGACGGTGGAAGCGGGCACCGGCTACGTGGTGGGTCCGCAGCCGTCGGCGTACTTCGAGATGTGGGACGACGACAATTACGTGCCCACGCTGCCGCTGCGGCAGGGACAGCAGGCGCCGCCGCAACAGCAGCAGCAGCCGTCCTGCACGGTGCAGTTCCCGGCCAACGCCGCCACGGTGGCCGAGGTCACCGGCTGGCGCGACGAGCACCCCGGCAACGCCGTTCACGTGGCTCGCTGGAACCGGGTGCTGGTGGCCCTGGGCGTGGACGTCGGCGACCCCAACGTGACCCCGATTACCCTGGCGGAGTCCAGGGCCAACGAGAACGTGCACAGCAGCCACCGCTGGGGCCGGGTCACCGCCGCGCTGGAAGCCATCGCGGCCCAGTGCCCCGACGTGCCCGCCGGCCAACCTGAACTCAGCATCGCCGCCGGCAGCGGCATCACCGAGGGCGGCACGGCCAGCTTCACCATCACCGCCAGCCCGGCCCCGGCCAGCCCCATCACGGTCCACATGGGCGTGGGCGAGAGCGGGGACTTCGGGGCCGTCGGCGCGGGCACGGTGCAGGTGAGCGGCGCAACGACGACCTACACCATCACCACCCTCGACGACACCACGGACGAGCCCGACGGCACGGTGACGGCCGTGCTGCACGGAGGCGACGGCTACACCGTCGGCTCCCCGTCGTCCGCCTCGGTGGCGGTCGCGGACAACGACGCGCCGGGGACGACGCCGGAGGTGAGCATCACCGGCGGGAGCGGCATCACCGAGGGCGGCACGGCGACCTTCACCATCACCGCCAGCCCGGCGCCGACGGGTCCGATCACGGTCAACATCGGCGTCAGCGAGAGCGGGAGCTTCGGAGCGGCCGGCGCGGCCACGGTGGTCGTGAGCGGCGCAACGACTTCCTACACCATCGCCACGACCGACGACTCGGCCGACGAGGCCGACGGCTCGGTGACGGCCACGCTGCAAAGCGGCCAGGGCTACACCGTGTCCTCATCCCAGGGTTCGGCCTCGGTGGCGGTGGCGGACAACGACGCGGCGGCGACGTCCGGGGTCTCGCTGCCGGGTACGGCCGAAGCGCCGCTGTCCAACGGCGTCGTGACGGTCGCGCGCCCCTCCGGCTGGACGGGGTCCGGCAGGATCCAGTTTGGCGGCGGTTCCAAGGCGCGCGACAAGTCAAGCTTCACGACGCTCCAGATAGCGAACGTCAATGACGACACCTTCGAGGTGACGTGGGCCTCCCGCACGGCCGGCACGCAGCAGTTGACGCTGGAATGGCAGCCGATGGCGGGCGATACGTGGCAGCCGTCCGACGGCGGCGCGCAGGACCCGCGCGTCCTGACCATCGAGGACCCGTCCTCGACGGCGACGCCCACGCCGGAGGTGAGCATCACCGCAGGCAGCGGCATCACCGAGGGCGGTACGGCCAGCTTCACCATCACCGCCAGCCCGGCGCCCGCCGACCCCATCACGGTCAACGTGGGGGTCTCCCAGAGCGGGGATTTCGGGGCCTCAGGCGCGGCCACGGTGCAGGTCAGCGGGGCGACGACGTCCTACACGATAGCCACCACCGACGACGGCAATGACGAGGCCGACGGCTCGGTGACGGCCACGCTGCAAAGCGGCAATGGCTACACCGTGTCCTCCTCCAATGGAGCGGCCACGGTGGCGGTGGCGGACAACGACGTCCCGGAGGTGAACGTCACCGGTGCGGCGGGCGGAACGGAGGGCGGGAACGTCACCTTCACGCTGACGGCCAACCCGGCCCCGGCGTCGAGCCTGCCGGTCAACGTCACGATAACGGCCAGCGGCGACTACGGCGTTTCCACCGGCAGCCGGGTGGAGACCATCCCCACCGGCGGCAGCCTCACCGTGACCATCGCCACCACCGACGACAACGTGGACGAGCCCGACGGCTCGGTGACCCTGACGCTGAACGGCGGCCAGGGCTACACCGTGGGGTCCTTGTCCACGGAGACGGCGCAGGTGCTCGACAACGACGAACCCACGCAGCAACAGCAGCAACAGCCGCCGCCCACGCCGGAGGTGAGCATCACTGGCGGGAGCGGCATCACCGAGGGCGGGACGGCCACCTTCACCATCACCGCCAGCCCGTCGCCCACCAGCCCCATCACGGTCAACGTCGGCGTCTCCCAGAGCGGGGACTTCGGGGCCAGCGGCGCGGCCACGGTGGTCGTGAGCGGCGCAACGGCGTCGTACACCATCAGCACCACCGACGACTCGGCCGACGAGGCGGACGGCTCGGTGACGGCCACGCTGCAAAGCGGCCAGGGCTACACCGTGTCCTCCTCCCAGGGGGCGGCCACAGTGAACGTTGCCGACAACGACGTGCCCGAGGTGAGCATCGCCCCAGGCGGCGGCATCACCGAGGGCGGTACGGCGACGTTCACCATCACGGCCAGCCCGGCCCCCGCCGGCCCCATCACGGTCAACGTGGGGGTCTCCCAGAGCGGGGACTTCGGGGCCAGCGGCGCATCGACGGTCACGCTGAGCGGCACGAGCGCGTCGTACACGATCTCCACCACTGACGACACCGCAGATGAAGCCGACGG
>VXPO01000152.1:8636-16304 GCA_009839505.1 Gammaproteobacteria bacterium
ACTGACGACACCGCAGATGAAGCCGACGGCTCGGTGACGGCCACGCTCAAGTCGGGCCAGGGCTACACCGTGTCCTCCTCCAATGGGGCGGCCACTGTTGCCGTGTCGGACAACGACGACCCGGCCGTCGGCAACAGCGACACCCTGACGGTGACCATCGCGGACTCGGAGAGCGCGGGAGCGGGAGAGTTCCTGCGGTTCGAGGTCACCCTGAGCGAGACAGCGCAGCAGGACGTCACCGTCAGGTACAGCACGGACTCCATCGCCATCGACTCCCCGATAACGGACTACTGCATCGTCCCCTCGGGCGAGGAGCCGGGCCAGGACTTCCTCTGGTGCTACCGCCTGAATCAGGAGTATGACGACTACACGAGGGGCGAGCTGACCATCGCCGAGGGCGAGGACAGCGGGACGATCTACATCTGGATAGACCGGTTCACCGAGGTGCCGCGCGGCGTGCCGCAGGTCTACGTCACCATCGATGAGGTGGACGGGGCCAAGAAGAAGAGCGCCAGAGAAGAGGGGGTCGGATACCTCGACAGGGAGTAGGCCCAACGCCGGGCCGGGGGCTGGCCTACGGGATTGACGCCGCACCGTGTCAGGTCAAGGGGCCGCCGACTACATTGCCGGCGGCCCCTTCCCTTGCTCCCGCGGGAACAGGAGTGAGCCGATGGGCCTCATGTTCGCAGCGCCCAGCCAGCCATATCGCGGATGTTGCCGGTGAAAGAAGACAGGAGGCAACGCCCGATGCGCGGGAGCGGAATCCGCAGGCGACGATGCTGGCGTTCGTGGACTTGGAGGAGCGCATCCCACACGGCCATTCCATCCGGACCATCAAGGCACTGGCTGACGAGGCGCTGGAGCGACTGTCGCCGGAATTCGACCGGATGTATGCGCAGGTGGGGAGAGCGTCGGTGCCGCCGGAACGTCTGCAATCCTCACCCGACCATAAGGCCGAGTGCGACTACGATCTCGTCGGGGCTGAGACCGGCAAAAGGCTTGACGGCCTCGAACGCGGGCTGCGTGGCGGTGGAGAGGACGACCGTTGTTCCGGCCCACGCAGTCAGCTGCGTATGGCGTCGGTGATAGGGTCGCGCAGGCGTGGCGGCAGCGTCTGCGCCTCGTCGAGAACGATGACGCTGCCGGCCATCCGATGCACCTTGCGGAGGCGGCTCGTGGCGTTGGAGAAGAGGCTCTCAAAGAGCTGGACGGTGGTGGTGACGACGATAGGAGCGTCCCAGTTCTCGGCGGCGAGTCGCGCGGCTGCCTGCCGGCTGCGGAAGTCCCCGTCGTCGTCTTTTGCAGCCAGCGCCTGCGAGTGATGCTCCAAGACGACTTCCCTCCCGTGCGCGTCCATGCCGAATATCTCGCGGTACACCTGGGCGGTCTGCTCCGTGATACTGGTGTAGGGCGCGGAGGGCTCCTCATTCTGGCTCGCTCCTGTGCCACGTAGGTGGCGGGAGTGCTAGGTTTGAGGACACCCGCGTCACTCCTCCCTAGCGGAACTTTGCAACGAAGCCAGCAGGCTCTTGACTGATGCGTTAGACTGCCAAGGGACATGAGAACCTGTCTATGCAAGCAGCAAGGGAACCCATTCCCAATCCGCTGTAGGAGGCTAGGTCGTGGAAGGCATATTCTTCCTCTTGATAGGCGCGGCAATCTTCTCGCAGGCTGGGCATGTGCTTGGACTGTATTCCGAAGGCCGGACCATAGGCGTGTTGAGTATGAGCCTCGGCTTGCTCACGCTTGGTACATTCATGCTGGGCACGGCCATTGCACCAACCCTGATCTCCGGCGATGGAACGGCCGCGCTCATGACCGCCTTGGCAGCGCTGGTCATGCTCTGGGCAACCTATTCGCTTGCTGTTGGCGCACAGAGCCTCTGGGACATGGACACGCGCCCCATCGGCGTCTACAGCTTTTTCTTGGCCATCGGCTCCTTGGTGGTTTTTCTCATCTTCGCGTTGTCAATGGCTGAGGGCGGGGTGTTCGAACACGGCACCGGCGTATGGCTGGCAATGTCGGTTGTGCCGCTCATCCTCACCATCATCTCCTCGATAATATTCTTTCACCTGACCTTCCAGTTACAGGCGCTGCGATTGGTTTCAGGGTGGGCCATGCTGCTGGGCGGTGCCGTTGTCGGGATCGTGGGCCTCTGGGGGTTAGCGTCTGCCATCACCTAAACCAGAAATGCTGGGGTGAAGCCTAGCTTGGTCGGCGCTTAGTACACTTGTCCGTGCGCCCTTGGCGAGTCCGAACTGGAACCGGTGTGGCCTGCACATAACGAGGGACGGGCGCAGTACACGATATGGAAGAGGTCATGACAAGCAAGGTAACTATCGAGTCCATCATAGCCGAGGCAGAGCGGGAGTCTGAAAGGTATTCCTGGGTAGGGACCTTTGAGCAATACCTCCGCATGGTGGTTGAGGATCCGGCTAGGAGCAGGCTCTCTCACGCCTACGTCTACGAAGCCATCATGGCAAGCGGCTCGCACGTGACACAGGAAGGCGACCGCACGTACAACCTGTTCCAAGACAAGATATTCGGGCTGGTGGACCCCCTCGGCCGCATTGTTGAATACTTCGCCTCCTCCGCACAGCGGTTCGAGGTGCGCAAGCGTATACTCTTGCTCATAGGCCCTCCTGCCAGCGGCAAGTCCACCGTTGTCGAACTCATAAAGCGCGCCGTGGAGGCCTTCTCCAAGACCGATAAAGGAACCGCCTATGCCATCAAAGGATGTCCGATGCAGGAGGAGCCCCTGCATCTAATTCCGGAAAGGCTCCGGCCGCAGCTCTACGAGCAATACGGGATCTACGTGGAGGGCGACCTTTGTCCCAAATGCCGCTACATGGTCAGGGCCGAATACAAGGGGCGTTACGCAGAGGTCCCTGTCGAACGAGTGACGTTCTCGGAGCAAGAGGCCATCGGCATCGGCTGCTTCATGGCCAACAACCCCAATCCGTCTGACTCGTCTCTCTTGGTAGGGAGTGTCAACACAGAGCGGCTTGAGGGAGACCGAATCGAGGTGGCGGGAAGAGCATTCCGGCTGGACGGCGAGTTCAACGTCGCCAATCGCGGCATAGTTGAGCTTGTGGAAATGTTCAAGGCCGACAAGCACCTACTCACCTCTCTGCTCAGCCTCGCACAAGAGCAGTACATCAAGATGGAGAAGTTCGGCTCCGTGTACGCCGACGAGGTCATAGTAGGGCACTCCAATCAGGGAGACTTCGACGAGTTCTCAGCAGACAAGGGCTCTGAGGCCCTCAGGGACCGCATCATCGCTGTTCAGATTCCCTATAACCTGCGGGTCACTGAAGAGGTCAAGATATACGACAAGATGCTTGAGATGAGCCAAATGGAGGACGTGCACATGGCGCCCCTGACCTTGCGGGTGGCCAGTACTTTCGCCGTCTTGGCGCGGTTGGACCCGTCCGACCGTTCTGGAGTATCCATGCTTGATAAGGTGAATCTCTACGACGGACAAGTAAACCCCAGCTTCTCCAGCCAGGACGTATGGGATATGCAGCATCGGCACGCGATGGAGGGAATGACCGGCATTTCGCCCAGGTACGTGATGAATCGCATCAGCGCTGCGGCAAGCCGTCCTGAAGTTCGTTGCGTGACGCCCCTCTGCGCCCTTGACAGTCTTTGGCAAGGTCTCGACGAGAATGTGAGTTACAGGTCGGATTTCGCGGCAAAGATTGCTTTGGTCACAGACGCCGTGCGAGCATACAACGACTTGGCAATTCACCAAGTCCGCCTCGCGAGCGAGGAGGCGTTTGAAGAAAAGGCCAATGCGCTGCTCACCAGATATTTGACTGACAGCAGTGCTTACCTAGCGGATATAGACCGGGGCGGGTACAGGCCCACCGGTGCCGATGCCGAGCGGGAGCGCGACATGCGAGAGATGGAGCGGGTTCTCAATGTGACCGACCGCGACAAAGACCAGTTCCGGCGCGACATCCAGGAGCGCGCCGCCGACTGGCGCGGCCGGGGGTGGGACTTCGAATACAACTCCGACCCCCACCTGAAAAACGCTATAGAGAAGCGGATTCTCATCACGCCGAATGAACTGAGTAAGAACCTAGCCCGTCCGCGTTACGCCCGGCAGCGAATCGAGTGGGCACGACGATGGAACAGCATCACGTCCAGGCTGATCGATTCCTACGGATACTGTAGCATCTGCGCTAATGACCTTGTCGGGTATGTCGCCCATACCCTGAACGGCCGTCCATCCATCAAGACGCCTCGCAACCGGAGCGTGGTGTGGCTCTGGGAGAGACATCCTCAAGACGGTAACCAGGTTGAGGAGGTTGCATAGCACACCTTCTAAGAGATGGGTGAAATAGCATAGAACCGATAGGCACCGGTCCCCGTCACCGAATGGAACCTCGGCGCATCCTCGACCGGCAGCGACTTCCTCGCTCTCCTCTCCCTAGACGAACGCTCCTGCGTCCAGAACGCCTTGGGCGACCGCTTCAGTTCGTTCCAGACCGCGACGATCACTCAGGATCCCGATTCAACGACGGAATCTGCTCTGCTGGAGTGTCTCACGCCCGAGAGCAACGCGGACTTCGCAATCTCGATGTTCTCCGCCACTGCGGGCGGCCTCAGCGCAGAGACACGCAACTGCCTCACAGACGCATTCACCCAGAACCTGCAGGCAGCGATCAGCTTCGCGACGAGCGGCCCACCCAGCGACGATGCCCCACCCGCAGCCTTCGAGGCCCTATCGTGCCTTTCCCCGGACGAAGCCGCCGCGATGACCCCCGAGGGCGACAGTCCACCCGACACGGCCGCACTGCGGTGCCTCACCGAGGAACTGACGAAGGTCGAGGACGGCCAGGAAATCCTCCGCATCTTCAGCCCCGCGACCCGGCTGGGCTCACCCTCGAACAGAGCGCGCTGCCAGGCCATGAGCAACTGCGGAATCGAGACCGACTTCACTTTCCCCGACCCTAGCACCACCTCCTCGGAGGGCGGCTCCGCCTCAACAGACGAAGGAACGGACAACACCCTACAGCTGGCAGAAAGCCTGCTGCTGTACATGGTTGGTGAGCCTCCCGCTAGCCCGAAATTCGAATTGGAAGATGTGTACCGAAAGCAGGTAGGCGATGCGTCCGCTGGTTTGGCCGATGTTCCCCAAGGAGAGCCTGCCAGGTAGTTCCATTGCGGGGTCTGGAATCTCCATCGTGCCGTAGAGCGGCTGCTCGATCAGGGTGTTCAGTCTCGTCTTCAACGACGTGAGCGGACCGCTTCTAACGGTCAGCCCTCCAGCCAGTTCTCCACCGCCAGACCGGGAATGCGCCGGAAGTGCCGGACGTATCCGGTGACCACGGTAAGGCTACGGGAGAGCGCGATGGCTCCAATCCTGAGGTCAGCCTCCCCAAGCGGGGTCCCGCGGTTCTCCAACTCGGCTCTCAACTCGCCATAGCGGCGCGCCGCCGCAACATCGAAGGGAAGTGCCGCCAGGTTCGGCAGGAGTACGCGCTCCAGCCGTCCCAGGAAGAGCTCTGTGTGCGCCGGCATCCGGCAGGTGCCGTAGACCATTTCGCCGAGGGTGATGCTGGACGTGAACTGGGTTTCCTGAGGCACGGAAGCCAACTTGGCAACCAATGCGGTGGAAGGCGTGCGCTTGACGAGGTTGCTCAGGATGTCCGTATCCAAGAGGTACATCAGACGTTCAACTCCACCGGGCGTCCCGGGTCGTTGTCCCGCTCAGCGTAGATCTCCTCCACGAGGGCATCCACGTCTTCGTTGTCAGCCTCCCGCCAGGCGCCTGCCAGGGCGAGGGCGCCCTGGGGCCGATCCGAAGTCGGCTGAGCCTGCTCCAGATACTCGAGGTCGGAAACCCTCACCAATGCGACCCACGGCTTGCTTCGCCGTTCGATGATGACGTGCGGCCCCCCGAAGGCGACCTCGGAAGCTATGGACGAAAGCTGGGCTTTCGCGTGCGCGACGCTCACTTTCTTGACCACGGTCGCACCTCCCAGCCAACTGGCTGATGGATTATCATGACCTATTCTAGCCCCAGTGAACTACATTGACCAGACTCTCGTATCCGCACGCACGCTCCTCGCGAAGCTCGGCGCGGCTGGTGATTGACGGCCGGGCGGCAGGGGAGCACTCCCTATGGTTGCCGATAGGGCACGATGGGGCGAGAGTCTCTGGCGGTAGCTGTGTCCTTCGATGACGATCTGATAGCTGGCGTTGGCGAGCCGGTCGAGGGCGCTGTTGCCGAGGATGGGGTCCTCGAAGAGGCTGAGCCACTTCTCCACCGCCCCGTTGGAGGTGATGACGAAGCTGGAGACGCGGTGTCTGCTGATAGGGCAAGGTATGCCCTGCATCTAGCGACGACCAATCAAGTGGGGAGCGAAAGGGCAACCCGGCCCCCTCCAGCATCCGCTACGGTTGCCCTTCCGAGGCGGCGGTGACGCGCGGCGCGACGAACGTCGGCGTGTCCGCGAGACCATTGGGCAACGTGGATAGCAGGATGGTTGCAGTTGCTCTGTCTGCTGTTGGTTTGGAGATTCCGGGCCGGCGGAGCCGGTGTCATGGCGGGCGTGGGGGTTGCCGTTGGGGCTGGCGTCGGTTACTGGGGAACCTCGCCGGTCACCGGTGGCGGCTGGGCCGGAGGCCCGTCGGGATGGTCGTACGCGCCGGCGCTCGCCATGAATTCGTCCAGGTAATGTATGTCGGATATCAGCATCGGCAGGCTCGCATCTGCGCCGATGCGTCCCCCATACTCGGTGACCCGGGCCTCATGCGCAGCGGTGACCTCCTGCTCGAAGCGCGGTAGCTCCACCGAGAGCAAACGCCAGTAGTCGCCATCTTGGTAGTCCTTCGACATCCTCCAAGCTTCCCTGTGGGGATGGACGGCAGTCGCTGCACCGGGGTCCCCCTGCACATTCCAGGTCTGGAAGACCTGCCATACCTCGATGGCGTGATTGATCGATGGACCAAGAAAGAGGATCGCCTCTCTGCCCCTGATGCCCTCGCTTTGCGTCAGCGCAGGCGCTCCGGGCTCTATCTCGTCCAGTTGGTCGTCTCCATACGGGATGGCATATTCCCAGGCGTTCCGGTAGAAACCCTCGACCACCTCTTCCGGTGAGAGATTCAGCTCTCGTGCGGCACTTCGAAGGTCCTCTTCCCATTCCGCGTAGGGGGTGATAAGCAGTCCTGTCTGCACCGTCAATCGAGAGGGGCCTCTCCCCAGGATGTAGTCGTTGACGCGCACGTCGGCGAAGCACTGGACGACCGCCGAGAGGGGCCAATTCGCTTGTGCAAGAACCTCGTCATACGACGCCGGGCGGAAAGGCTCGTTGCTCGTGCACCGCTCCGTGCCCGGCAGGAAAGTCGCGCGGGCGACGATGTGCGTCACAAAGTTATAGCAACACTCGCTGAACCCGACAGCGCCAAGCTGTTGTTCCAGACCCATCGGCAGGCCGTCGAGTTCGCGGAAGATGGTCTCGACGCCGAATCCGAAGTCGATATCGAATCCGATTCTCAGTCCCCCTGACAGCCACCAGATGTGTGAGACCAACATCGTCTTGGGCGTGGATCCACACGGGTCAACGGAGGAGCCGGGTACGGGCGTGCAAGGAGGTATCTCCTCCATCAGGTAGCCTGTGTACGGTGAGGGCGTGGGCGTGACAGTCGGCGTTGAAG